>NZ_JBLGTY010000029.1:0-29318 GCF_047470845.1 Candidatus Enterococcus avicola | reverse complement strand
CAAAAGGATATTTTGCCATACAAATAACGACCCCCAAAAGTTAGATTTTTTGGTCTAACTTTTGGGGGTCGCTTCATTTCTTGGTCTTTTTTATGGAATCTTCATTAGTTGAATCGTTGAAAGAATTCAATATATTTTGCAAGGATCGTTTCGAAGAAGCTCACTGTATCTGGGTTGATCTCATTGTTTTCATCGATCAAGTTTGTGATACCGCCAATGTAGGCTTCTGGTTGTTGCAGAGTAGGCATATCCAAAAAGACTAATGATTGACGCAAATGATGGTTCGCACCAAATCCAGCGATCGCTCCTGGAGAAACGCTGACGACTAAGGCTGGTTTGCCACCCCAACTGCTTGCACCGTAAGGACGAGAACCAACATCTAAAGCATTTTTCAAGGCTGCAGGAACAGAGCGGTTGTATTCTGGTGTAAAGAAGAAGACACCATCAACGGCGCTTAATGCTTCACGAAATGCTGTCCATTCAGCAGGAACTTTTCCTTCAACTTCCAAATCTTCATTGTAAAAAGGCAAGTTGCCGATCTCGATGAAAGATGCTTCAAAACCTTCTGGTAATAGTGATGCGAATTTTTTCGCTACGAGTTTATTGTAAGAACCTTCCCGCAAGCTGCCGACGATAAAACCGATTTTTTTTGTCATGTAAAATTCCTCCTTGTTGTTTTCTACTCATTTAGCTTACCAAAAGTAAGTGGATAGTGCAAATAAAACGATTTGACCTTAAAAAGCTTTCTCTAATATTCATGATACGCGTCCAGATTCATTCTGGCAAAAGATAACCATGCCGAAAAAACAGTAAAGAAAAACTTTTTTCAGCTGTAAAGAAAAAACTCTTTACACCATCAGAAAAACCTGTTAAACTAGCTCTTGTGATTAAATCAATGGAGGTGTAAATAATGGCAGTAAAAATTCGTTTAAAACGCATGGGTTCTAAAAAGAAACCTTTTTACCGTATCGTCGTAGCAGATTCACGTTCTCCTCGTGACGGACGTTTCATCGAAACAGTTGGTACTTACAATCCTTTACTAGACCCAGCTGAAGTAACAATCAAAGAAGATCTAGTTCTTGATTGGTTATCTAAAGGTGCGCAACCTTCAGATACAGTTCGTAACATCCTTTCTAAAGAAGGCGTTATGAAAAAACACCACGAAGCAAAATTCACTAAGAAATAAGGTGACTTTGGATGAAAGATTTGCAAGAATTAGTCTTAACGATCGTTTCACCACTTGTTACCAAACCTGAGGATATCAAGCTTGAGCTGGTAGAGTCAGATGATTTCTTGGAATATAATCTTACTGTGGCACCAGAAGATATTGGTCGTATCATCGGTAAACAAGGTCGGGTTGCCAAAGCAATTCGAACGATCGTTTACAGTGTACGGACAAATGGACCGAAAAAAGTTCGTTTGAATATCATTGATGGTAAATAAGCAAGAGTGTAAAGCATTTCTCAAAGAGAAATGCTTTTTTTGTAAAATTCATGCTTAAGATGGAGGACAAAAAAGGATGGTTTTGAGATAATCAAAAATGAGGAGGTGCTTGTATGTCTCAACTAATCGCATGGATCGTCGTTCTTTTGATCCTCGTCTTTATTTATAAAATCGGTTCTTTTCTTTGGCGAACGCTAGGGATCTTGTTGTTGCTCTTTTTAATTTGGGTCTATCGTGAGGAGATCATGACGCAATTGAACCAATGGACACAAAACTTTCGTTGGGGCGACCTATCGACGATCGCCAATCAAGTTTGGCAATGGATCAAGGACGGCTTCCAATCACTGCAAAATTGGGTCACTAATCTTTAAAAAATCGACAAAAAAAATGACAGACAATCTGACTTGTTTGTCATTTTTTTTATTGAGGGGTATCCTTTGTATAAGGAGGGGAACATCATGAAAAAAGAACTAGGATTATTTGTTACGCTGCTAACGATCGGAACCTTGGCTGGCTGTACTAATCAAAAAGACCAAGAAACCAGTCAAGCCAGTACAGCTGAAACAACAGCAACGACTATGGTGGAAAGTACCCAAACACAAAAAAGTAGTCAGTCAGAAACCAGTCAATCAACTGCATCGACTAGTCAGGCGGTTTCTGAGGATTCTTCAAATACGAGTAGCACCACAGACATCTATAGCCAAATACAAGCGGTATTCCCTGATCTTGTCTTGCCAAAGGAGGTTCCGCTTGCTTCGGGTAAAGCGTTGAATGCTGCCACAGCTGGCAGTCAATCCGATGCCTCGATTCTTTATTATGGACTTGATCAGCAATTGTCTCTCAATGACAAGGCTTTGAACGAAGAAACACCGCTTGCTGCTTTTCAATCAAAAGAGTATCAATCAGCGGATGAAGCGGCTGCAGCGGTCAATGTAACAGCGGATGATGGCGGACAAGCCGTCGATCTCGGATATGGGATTACTGGGCATATGCAAGGAGCTGCCGGCTCCAGTTATTTGAGCTGGCAAGAAGGAAATTGGTCATTGACTGTTCGAGCAGTCAACCAAGAGGAACAAGATCCAGTTCCGGTTGCCAAAGAAGTGGTAGCGTATCTAGAAGAAGCCATGCTTCCAGCACCTGAGGTCGGTCAAATCACCATCGATATGGGAAAAAATGACCATACAGCAACTACCGTGGTCTGGCAACAAGAAAAGATGCTTCGAACGGTGCAACATCAAGATGCACGTTCAGCATTGGAAATGGCCGTTTCAATGAATCAATAAGTTTCAGATTAGGACATTGCCCCTTTGATCAAGCGTCGAAGGGGCGTTTTTCGTGCGATGATTTTGAGGAAAACAGGGGGCGCTAGGAAACGGCTAGAATTCGCTACTTTGCTATGCTAAAATAGAACAGAAGTTAGAAGAAATGGGGAACGAACGTGACAGAATATTTAAACGTAGGGAAAATCGTCAATACACATGGGATCCGTGGAGAAGTACGAGTGATATCGCAAACGGATTTTCCAGAAGAACGCTACCGTAAAGGGGCTGAATTGACACTTTTTCGTGAAAATAAAGAGCCATTACCATTGATTGTTTCAGGTCATCGCAAACATAAAAATTTTGATTTGTTAACGTTTGAGGGCTATCCCAACATCAACGACGTTGAACCGTTTCGTAACGGCATTTTAAAAGTTACCAAGGATGATTTGGTGGATCTAGCAGAAAATGAGTTTTACTACCATGAAATTATTGGTCTGGAAGTCGTCGAAGAAGATGGCACAGTCATTGGTAAAGTCAAAGAGATCCTTTCACCAGGCGCCAATGATGTTTGGGTGGTACAGCGAAAAGGGAAGAAGGATGCCTTGATTCCTTATATCGAATCTGTTGTTCATACCATCGATCTTGAAAATGGTCAGGTCATCGTTGAGATCCCAGAAGGGTTGTTAGACGATGAGAATTGATGTGCTGACACTATTTCCACGAATGTTTGAAGGGCCTCTTGGAGAATCGATCATCGGTAAAGCACGGGAAAAGGGATTGTTAGAAATCAATGTCTCTAATTTCCGTGATTATTCTGACAACAAACATCAAACAGTGGATGACTATCCTTATGGTGGCGGAGCAGGAATGTTATTAAAAGTCCAACCTGTCTATGACAATATCAAAGCGATCGAAGAAGCGACACCAGAAACGAAAAAGCGGGTGATCCTATTAGACCCAGCGGGAAAACCCTTTGATCAAAAGATGGCGGAAGAATTCTCTACCGAAGAGCACCTTGTTTTTATTTGCGGTCACTATGAAGGCTATGATGAACGAATCCGTTCATTGGTCACTGATGAAGTGTCACTGGGCGATTACGTCTTGACTGGCGGCGAATTGGGGGCAATGGTCATGATCGATGCGACGGTCAGGCTATTACCAGAAGTTTTGGGCAATCAAACCTCCGCACAAACTGATTCTCATTCCACTGGTTTATTAGAGCATCCGCAATATACACGCCCGGCAGAGTTCAAAGGCATGAAAGTGCCGGAAGTTTTGATGAATGGCAATCATAAATTGATCGAGCAGTGGCAATTAAAAGAATCCTTGCGCCGAACGTATCAGCGACGTCCAGATATGCTGGAAACTTATCCGCTGACCGCTGAAATGCAGAAGCTTTTAAAAGAAATTGAAGACGAAGCGAAGACTGGCAAGTAAAATAGTGCCAGTTTTTTTGATATTCTGTGCCATGACAAGAAAATTCTCTTTACAGCCTATGGTCGACTGTGGTAAGATATTTCAGTGAGTGTAAACTCAACTATTACGATGTTCCGCTGGAGCTTTCATGCTTTAAGAATGTTTGGGAATAAGGAGAATGATAAACATGAATCCATTGATTCAAGAACTAACTCAAGAACAATTACGTACTGACATCCCAGCTTTCCGTCCTGGGGACACTGTTCGCGTTCACGCGAAAGTTGTCGAAGGAACTCGCGAACGTATCCAGTTATTTGAAGGTGTTGTCATCAAACGCCGCGGTGCTGGTATCAGCGAAACTTATACAGTTCGTAAAGTATCAAACGGTGTAGGTGTTGAACGTACCTTCCCATTGCACACACCACGTGTTGCACAAATCGAAGTTGTTCGTTACGGTAAAGTACGTCGTGCAAAATTGTACTACTTGCGTGCATTACACGGAAAAGCAGCTCGTATCAAAGAAATTCGTCGTTAATCATTTATTATCAGATGAAGCAAAAGCCCTTGATTTCAAGGGCTTTTTTCTTTTGTTCGGCGTTATGTTCTATCATTTTAAAGTTCTAGAATTGATTAATTGTGGAAAAAGGGTAGGCTGTTACAGTGTTTTCTTTCTTCATGGATAAAAAGACAAAGTACTGGTTATAGTACTTTGTCTATCGAGAGGCTGTCCATTGTTCGGACGAGCGTTTTTTAATTAGCTTTGTCTATTCATCCCTTGAAACAACAACCATAGATTTGATCGTTTTTCGTTCCTGCATATCGGCATAGGCTTGGTTGATATCATCTAAATCATAGGTTTGGGTGAAAACGCGGCCTGGATTGATAGTACCATCAAGCACCGCTTTTAACAGGATTTCCTTATCATATGTTGTGACCGATGCAGATCCTCCCGCAATGGAAATGTTTTGAGCAAAAGTGGAACCGATTGGTCGATCGTCATAGTGAGGGACGCCGACATAACCTACACGACCACCATTATGCAATACACCAAGGGCTTGTGTAATGGCAGCTTCTGTACCAACACATTCAAGAGCAGCATCTGCGCCTCCGCCAAGGATCTCGCGTACCTTCGCGATTCCCTCTTCACCACGCTCAGCCACAACAGCTGTAGCACCTGATTGAAGAGCCATTTCTTGTCGATCTTTATGACGGCTCATTAAAATAATTTGGGAAGCCCCACGCATTTTTGCCGCGATGACAGCACATTGTCCTACGGCACCATCGCCAATCACGACGACTTTATCCCCTTTTTCTACATGTGCACAACGTGCCGCATGATATCCTGTGGGCATAACATCTGCCAAAGTTAAAAGAGACTTGATCATACCTTCCGTATAATCAGCTGGCTGACCTGGAACTTTTACAAGGGCCCAGTTGCCGTAATGGAAGTTGATATACTCAGATTGGAAACCGTTAGACCAATTCGTTGTACCTTGATGACGGTCGCATGTGCCATCAAAGCCGGCACGGCAAGCATCACATTCACCACAACCATGGGTGAAGGGGACGATGACAAAATCTCCAGGTTTCACAGTCGTAATGTCTGGACCGATTTCTTCAACGATTCCTAATGCCTCATGACCATCATTAACTGAATGAGGTTCTTTACTATCGCCATGGGCATACGACCAAAGATCAGAACCGCAAACACATGCTCGGACAACTTTAATAATAACATCATCGGCTGCTTGCAAAGTTGGCTTTTTTACTTCTTCCACTTTAACTAATCCTGCTTTTTCAAAAATTGCTGCTCTCATATAAATCCTTCTTTCTTAAGTTAGTATTGTTAGTATAAATGCTGAAGTTAACTTTAGGTCAAGAAAAAGACACATCAAGAAATGACGTTCTCTTAAAATTTATATCAACAAATTCGTTACATCCTGATTTATGGCAGAGGTTAAGAAAGAATTTCTTCTTTTTTGTCGTTACTTCAATTGAATCATCAGTGAAGCAGCATGGCTAACTCTAAAGGGCACTTGAACCATGAAATTTGAACAAAAAAAAGGAGGACTCGAAAATGATAAACGATTTTCGAGTCCTTCTTTTTTCTTGAGAGGAGAACCTAGCTTTTTATAGCTCAGATTCTTAGGTGATTTATTAATTCTTTTTTGAAAATTTTTATGACTATAAAAGCAATTATGGTCGATTCGGTCAATTCTACGGATGAAAAGAACGAATGGCTGAATAAAGAAAGGATAGCAAATAGACAGGAAGAAAAAAGGAAAATGAGACGTCTATTATTATGTCATTTGATAATGGTGTTGACATATGACAAAATAGATGGCAAAATACAGATGTAATAGCAAATGACAAATACCGTGTCGTTTGACAAAAAGGAGGAAGAAGCAATGACGCTTTATACAAAGTTGTTACATCGTGAAAAAGAAGGAAACCCGATCAAGGTAGGTGTGATTGGGGCAGGACAAATGGGCTTTGGTATGATTTCACAAATTTCAACGATTCCAGGAATGATCGTCAGTGGGATAAGCGATATCAATTTAGAAGCTGCCGATCGTGCAGCTGCTGCTTACAATGCGACAGCCCATGAGAAAATCGACATTTTGATCAGCCAAGATTTTAAAGATATTATTCATTCCGATAAAGTAGAGATAATCGTTGACGCAACCGGTGTCCCAGAGGCAGGTGCACAAATTTCTCTTGAATCACTAATGGCGAAAAAGCATCTTGTACTTTTGAATGTTGAAATCGATATTACGATCGGACCGCTGATGAATAAGCTATATGGAGCAACCGACTTGATTTATACTGGATCAGATGGTGATGAGCCAGCGGCTACGATGCAGATGTATGAATTTGCTAAAAGTATGGGGATGGAAGTGTTAGTCGCTGGTAAAGGAAAAAATAATCAATTGATGGTCCATGCCAATCCAGATACGGCAGCTGCAAAAGCTAAAGCCCAAAAAATGAGCCCGAAAATTCTAGCGTCATTTCAAGATGGAACAAAGACGATGGGGGAAATGAACTTGCTCTCTAATGCAATGGGGTTTGTCCCTGATGTTGTTGGCATGCATGGCATCAGTGCTGATTTAGATGGTACGCTCGAACAACTGACGACCAAAGAAAACGGTGGGATATTAAATAAATTTGGTGTGGTGGAATATGTTGACGGAATTGCCCCGGGTATCTTTTGTATAGTGAAAGGGCAAAACGAAGGCGTTAGTCATGAATTAGATTACCTGATGAAAAAAGGCGAGCGTGATCATCATCTTCTCTATCGGCCGTTTCATCTATGCTCATTAGAAACACCAATTACGATTGCAAGAGCTGTACTAGAGCAAGATACAGCAATCGTACCTATGGGAGCACCTGTTTCAGAAACTGTTTGTGTGACGAAAAAAGCCATCCAAGCGGGTGAGCGAATCGATGGAATCGGCGGCTTTTGCGTAAGAGGTGTCCTTGAGACCCATGAAGACATGAAAAGAAATAGTCACATTCCGATTGGTTTGATTGCTGGCGCAGTTGCCAAGCGTTCAATCAAAGATGGCGCCTTTTTAACGGTGGATGATGTGGAATTAGATGAATCAACGACTGTATATAAATTACGCAAATTACAAGACGAAACATTTGATTAAACAGTAGTTAGCTTCTCCTTTAACCGCTGATCCAGATAAGGTAAGTAGGAATAAAATAACCGTTAGCTTGTATCGAACATAGGAATCAATTACACTAAAAAGATATCAATATCACATACTTACAAAAATCGTGGTAGTTAAAGGAGAGGTTATTTATGCAAGGAATTGTGGTGCTAGGAACACTTATCGTCGTTTTACAAGGAATATTTAGTTTGTTTCAAATTCGGTATTATCAGCGCTTTGTGAAACAATTAGTCCAACGCTATAAAAATAAAAGTGGATATCAATTAAATACAGAAGTGGCCAAAAATTGGTATTCATCGGTGGTATTAGTCGTAGTAACAAATACACAGGGAAGGATCATTGAGGCGTATACGTATTCTGGCTTGACGATTTTTTCTCGTTTTACATCTTGTGAGTCATTAGTTGGTGAACAAACCTCTCAAGAGTTATTGAAGGAATGGCAAGCGAAAAAATCGTGTTTGCACCAAAAAGTGATTTTGTCCTTTTTAGACAAAAAATGAAACCGATTACTTGATTTTAGGAGGAATGAATAATGAAATATATTGAATGGTTTGGTAAAAACTTTATTGGTTTGTTTGAAGCCGGTGGAGAACAATTTATGAGTTTTATGACTGGTATTATACCGCTATTGATCGTTTTACTAACATTTACCTATTCTTTGATCGCTATTATTGGAGAGAAGCGAGTCAATAAAGCAATTCGTGCCAGTGCGAAACATCTTGTATTAAGGTACACAGTCATGCCGATTTTATCGGTCCTTTTATTAACGAATCCAATGGCATATACGTTCGGAAAATTCGTTGAGGAAGAAGAAAAACCGGCATTTTATGATGCTGTAGTTTCATTTTTGCATCCTGTAACAGGGTTATTTCCTTATGCGAATGCCGGCGAACTTTTTGTATACTTGGGGATCGCTAACGGGGTCATGAAGGCAGGGTATGATCAAGGAAGTTTAGCCGTTCGTTATTTCTTATGTGGGATTGTCGTGGTTTTCGTTAGAGGTGTGATTACGGAGAAAATCACAAAATTTTTAATGAAGCGAGAATCTGCCACAAAAACTGAAACGATTTAAAGTGTGTTGAATCGAGTATATGGGAGGAAAAGCGATGTACAGAAAGATTTTTGTAAAAAAAGGCAGCAACGGCTGGGGAAAAGGATTAGAAATTGAGCCTGAAGGGAAA
The DNA here is from genome assembly GCF_047470845.1 of Candidatus Enterococcus avicola. Lineage (NCBI taxonomy): Bacteria > Bacillati > Bacillota > Bacilli > Lactobacillales > Enterococcaceae > Enterococcus > Candidatus Enterococcus avicola. The sequence continues at coordinate 20,339 of NZ_JBLGTY010000029.1, read as the reverse complement.
AAAATCAAGATTATCTCTGTGACTGGAGGAGGAATTCATCCTGTTGCGAAAAAGATGGGCGAACTGAGTGGGGCTGAAGTCGTCGACGGTTTCTCAAATGCGATCTCAGAAGAAGAAATCATGGCAGCAGTCATCGATTGTGGTGGAACAGCACGTATCGGGGTTTATCCAATGAAGAAAATCCCAACAGTTGATGTTTTGCCATCTTCGCCTTCTGGCCCTTTAGCTAAGTTCATTACAGAAGATGTTTTCGTTTCTGGTGTCACGCCAGAGGATATCGAGTTATGTGAAAATAAAGGGGCAGTTCCTGTAGAAGAAAAAACGCTAGAGAAACAGGCGGATATTGAAACTGCAGATGCCCCAGAGTCATTTGAAGAAAAGTATGCCCAAGCAAAAGCACAGCACCAAGCACAAAATGCCCAAAAAGAGAGCATTCTCGTGAAGTTCTCTCGAGGGATAGGCAAAGTGATGGGCATTTTTTACCAAGCAGGACGCGATGCAGTTGATATGCTATTGAAAAACATTATTCCTTTCATGGCATTTATCAGCATGCTGATCGGATTTATCAATTATACAGGAGTAGGTGATCTCCTAGCACAAGCTTTAGCACCATTTTCTGATTCGATCATTGGTATGCTTTTGATTGCTTTTATTTGTAGTATGCCTTTTCTATCGCCCATTTTAGGACCTGGTGGTGTGATTGCGCAAGTCGTTGGTGTTTTGATCGGAACACAAATTGGCTTAGGCACCATTCCAGTTGCTTATGCGTTACCGGCGCTTTTTGCTATCAATGCTCAAGCAGGTTGTGATTTTATTCCGGTTGGTCTATCCCTTGGCGAAGCAAAACCTGAAACCGTGCAAGTCGGAGTCCCAGCGATCTTGTATAGCCGGGTCATTACAGGTGTGCTTGCAGTATTGATTGCTTGGGTCTTTAGCATCGGGATGTACTAATGAGAAAAAAGCAGAGAAAATCATACTTTTCTAAATGAAAAAAATTTCTACTCATTTGCAACAGAAACAAAACGTTTGTGGAAGAGCATTGCCTAGTTCTTCCAAGAGATCATGGGAGAAAACAACATCCATCCGCAGACATCAGCCAACATATTTCTAGAAAATCGCGAATTGGCTGTGTCATTTGACAATAGGTGTGGTATATTTTAATAAAAGGGTTTAGGGAGAGATGCGTGATGGATCGCACAGATGAAAAAGAGCTAGTTAAAATTGCATCGATGTACTATGAAGAAGGAAAAACCCAAGCGGAGATTGCGAAAATCATTGGTGTTTCTCGTTCTTTGGTTTCTAAAAATTTAATTGATGCGAAGGAAGCTGGCTTAGTAGAGATTTTTATTAATAGCAAAAGTGTTTATTCAGCAACACTAGAGCGAAAATTGGAACAAAAATACCAGTTGAAAAGTGCAGTTGTCGTGGATACGATGGATCTGGCAAATCATGAAGTGGACAAAATGGTCGGACGACAAGGTGCTTTGTATCTACAAAAGGTATCAAAAAAAGCTGCTAAAATCGGGATGTCTTGGGGGAAATCCCTCCGCAATTTAGTTGATAACTATCCTTTTGCCAATCAATCTGAGATCACCGTATACCCCTTGATTGGTGGGATGGGGGATGATCATGTAGATATCCACTCCAACCAATTATCGTATGATCTGGCAAGAAAAATGCGAGGACGAGCGAAGTATTTGTATGCTCCAGCGTTAGTTTCAAACCCACAAATTAAAAAGGACTTGACCGAAAACTCAACCATTCGTAGTGTCATAGCAGAAGCACGTGAAGTCGACATTGCTTTAGTCGGGGTAGCAAGTCCTTTCGAGGAAAGTACAATGGCAGAAATCGGTTATATTGATGATTCCGATATGAAAAGCCTTAAAGAAAAAGGAATCAAGGGAGACATAAATTCTCGATTTTTCGATGAAACAGGGAATGAAGTTGATTGTCAGTTGAATAAGAGTGTGATCGGTGTGAACTTAAAAGATATTAAAAAAATACCCACGGTCATCGGGATTGCTTATGGAGCAAAAAAAGTTTTACCGATAAAAATTGCACTAGAGCATCAGCTGATCAATGTCCTTGTTACAACAGATGAAGTTGCAAATGAATTGTTGCATGAAGCGTAAGTGTAAGTTATTAGGGCTCACAAAGCGTTGCAACGATCAGAACCAATAAACAAAATAGAAGCAGGTAGTCTTTCAAGAGCACTGTTTCTTACAGTCCAATTGTAAGCGTTATTTATTTAATTGAAAAGAATTCTAGGAGGATGTTCGATGTACAAAACGACAGTCACAGAAATCGGAGAATTAGTGGAAGCATTTAAAGAAGAAAGTTTATTGATCCTTTTTGGACCAAAAGCAACACCAGAATTGAGAGCGATTTCGGTCATCCATACGCATGAGGATCCAACAGAAGATGTGATTCAAGTTGGTGGGAAATTTCGTATTGGAGAAAAAGAATATGAGATCCAAGAAGTTGGATCGGCAGCAAATGCGAATTTCACTGAATTGGGGCATATCTCCATCTATTTCCGTGAGGGAGAAAATGAAGTTCTTCCAGGAGCGATTATCGTCTCGCCAAATGAGTGGCCTGATTTACACGTTGGACAAGCAATCACTTTCTAAATATTGCTTCCTCAATGATCGGAGATTTAGTTGGAATGAATCGGCCATAGCCACAATGACCTATATTAGGAGTGATTGCTATCGATCTTAGTAAAGGTTTTTTCACAAAAATGATTTGAAAAGAATAAATCAGTCATTTATTCGCTAGAAGCCAATTGTTTCTCTTATTCAATCGACCAATGCTATAATGAGAACGGATTCAGCAGTGCAGCCTACCAAAGAAAGGAAGCAAGAAAATGGCGAACAAAATGGTGTTTATTAACTTGCCTGTCACTGATATCAAACGTGCAACATCCTTTTATGAAGCGCTGGGGTTTGTAAAAAATGAAGAGTTCTCAAACGAGACCAGCAGTGGAATGGTTTGGAGTGAATCGATTTGGTTAATGCTGTTAGAACATGCGTTTTACCAACAATTTCTAAATGGTAGAAGTATTGCAGATACAAAGAAGACGAGTGGCGCATTGATCGCGTTTAGTTTTGACACACCCGAAGAAGCAAAGAATTTTGCGAAAATCGCTGAAGAAAATGGTGGACAGTCGTTCCAAGTTGATATGGGGATTCCAGAGGACATGATGGTCGGCTATGAAATCGTTGATCCTGACGGCAATCAGATTGAGTCTACTTGGATGAAAGGCTATTAGCAAAGTGCTCGTTTAAATAAAAAGGAAAAAATGGTTCAGTAGGCAGTTCCCTCAAGAAGTTAGGCTTTTGTGCTAACTTTTTGAGGGCTGCTTTTTCTTGACGGGATCCTCGAGTTTTGTAAGATTGGTCAGTACCCTTTGTCTAAATCTGAAAAAAGAGGTATGATACAAGAAAAAGGAGTGGAGACGAAGTGAAATATTCAACGAAATACAGCGACGCCATTCACATCCTCGCTTACATCCACCTCTTTAAAGGAACTGATCTATCCAGTGATCGGATCGCCCAGAGTGTTGAAACGAATCCTGCCTATGTTCGCCGGATTATGAGTGATCTGCGTATTGCAGGATTGATCGAAAGCCAAAGAGGAAAACCAAACCCTAAACTAACGAAGGAACCAAATGAGATTTCTTTGTTGGACATCTATGCGAGTGTTGAAAAAGATCAGCATCTTTTACATGCGGACAAAAAGACCAATCCCAATTGCTTGATTGGGGGGAATATCCAAACGGTATTAGAGGAAACTTACGATGTGCTGCAAAAGAAAATTGAGCAGGAAATGAGCGCTATCTCGCTACAATCCATCATTGACGGCATTCAAGTAGAAGCCAATCATTAAAAGAGTCACATGGAAGGCTGTAAAAAAAGAACTTTCACCTGCTAGGCAAATTCTTGACAGGGAAGAAAGTTTCTTTTATACTCTAGTTGTAACTTAATTAGTAACAACTGATTTTGAAAAAAAACAAAAGTAGGAAGGATGATCATTATGAAAATCGGTATTATTGGCGCAACAGGGAATGCAGGTTCAGCAATTTATCAAGAAGCAGTACAGAGAGGACACGAAGTGACTGCTATCGTGAGAAATGAAGCGAAGGCCAAAGAACAACTTGGTGAGACGGTCAAAACACTTACAAAGGATGCTTTTTCTCTCACAGAAGAAGAGCTCAGTGACTTTGATGTGCTTGTTGACGCGTTTGCGACAAGTCCTGACAAAGCTTACTTGCATGTGGATCTGGCAGCAAAATTAGTGCACCTGTTTCGAGAAAAAAACACTCGCTTGTTCTTCATCTTAGGAGCCGGCAGTTTATTCAATGAAGCGGGGGAACGTAATCTCTCTGAGTTGAAAAAAGCACCAGGAAGCGAAAGTTGGATTGCGATTCCAGAAAATCAGCTAGACGAATATCTCTTTTTAGAAACAGTCAAAAATGTCCCTTGGGTGGGGATTTCTCCTGGGAATGTCTTTCAAGAAGGACCAGCTAAACGAGCGATTTTAGGGAAAGATCACTTACTATTCAACGAACAAAAGGAATCGGTGACATCTAGCGGTACCTTAGCTAAGGCAATTATCGATGAGATCGAAACAGTACAACATGAAAACACCCGCTTTACTGTGATTGATGCCTAGTAAGTTTTCAAAGACGACTGAGAAGGAAATGCCGTGAGTAGCGTTGACTATTGGTACGAGTGGATGGATAGGCTATTTTAGGCAACAGTTCTTTTTTCACATTATTGTTTCCCATACTCAGTAATTTAGACAAGACAAATCCTCTGTCTTTGCTTATAATCAAGGACAGAGGTGAGAAAATGAATAAAAAAATCGAAGCGTATGAATTGATGCTTCTGCAATTAAAAGGATTATTAGAAGCAGAGAGTAATTGGATCGCTAATCTAGCAAACTCTTCTGCTTTATTAAATGAAACATTGGAAGATACGGTGTTTGCCGGCTACTATTTGTTTGAAGAAGGCGAACTGATCTTAGGCCCGTTCCAAGGAAGAGTATCTTGCACCAGAATCACTATGGGCAAAGGGGTTTGTGGGGAGTCAGCCGCAAAACAAACGACATTGATCGTCCCAAATGTCAAAGAACATGAGAACTATATCTCTTGTGACTCGGCAGCTATGTCTGAAATCGTTGTTCCTATGATAGCTGATGATCAATTGATTGGTGTGTTGGATATCGATAGTGGCAAAACGAACAGCTATGATGCGATCGATCAGAAATATCTTGAAGAATTTGCGGCGATCCTAGTAGCGAGTCGTAAATAAATCGTCATTTCTTAATAATTAGCAAAAAACAATATAACGTTTACAAAGCAAGTGTTCATTGAATAATGGGCACTTTTTTCATTTTTGTTTTAAATAGACATGCATATCGCTTTATTTTATTAGAATTAGATGATAAAATGATAATATAATTAGAGAAACGAGTAGTAAGGAGCGCATTATGGAAGCAGAAACAATTGTATTAGGTAAAGCATATGAATGTAAACCAGTTGGCTTAGAAAGCCGCGTTATCGGAGAAGTGGTCAGAAAAATGGAACGTTGTGGACGAGTTGTGGCAAAATACAACGAGATCTATCAACCAGCATTGGTTGAATGCTTTTCTAGCTAAGGGTTAATCCCAATCAAACGAAGCCATGCACGTAAACCAATTCCCTTAACAAAGGGGCTGTTTCTTGGAAGCAGCCTCTTTTTTTGATTCTTGGACACCGCTGCGTAGAAAAATACATGCTATAATGGGCGAGAAACTAGCAGAAAGCAGGGAGCGAAATGGAATTAGAAAAAACGGTCATTGATGACAAACAGATGCTTTTTGAATTGCCGAAGGAAGCAGGGCAACTGCAAATTGTTAAAGGAAAACTTATTGAAACAAAAGACAATACTGTCCTCTTAGCCATAAAAGAAGGCCAATTACTATCAGTAGCAGATGAGAAATCATTTGATGACAAGCAAGAATATGATCGCTTAATGATCCTTACACCACCTTGGGAGATCATGGCGCCATACTTAGCAGCCTATTACCAAGAGAAATATCATTTGTCCAATGCTTCCAACGCACCTATCGTGATTCCACAGGAACTGCAACAAGGGGTCGCTGTTTGTGCGGAACCATTTGATTGCTTGATCGATTTTCTGGGGTATGTATCCACCAGTAAAAAGGAAACGAAAGCGGTGAAAAAAGGGGGCAAGCCTCGTCATAAATGGTCAAAAGAATTACAAGATGAACCCTTTATGGTGGATTATCAAGGAAGTAAAGCAACGGTCTATTGGCAGAAACGCAACGAGGTTCGAATTGAAAAAGGCGCTACCTTGTGTCAAGAGGTTCCTTTGAACAAAGACGGCTCGGTGGGCTTTTCAGCTCGATTAGCAGAAAAGATACGGCAAGAGAATCAATCAGCGATCAAAGAGGGACGAACGATTGAAGACGTCGTATTAAAAAGTGTCAATGAGGTCGGCATGTTTCTTTACTATGGGGGGACCAATGGCTGGCTTCAATTAAAAGATCAGCAAGGAAGAACCCTGAACGAGCGAACGGTGGAATAGAAAAGAGAGATACTGAACAAGAAAGCGATCCACCAAAGCGAACGGAATCAGCTTTGGTGGATCGCTCGTATCGTTTAACTAGGAGTAGGCTCTTCATCGATCAAGACAAATTCTTGACCTGTTTTGGACAAAACAAGGCTCGGTTTTGCAGTTCCTTCCTTTTCTGCTCGATACGCATCTCGGTGCTTTTGCAGATGTTCGGGGCGTTTTAACCAAGCTTGAAATGCTTTTTTCTCAGTCCATTTTGACACCAACTGGAAAACGAGGCGGTCTTTTGATTCTGAAAACCAAGCTTCAGCAGACTGACAGCCAGCGAATGTTTTCATTGAGGCGGTATCTTTTTTCATTTTAGCTAGAAATCGTTCTTTACCTTCAGGAATTACTTCAAATGCGACGGTACGGATATACATGAAATTCCTCCTTGCTGTGAGTGATTTCATTTAGTATAGCGCTAATTGAGAATCATTGTCAATTAGCGTGGGAATTTTTACTTTTTTATCGATTTTCACTTTTTGATTAAATCTTTCAAAAGCCTTGAACAAATGAAAAAAGTACGTATAATTAATATACGTACTGAAGACTCCGAAGAGTATTGGAGAAAATGGATACTTGGGGAAGTCTTTCTTTTCTCACGTGCAATACTCTTCGTTTGTTTAGTGTACCACTCCTATTTTAAAATAGATACGTTTTTTTTACTTTCTGAGGAGATTTCTTTTATTCCTTGAGTTGAAAGGCAAAAAAGTGGGAAGGTTCTGAGAAAGCGCTATGAAGATGAAATTTATGTCTTCTTTTTTTTGTGTGAAAGGGAAGGAAAATTAAGAAAGTTTTTTTATCCATTTTACCTGCGAAATGATGTATAAGAAAGTATCATAAGTTCTGATCCCTAGAAGATCAGGACTTTTTTGTATGCTTTCTTGGCACGACTCCTTTCAACGATATTCAGCATAAAGTCGCTCTTTTCTACTTTTTACATTCAGAAGAGCGTTTCTGACACAACCATGTAACCTCTTACATTTTTTGGTCGTGTTAAATTGACAGGCTGCATAAACATGCGGTAAACTCGGTACAACAAACAGAATTTTTTGAATTATCTGAATGTTAGAAGGGGATGAGTAGAAATGGGGAAACGTAGCAAATATGCAGTATCGCTTGTGTTACTAGGCAGCTTATTTTTAGCAGCTTGTCAAAATAGCAATGAAGAAAACGAGACGGATTCATCAGCCGCTTCTTCTGCAGAGCAAGTGATCAATGTGCAATTTTCGGCAGAGATGGGCAGTGCAGATATTTCTTTAGCAACCGACTCTTACAGCTTTATCACGTTAAACAACGCCTATGAAGGTCTTTATCGCTTAGATGAAAACAATGTTCCTGTGATCGCTGGTGCAAGCGAAGACGCTGAAGTTAGTGAAGATGGGCTTTCTTACACCATTTCACTGCGGGAAGAGGCAAAATGGTCCAATGGCGATCCAGTTACTGCAGCTGATTATGTTTTTAGCTGGCAGCGAACCGTTGATCCAGCCACTGCTTCCAATTATGCTTATATGCTGGCACCCGTTAAAAACGCTACCGCTATTTCAGATGGGACGCTAGATAAAAGCGAGTTAGGGATCGAAGCAGTCAATGATTATGAATTGAAAATCACGTTAGAAAAACCGACGCCTTACTTTTTATCTTTACTGGCTTTTCCAACTTTCTTCCCGCAAAACGAGCGTGTCGTGGAAGAGTTCGGTGACCAATATGCCTTAACCAGTGAAAACGCGGCGTACAATGGACCATTCCTATTGACCAATTATGCTGGACCAGGCACCGACATCCAATGGACATTGGCGAAAAATCCCGATTATTGGGATGCTGATTCGGTCAAACTTGAAACAATTAACTTTGATGTCGTGAAAGACTCATCGACCGCTTATAACTTGTACGAAAGCGGACAAGCCGATGACATTATTTTAAGCGGTGAATTGGCGATGCAGAATGTGAATCATCCTGATTACATTGTTCAGCCTAGTGCAACCACTCAGTATTTAGAAATGAATCAAGCACCAGAAGATTCGCCTTTTCGAAATGCAAATCTGCGCCAAGCCATTTCGTATAGTATGAATCGACAACAAATCGTTGACAATATTTTAGGCAACGGCTCCTTACCGGCGGTCGGTTTTGTTCCTTCTGACCTAGCGTTTAATCCAGAGACAAAGGCTGATTTTGTCGAGGATGCGGCAACCACGTTAGCCTTTGACGAAGAAAAAGCCCAAGAATATTGGGAAAAGGCAAAAGCTGAACTGGGTATCGATACATTGTCTTTTGAACTGTTGACATCAGATACCGATCAATCGAAAAAAATGGCAGAATACATTCAAGGTACCTTGCAGCAAACACTGGATGGGCTGACTGTCGAAGTCACAAACGTTCCATTTTCTGTGCGCTTGGATCGTTCAAATAGCGGCGATTTTGAGATGGTCATGAACAACTGGATCGGGGATTATGCAGACCCAATCAACTTTTTGGAATTGTTCAAAAAAGACAGTTCCTATAATCGTGGAAAATGGCTAAATGATGATTACAATCAATTGATCGAACAAGCCTCCAATGAAAATGCTAACGATCCAGAAGCTCGTTGGGAAAATATGGTAGCAGCAGAAAAAATCTTAAACGACGACTTAGGCGTTATTCCACTCTTCCAAAGTGCTGAAGCACATCTACGGTCGCCAAAAATCAAAGGCCTCATCGTTCATAGTGTTGGCGCGGCCTATGATTATAAAAATGTCTTTGTCGAAGAATAAGGAGAAAAAAGCTCCTTTTGTCTATTCATTGTCTGACTTCGTTAAAGAGGGCAGCAGACGAGAAAAACGTTACTAGAATGTTTAGCAACTTGATAACAAGGAATAAAGCAGTTCTTTTTCTAGCAGCGAACAATGACGTATTCATTTTAGCTAGATAAGAACTGCTTTTCTTTTTGGGAGGAACACCAATGAAAATCACAGCAGTTGAAACCAAACGAATTCCGATCCAGCTGAATGCACCCTTTAAAACGGCGCTCAGAGAAGTGCACGCCGTCGAAGTGATTCGAGTGCTGCTTTTTTTTGATAATGGGATCGTTGGCATCGGAGAAGCAGCCCCTACCGAAGTGATCACCGGTGATACAAAAGAAAGTATTTTAAAAGATATCGAAACAGTCTTTGCCCCGTTCCTGTTAGGCAGAAAGGTAGATGCCCAATTGCTAGTAATGGATGAGCTTCATGCGTTGATCCAGCATCATACGAGCCCTAAAGCAGCGATTGATATCGCGTTGCATGATGCACTGGCAAAAGCGGCCAACTTGCCTCTTTATCGCTATTTAGGTGGTTCTGCCAATACACTGACAACCGATTATACGATCAGTGTTGGCTCACAGGAGCAGATGCTGCATGATGCCCAAGCGAAAGTCCAGGCGGGATTTCGCTCCTTGAAAATCAAACTAGGGGCAGGAACGATCGAAGAGGAAGTTGCGAAAATTCGCCGCATCAATGAACGCTTGGCAGGAAAGATTCCCTTTCGAATTGATGCGAATCAAGGCTGGACCAAAGAAGAAGCGGTGCAGATTTTAGACCAATGGCAAGACATTCCGATCGAGTTTGTTGAACAGCCAGTAAAAGCCCATGATTTTGCTGGACTCAGCTATGTGACTGCTCGTACGACGATTCCAATCATGGCTGATGAAAGTCTTTTTTCCTATGAGGATGCCAAACGTTTGATTGCTGAAAACTGCTGCAATTATTTGAACATTAAATTGATGAAAAGCGGCGGGATCAAAGAGGGACAAAAAATTTATCACTTGGCAAAAGAGCATCACATGCCAGTGATGGTCGGTTCGATGATTGAAGGGTATGGGGGAATGGCGGCAGCCGCCCATTTTGCCTTGGGGATGGCCGACGTCCAATTTTATGATCTGGACGTTCCTTTTATGTGGGAGACCCAAACGACTTCCCCTGAAATGCAAGGGATTCTTCAGCGTCCAGGAAGCTTGAGGGTCACCGAACGCATCGGTCTAGGAATCAACGAATAAATAGTTATGAGAGGAGCAAAGATGAAACAAATTGTTCAGGCTGGCTCTTCCTTCTTATGGAAGGAACCCAAAGAAAACAAAGTACTAGCAAAAATCAAAGCATTTCCTTTAGAAGCGCTGCACACTTTTTTGACTGATGAAGATACGATGCGGCTTTATCAGGAAAGCTTAGTGGACTCCGAAGTATTATATGGGACGATAGTAGAAGTCATCACCCAAACGGATGGTTGGTCCCATGTGATCGTCTTGGATCAAAAAAGCAATAAACACCCACTCGGGTATCCCGGTTATCTGCCGAACGAGGTATTGAAGCCATTGCCACCAGATTATGCAACAGCTAAAAGAAGGATTGGGGTGATTGCAAAAGAAGCCGTGCTTGTTTTTGACTCGACCACACGACTTGTTTCTTTTGGAACAGTTTTACCACTTGTTGGGGAAACCGCAGATTCCTATCAAGTGGCTACGCCTAATGGACCAGCAACGATCGCTAAAGCTTTTGCTCACGTCCTATCGGACACATGGGCAAAGCTCCCAGAAAAAATAATAGCCTTGGCAGAACAATTTATAAACCAGCCCTATGTCTGGGCAGGCATTAGCGGCAGTGGCTTTGATTGTTCTGGATTCATGTATTCGCTGCATCGACTTCATGGTATTTTAATCCCCCGAGATACGATCGAGCAAGCACAACAAGCAAACATCGTACCTTACAGTCAGGCACAACCAGGGGATCTGCTGTTGTTTGCTTATGAAGAAGGAAAAGGCGAAGTCCATCATGTCGGTCTATATTTGGGGGATGACGAAATGATTCATTCAAGAACACCTGGGTCACGGGTCATGAAAACCAAAATCACTGGCTCTAATTATGAACCAGAACTCGCAGTTGTGGCGCGTTATTGGCAAAACCAGCCGAATGCATCACAGGAATGCTCATGAACATTCTTTTCATGATCGTAAGGAAAGGGGCATTTGATGGGAAAAGATGACTTGCGTGTAGCAATTAAGCCTATTCTAGAAAACTATCAGACAACTTTGGAAATGGGTTTATGGATCGGTACGCCAACGGAATGTCTCATTGACTATCAGAGTCAAAAGTCGTTTTCGGCAGCGAGTATCAGTAAGCTTGTTTTGTATGCCTATTATCTTGAACAGATTATCGAAGAAAAAATCGATCCGCAACAGCTGATCGGTGTGAACGCCGTTGATCTGACAGAAGGTGCTGGGGTGATCCGTCTTTTTCCTCAGAAGAAAGGTTGGACCATCAGTGAGCTTCTCACGGCGATGATCGCCGTATCTGATAATACTGCGACCAATGTACTATTGGACTTAGTAGGGTTGCCCACGCTTCAGGCCTGGATTCAGGAGCCAGAGATTCAATTTGAACGGTATATGATGCGACCGATCAAAGACAAAGAGAACCGCTTGACCCCCTCGGCGGCTGCTAAACTACTACTAAGGTGTGTTAAACGAGAAGAAGCTGCACTAGGGTTTTCACCCTTAAATCAGCAGCAATTTCAAGAAGGATTAGCGGGAAATTTTGCGGAAACTGCGCATCCTGCTTGCCGCATTTTTAATAAGACAGGCCGTCTTGACCGCATCGAACACGATGTAGCGTATTTACAAGCCAATGAAACGACGATCATCATTGCGGCATTTTCCTATGATAAAACCGGTAGTGGTCAAGGGATCAGTTGGCTAAGAGAAATTGGTCAAACAGTCTATCAGCAATATTTTTAAATAAAATGCGCTGCGTATCGCTCCTCACTTAGAGGCACTTGATCCGCAGCGTATTAATTATTTACAACAATAAAATCCCCCATATCATAGCGGTGCCGTGATTGGGAAAATTCAAAAGGCGTCCCATCGCCGAGGTAAACCGTTTGCTCAACTTCTAAAATGGGATCGGTGGCAGCACAAGCTAAGTATTGCTGGTCATAGGTGTCTGCACGATCCGCTTTGATACGACGGACAGATGTTCCAATCGAAGAGTGGAGTTGGTTCGTGATGTAGCTATAGACTGAAGAGGATAAGACTTCTTCGGTAATGCCAGGAATGACATGAAGCGGCATGATGGTATACTCTAAAACAACGGGTACATCGTCAAATAGACGCAGACGAACGATATCATAAATTTGCTGGTCACTGCGAATTTTTAGTTTTTCTTGTTCTTTCTCATCGGGAAAAAGAATGGCAAAAGAAATGATCTTGCTGGTGATTTTTCCTGTCTCTCCAAGGCGCTTCGTCAGTCCGCGATTGATCTTGGCGTTGTAATCGAAGGTTGAATAGGAATCACTGATAAACGTACCCGTGCCTTTTTTACCGTAAATAATGCCTTCCATTTGTAAAATATTCAATGCTTTTTGAATCGTCACGCGGCTCGTTTGATAATTCGCAGCCAGTTCGGATTGCTTCGGCAATTTTTTCTCTTCTTCGTAAAACCCGTGATTGATTTTGCTCCGTAAATCGGCAGCGATGTCATGGTAGTTCGCCATTTGCTTCACCTCAAAATAATAATAAGTGATAAAACGAAGTATGTAAACTTGGAGCTTTACATACCCTGTTTTGAAGGCTTTTCCTGCGTTTACATTCTTCAGGAAATGAATTACATTTGTAATGTAATCGTTTTCTAACAATTGAAGAATAGGGGTATAGGAGGGAGTTTTATGCAAGGATTTATGGATCGACTCGCTGACGTTTTAGGAAAGTTTGCCAATAGGATCAATAATTTACGCTACATCATGGTCATTAAAAATGCCTTTGCTGCTTTGATTCCAGTAATCATTACAGGGGCGTTTGGTACATTGTTTTCAGCAATGGTTTTTGATGCTGAAAATGGATTGGCACAAATCGAGGCACTGCGCTTTTTAGAAAGTTTAAAACCGATCTCATCTGCGGTCAGTTATGTGACGTTGAGTTTCTTAACGATCTATGCAGTGTTTCTGATTGGGATTGAGCTAGCAAAATTAAATAAGATTTCTGGGGTCTTTCCAGGAATCATCGCAGTGATGTCTTATCTTTCTGTTAATCCAATGATCTTTGAATTTTTGCACGAAGATGCGACGGTGGTTGCCGAAAACGTGCTGGCTAAGCAATATACTGACACGAAAGGCCTATTTTTAGGCATGTTCGTTGCGATCGTTTCCATCGAGCTTTATGCGTGGTTAGGAAGACAAAAACGGCTGCAGATCACGATGCCTGATAGTGTTCCTGGGAATGTTTCGGCAAGTTTTTCGGCATTGTTTCCAACGATTTTCACCGTGACCATCATCGCCACCGCTGGTTTTGCTATCAAAGCACTCACAGGGATGTATGCTTACGATATCATCTACAATGTCGTCCAACGACCACTGGAAGGGATCGTCCAAGGATTACCAGGTATCTTGTTGTTGATGTTTATCGCACAAGTTTTTTGGGTCATCGGGATTCATGGGAACCAGATGGTCAAACCCATTCGCGAACCATTGTTGCTGGCAGCAATCGCTGTCAATACGGAAGCTTTTGAAGCTGGAAAAGAAGTACCCAATATTATTACGATGCCGTTTTGGGATATGTATATGAGTATGGGCGGCTCTGGGGTTACGATTGGGTTGCTGATTGCGATTTTGATCGTCGGCAAACGGGAGGACATGCGCCAAATCACTAAATTGTCATTAGCACCTGGGATTTTCAATATCAATGAGCCAGTGATCTTCGGAATGCCAATTATGCTGAATCCCATTTTGGCGATTCCCTTTATCCTGACACCGTTAGTAACAGGAACGATTGGGTACGTGGCGACAAGTCTAGGCTTTGCCGCTAAAGCGGTGGTAATGGTCCCATGGCCGATGCCACCGATCGTCAATGCTTATCTAGCTACTGCTGGGGATATCGGAGCTGTGATCACGCAAGTTATCTGTATTGTCGTGGCGATTTTGATCTATCTACCTTTTGTTTTGGTAATGAATCGTACGACCAATGAAGTTGCATAAAGGAGTTTTAAAAAAATGGTAAAAATACCTGAAACATTTATTTTAGGGGCTGCTTCGTCTGCTTGGCAGACAGAAGGCTGGCAAGGAAAGAAAGAAGGGCAAGATTCGTATCTCGACCGCTGGTACAAAGAAGAACGATTTGTCTGGCATAATGGCTACGGGCCGGCTGTTGCGACGAATTTTATGGAAAAGTTTTCAGAGGATGTTGAACTGATGCAGGAGGTTCATTTGACCCATTACCGAACATCGATCAACTGGGCGCGCTTCTTTACCGACCATGAACAGCTGATCGTTGATGAAGATTATGCTGCTCATATCGATCAGCTTATCGACCAATTGCTTGCGGCTGGGGTCGAACCGATGCTTTGTTTGGAACATTATGAACTGCCAGCTAGTTTGATGGATGCCTATGATGGCTGGAGCTCGCGGAAAGTGGTCGATCTATATACCCGTTATGCCGAAATCGCCTTCGAGCGTTACGGTGATCGAGTCAAACAGTGGTTTACCTTCAATGAGCCGATCGTTATTCAGACTCGTTGCTATCTCGATGCGATCCGCTGGCCCCATGAGCAAAACACAAAAAAATGGATGCTTTGGAATTATCACAAAGTATTGGCATCCGCCCAAGCGGTGGCTGTCTATCATGAAAAAGGCTATGAGGGGCGCATCGGTTGTGTGCTAAATCCAGAAATGGTTTACGCACGCTCTTCCTCACCAGAGGATCAAAACGCGCAAAAAATGTACGATCTTTTTTTTAACCGAATCTTTTTTGATCCAATGGTTAAGGGGCATTATCCAGATGAACTTATCACACTTTGCCAAACCTATGACATCTACTTTGATCCGACAGAAGAAGATTTGGAAACGATCCGCACCCATACGGTGGATTTCTTAGGTGTCAATCAGTACTACCCGAAACGCGTGCGGGCACCACGATATCAATGGCATTCGGATACACCATTTCATCCAGAAATGTTTTATGAGACCTTTGATTTGCCAGGAAAACAAATGAATAACTCCCGTGGCTGGGAAATCTATCCGAAGGTCATGTACGATATGGCCAATTATCTTAAGGAGAATTATGGCAATATTCCATGGCTGATCACTGAAAATGGTATGGGGCGGGAAAATGAAGAACAGTATATGGATGCCACAGGTCAAGTCCAAGATGACTATCGGATTCAGTTTATTACCGAACATCTTTACTGGCTGCTAAAAGCCGTCGAGGAAGGCGCCAACTGCGAAGGCTATATGCTTTGGGCATTTACCGATTGTGTTTCACCTATGAATGCGTTCAAAAACCGCTATGGTCTTGTACGAGTCGAGCTAAATGAAGAACGGACTCGGTCATTAAAAAAATCAGCCGCTTGGTATCGTTCCCTGATTGATGAACGGTGGCTTCCATTTGAAGAAAAACCATTGATTCTGTAATAAAAACCCACGTTGATTTCCTCATTCTAAAGGAAATCAGCGTGGGTTTTCAGTTAAAAGGGTTGTTTATGAGGAGCAAGTTTCTCCCAGTCAAAGGTGACACCAATCCCTGGTTCTTCTGGGGCAATCGCACAGCCATCGGATGGATCGATCACTAACGGTCTCGTGGTGTATTGATCGATTGGGAAACTGTGCATTTCGAGATACCCAGCATTAGGCATCGCTGCTAGTAGACTAACGTGCAATTCTTGCATGCCATGTGTAGAAACAGATAAGTTACTTGTTTGTGTTAAGGCAGCAATTTTCAACCAGCCGGTGATCCCACCGCAATTGGAAGCGTCGGGTTGCGGAAAATCGACATTGCCATATTTGATCATATGAGCAAATTCGATAGGGGTGCGCAAGTTTTCTCCGCCTGCCACCGCAATTTGCCCTTCTTTAGCGATACGAGCGTAGCCTTCGTAATCTTCGGGGATCGTTGGTTCTTCAAGGAACAAAATGTCATAAGGCGCCATCAGTTTGGCGGCTTTGATCGCTTTTTCAACAGACCAGCTCATGTTGGCATCCACCATAAAGACAACATCGGGCCCAATCAATTCTCTGACCGCTTTTATTCGAGCAATATCTTCGGCAAGTGTTTTTTGTCCCAATTTGATTTTGACCGCTTTTAATCCCATGTCTAAATATTTTTGATTATTGGCTAAGAGTTTTTCAAGAGGAAAGTTTAGATCAATCGCACCACCATAGCATTTTACTTTGTTGCTTGCGCCGCCTAAAAGTTTGTAGAGGGGTTCTTGTGCTTTTTTCGCACGTAAGTCCCACAAGGCGATATCACAAGCCGCAATGGCGAAACTTGCTAAACCGCCTCTGGCAACATAGTGGATTCCCCAGTTCATCTGATCCCACAAGGCTTCCACACATGCTGGATCTTTCCCTAAAAGGATCGCTTTTAGTTCTTTATCGATCAGTTTGGCGATCGATTCGCCACCGAAGCCACCAGTATACGTATAGCCGACCCCTTCACGTCCATCATCAGTAACGATCTTGACGATAGGCACTTCAAAGTGGGTGTGTAAGCCATGCTTCGCATCTTCCATGATTTCTGGAAGAGGTATCCGATAATACGCTGTTTGTACATCTGTAATTTTTGCCATTAAAAATCCTCCTCAAATTAATGTTCACGTGTGCATTTTAATGTTAACGTTTGCATAACCATGGTAGCATGGGAAGGCGAGATTGACAAGGCTGAATTTCCTCAAATTCAAAACTTTAAAAGAAGGAGGATCGTTATCGAAGGGATCGCATCTCATCAACTGATGCTTCATGGAACCATTTAGAATATAAACAGATATAGGGAATATTAGCTAGAAATGAAGTGAAACCCCTATAAATTGTCACAAAATAGCATTTTGTTTATTTTTAAAGCATAGTTATTGAATAAAAATCATTTTTGTATTATGATTATCTTAACAACGAGCAATGAAGAGTACTGGGGCAAATGAAAGCTTGGGGAAGTCTTTTATTTGGGATACCCAGTACTCTTATCTTTGTTAAACGACAAGTGAAATACAAAAGAACGACTGAACTTCTTTGGTTCAGTCGTTCTTTTGTATTTCATAAAGCGAGCGAAAGTAACTTGTCGTAAGGAAGAACAAGTTTTTCTCAATTGACAAAGGAATAATCATTGGCGGTTAAAACAGTACGAGCTTGTTCTACCTGATGTTCCTTGATTAAAATATAATCAGTATTGAAGGTAGAAACAGCAAAAATACTGATTGACTCCTCGGCTAGAAGGGAAGAGATTTTTGCAATAATGCCAATTAAGCTAAAATCCAGCACACCAATTATTTTCATCGCTTTCCATCCATCTTCTCTGTTTAGTGTTTCAGCTGGAACCTTTGCCGTTGGTAACACCAAAGAAAGTTCTTCTGACGTATGGGCAAAAAATAGAGGAACGATCTTCAGTATCGAAGGATCAATACGCTCTACTTGGATGACAGAAAAAGAGGGTGCCAATAAGGTCAGTTTCATTTAATCACGTCCTTCGTTTGATGCAATCATCATATCAAAGGATAAGAAAGAAGGGAAGGCGATTATCATTTGATCACGTATGATTCTAAGCGTTGTGTCGTTTCTGCGAGACGTAACAGACGGGTAGATTCTATACAGAAGAAAATAAGCGGTTAAAAATGTTCCATTATTAGAATAAATAAGCAAAGTAAGCGATCATTTATCGCTTGATGTGAGCTCAAGCTATCGTTTTGCTATTAAACTTTTCTTCGAGTTTTTAAATCACCAATCTGGAGTTCCAGTTTTTCGAGGGAGCTACCAAAGTCTGTGAGAAAGACATGAAATAATAAGGAGCAGGTATGATAATCTCGGATGATTTTCTGCTTATTAGCTGGTCTTTTTTTGTCACTGAAAAATTTTTCTAATACACAGAGTGGTTCTTGCCAAGATCTCAATTGCTCCAAAGTATCTCCTAAACCATATATGTCCTGGTAGCTAATTTCTTTTACCGGCTGCTTATTACTCGTCTTAATGCCAATCTTTTCTATTTCTTTCAAAGTAACACCTCCATTCTGTTTTTATTGGTGTTCTTATAGACACCACCTTGGGTTCTATTTTACTATATGATGTCCTTATGAACAACATCTGCTTGCAGAAAAAGGTGGCTAATACATGAACAGAAAAATAGAAATAGGCTTGAAAGAGCTTGTAAAAAGCCGAGGAATTTCTCTAAGAGAGTTAGCACGCTTATCTGATATTGAACCTTCGATTATTAATAAGCTGGCAAATGGCAAACGAGAAAAAGTTTACCTTCAACATATTGAAAGAATCGCTAATGCATTGGAAATTGACGATATTTCAGAAATTATCAGACTCACAAAAAAATAACTTTTAAAAAGTAGAACAAGACAAAAAGAGAACACTTAGAATAGCAACACTGTACAACGTGACTACTCTAAGGTTCTCTTTATTTTTATATTCTTTAGAGAGGGAAGAAGACGACTAAGAAGGATCGTTAACCATCAAGACCGCATCACCTCAAGCCCATCAATTTGGGGAAAAGCATCACCACAAGCAGTAAGTATATACAACCGATAAAGTTCTTTAATATGATAGTTAACGGGTATCAAATACTGGCATGAGTAAAGAACAGAAAGCAGTTGGACTAATCCCATTTTCCTTCTTTAGTTTGCACTCTAAGAAAGGAGCATACCATTTATTCTTTTTCAGCACCACAACTGTTACACTTGTATTCTTCGGGAGCATTCGTACTATTACAATAAAGGCATTTCCATTCTTGTTTTACAACCTCTTCTTTAGGTGTAAATTTATCCAATAAAGACATAGTCATCTTGCCGAATTTTTTACCGATCCCATTTTTCTTCGTTTCATCCAAAATAAGCTGATTGCTTCGATAATCAATGTGGGCATTTTTAAAAAGTAGAAATTCCCAATTCGAGTTATTCCCTTTTTTTATCATTTTTTCAACTAAATTTATCACTTCATGAAGGTCAAGACGAGTTATTTCAGAGATTTCCTCTAAGGAATAGATTTCTGAAGTAGTTATGATTGATTTTATTTGTGTCTCATATTTCTTAGCAGTAAAAATATTCAATATCTTTTTTCCTTTCCTATATAGATAAATTTTTGTTAAAAAGAGCTTAGATGTATTTACTGAAGCTCAATTTGGATCAAACGAAGAGGATTCGTTGATATCAACTTGATACACTTATAAAGGTCCTTGGACTGCTTTTCTTTTGTAAGGATCTGTATGTTGTACAAAAGAGTGCTTAGAGTCCCTTCTATCTAAAAAACATAATAAAATGGGTTGGGTAGCTGGATTTATGCAGGATGGCTAACACGAAAGCTATAAAAGGACAGTTTTAGGACGTATTAACATCGGAATGAGTTTAACATTCCGATGAATTAATGTCAATATTCTTAAAAAAATAAGAGTGAAAACACTTGCATTAAATAATATATAAAGGTGTTAAGAGAGGAAACAAACGTGGCATCCGATGAATGTCCTAGATAAGCCGATACGCTATCTAGACCTTTGTGGTAATTTCAATATCAGTAAACGAAGTAGAGAGTTTTCTGATTAATAAATGAAGATAGAAACTTTCTCAAGAGATATTCCATTACATAGATAGTTTAGGTAGCTGAAGTAATTTTTTTATGTCCAGACTGATAGGAGATAGAACAATTATCTTTAAAATAAAGGTTCTACAATATTTAGTGTTGGTGGAAAATCTACGGATTTTCTACTGACACTTTTTTTATAAAAAAAGATAGCAA
>NZ_JBLGTY010000028.1:0-35020 GCF_047470845.1 Candidatus Enterococcus avicola | reverse complement strand
AAGAGAACTTGAACAACAAATGAATCGTTTATTTGTAAATACAAATGATTACCAAGCTAGTACATTGGCAGTGGAACATTTGATTCATTATGGTCATGAGAAAATAGCGTTTCTTTCTTTTGACTACATTGTAGGTGAACCAAGTGTTATTCAAGAACGACATCAAGCTTATATCGATACATTAAAGAAATATCATTTAACCTTTAAATCGCATTGGATATATAACAACTCTGAATTTGAGCGAATTTATCAAGAATTAGCTGAATTTACTGCAATTGTTGTTACTGGAGATTATTTAGCGGCTAAATTAGTAAAATTTTTAAAAAATAAGAATAAACGAGTGATGGAACAATTATCGATTATTGGATTTGATGATATTACTTTTGCAGAATTAATGGATCCTGCGTTGACAACAATACGACTAAATCCAGGTAACAAGGGGGCGATTGCTTTTCACCAACTGATTGGACTGGCCAAACAAGAAGAAATAAAAAATCAAGTACTACTATTAGAGGGAGAATTGATTTCTCGAGACTCTGTTCACAAAATCAAATAAAAAAGCTCTGTGAAATAAGTATAGTTAACAATAAAATATCCGAACGATAGAGAGAATGAACTGTGATCTAGCAGTTCCTCGTCGCAAATTCACTAGAATTAGCATTATTTACTCTAAATTGTTCGGATATTTTTTCTTGTTTTTAATTATGATTACAGTGCCTATTTTTAACGAAATTTGCTTATTTTCAAAATGTATGATTATATTTTAGTAAACACTTTCAAATATGAAAAGAGGAGCTATTATGGTAGGAATTAGGGATGTTGCAAAACGGGCGGGTGTGTCCATTGCAACAGTATCGCGCGTGCTAAATGAGGATCCGACACTTTCAGTAACCGATGAAACCAAACGAAAGATTGCAGAATCGGTTAATTTTTATCATTATGTCAAAAAAAGTCCCGTTGCAAAAAATTTAACAAATATTGCATTAATAACGACAGTTTCTGAAGTAGATGAGTTGGAAGATCCCTATTTTCGAACGATTCGCAGAGGGATTCAAGTCGAAGCAGAACAAAGCAAAGTCAATTTGAAGAAAATTATTCGTTTGTCAGAAACACCGTTGGAGCAAGACGATTTGCTAAAATGTCAAGGTGTGTTGATTATTGGGCAGGTGCTATCTTCTGTGATTGAAGAAGTATCAGCAATTAATTCGAATGTCGTAGTGATTGATGACCCTAGTATTGAAGCTGAAGTAGATGCAGTTTATACTGATTTAACAAAAGCAACGAATCAGCATTTAGATCGATTGTATAAAAAAGGACACCGAAACATTGCGTTTATCGGAGGAGGACGTGTTCGTTTAGATAGCCAAGGAAATAAACACGTGTCAGATGATGATTATCGAAAAATAGCCTATGAGACGTGGATGAAACAAAAAGGATTAGAAAAATATAGTCAAATTTATTTAGAAGGCTGGACCACACTTGACGGAATGCAGGCAGCAGATTTACTTTTGAAAAAACATGCTAAAGATAAGTTGCCGACTGCTATCATGGTAGGAAATGATCCTATTGCTGTGGGGGTTTATCGTTCACTTCAAAAAAATGGTCTACATATTCCAGAAGATATTTCGATTGTGAGTTTTGATAATATTGAAGTTGCTGAATTTTTAACACCTGCATTAAATACGGTGAATGTGAATACAGAAGAAATTGGAAAACTAGCAGTTCGCATGGTTAATGAACGAATAAAAGAAGTTAGAAATGTTTCGATCAAAGTGATTGTTCCTAATAATATTATTGTTAGAGAAAGTGAAAAAAATATCGATTAAAAAAGTAAACATCCAAAAAAGGGTGTTTACTTTTTGTTTACTAATAATTTTAGTGAAAAATCTTGACAAAACATTGAGTAAACAGTTATAGTGTTGTTAACAAAAAAGAAAACGCATTCAAAACAGGAGGAATTAAGATGAAACATTTCAAAAAAATAGCTTTAACAGGGATAGCTGTTTTAACTGGGACATTACTCGCAGCATGTGGTGGGGGAGATAGTAATTCTAAAGACGGGCAAGTAACTTTAAGCTATGCGAGTTGGGATACTGACCAAGCTCCAGGACTAAGAAAAATGTTAGATGAATTCGAAAAACAAAATCCTGATATCAAAGTAGAAATGGAGACAACGCCTTGGGATCAATATTGGGTTAAATTAGAAGCTGCAACAACGGGAGGTAATATGCCAGATGTAGTAACCATGCACTCTAGCGAATCCTATAAATATATGTCACAGAATGCTTTGATGGGACTGAATGATGTTATCAAAGAAAATGATATTGACATGGGAAACTTTACTGAAGGAATTGCTGATTTCTATACGCTTGAAGACGAACTATACGCAATCCCTAAAGATGCTTCTGTAGTGGGGCTATGGTACAACAAAGAATTATTTGATAATGCAGGTGTCGATTATCCAGATGAAACATGGACATGGGAAACACTCAGACAAGCTGCAATTGATTTAACAGATGAATCAAAAGGCATCTATGGTTTTGCATCACATATTGGAACAGAGACTGGCTACTGGCCATTTATTTATCAAAATGGGGGAGAAGTATTTGCCGATGACAATACAAAATCAGGTTTGAATACCCCAGAAGCACAAGAAGCTTTAGCTTTTTATCGAGATATTGCACTTGTTGATCATGCTTCACCAACAATTACAGAATTACAAGATACTGATAAGTTAAGTCTTTTTCAATCAGGTAGATTAGCAATGATGATTGAAGGAAACTGGTTTGCACCGGGATTTTTGAAAAATGACTATCTAGTTGAAAATGTTGCTTCTGCCGTGTTACCTAAGGGAAAAGTTAATGCAACAATTACAAATGGACTTGGTTGGGCTGCCAGTGCGAATACAAAATACCCAGAAGAAGTGAAAAAACTAATGGCATTTTTAGCTAGTGAGGACGCCAATAAAATCCAAGCGGAAACGGGGACATCAATCCCAGCACTAAAAGGCTTTGAAGACGAGTGGGCTGCTTCTTCAGATACAATTGATTTGAGTGCTTTTGGAAAAATGTTGGAGTATGGAGTCCCTCGTCCATACAATAAAGATGGATTACGAGCTGAACAAGCAGAAGTTCAAATTATTAACCGTATTCTGTCTGGTGAAGTAACTGTTGAAGATGGAACCGCTCAAATTGAAAAAGAAGTCAATGCGATATTGAGCGGAAATTAAATTAGTTAATTATACAATATACAGGCGAAAGGATTCTATTTCGTCTGTATATTAATGGATGAATACCAAAAAGGGGAATATTATGAAAAATCGAATTTTTGGAAAATATCGTAAAGATCAAGTGATATGGGGCTATATTTTTATTTTTCCAACGGCATTAGGATTAATTTTATTAAATATATGGCCAGCAATTCAAACAGCAATTTTAAGTTTTCAAAAAACGGTAGGGTTCGGTGATACTGAATGGGTCGGATTAAGAAATTACCAAAAAATGTTTGCAGACGGTGAAGTTTTTCAGTCTTTATTAAACACATTAATTTATGCAGTGGTTTCGATACCTAGTATTGTTGTATTATCCTTGTTGGTGGCAGTTTTAATGAATAGAAAAGTTAAAGGATTGTCGATTTATCGGACAATTTATTTTCTACCAGTCGTTGCTGCACCATCCGCAGTCGCAATGATTTGGCGCTGGATGTTCAATAATGATTATGGACTGATTAATAACATGTTGGCTAAAATAGGTCTCGATGGACCAGCATGGTTAACGGATCCATCGATTGCGATTTATTCTATTATCATTGTAGGAGTTTGGAGTGCTATTGGTTATAACATGGTGTTATTACTAGCCGGCTTACAAGAAATTCCTAAAGATTATTATGAAGCAGCGGAAATTGATGGTGCTAGTCCAATCCAGCAGTTTTTCAACATTACGTTACCATTAGTTACACCAACATTATTTTTTGTAGTTGTAACAACAGTTATCAATGCTTTCCAAGTATTTGATGTTATTTTTATGATGATTACTCCTAATAGTACCGCCATGTTTAAATCACAATCATTAGCCTATTTATTCTATAAACATTCATTTATTTTAAATGACAAGGGATATGGTTCGGCAATCGTTATGTTCCTTTTAGTGATTATATTAATTATTACTGCAATTCAAATGAAGTTGCAGAAAAAGTGGGTAAACTATTAAGGAGGCTATCAAATTATGAAAAATAAATTTTTTTCAAATGCGCCAATCCATATCATGCTTATTTTAGGTGGTATTGCAATGGCATTACCTTTTATTTGGATGATTTTAACTTCAGGGAAAACGTTGGTTGAATCTACCCAAATTCCACCTACAATTTTCCCTGAGAAATTTCAGCTAAGTAACTATCAACAAGTACTTGATTTATTACCATTCATGGCTTTTTATATCAATACATTTTTAATGGTTGTTGGACGAGTGATTGGCTCGGTTTTATTTTCAGCAATGGCTGCATATGCTTGTGCGCGTCTAAGTTTTCCAGGGAAAAATATCTTTTTCAGCTTAGTACTTATTCAAATGATGATTCCCGGTTCCATTTTTATTACTCCACAGTATTTATTAGCACAAAAATTGGGTATTTTAAATACAATTCCAGTATTAATATTACCAGGGGTAGTTAGTGCGTTTGGTACGTTTTTATTAAGACAATTTTTCTTAGGTTTACCTGATGAATTGGAGGAAGCGGCCTATTTAGAAGGTGCCAATATTTGGACGATCTTTTTCAAAATTATGTTGCCGCTTGCTAAATCAGGATTGGTTGCACTTGGAATATTCACAGCGTTGTTTGCATTTAAAGATTTAATGTGGCCATTGATTGTCAATACTTCAATTGATAAGATGCCTTTAGCTCCGGGATTAGCAAACTTACAAGGACAATATGCCACGAACTTCCCACAATTAATGGCAGGTTCATTATTAGCAATTTGGCCAATGGTTGTGATATTTATTGTTTTCCAAAGAAAATTCATTGAAGGAATTGCTACGACAGGTGGTAAATTATAAAACGATTAACTAGTGATTGGAGAGCAACTACATGACAAAAATTACATTTATTGGTGCAGGAAGTACTATTTTTGCTAAAAACGTATTAGGTGACGCGATGTTAACCCCAAGTCTGCAAAATGCACATATTGCATTGTACGATATTGATGAAAAACGATTAACGGAATCAGAATTAATGCTTAAAAATATTAATAAAAATTCGAATGAAAGCCGTGCAGAGATTGTTTCTTATCATGATCGCAAAGAAGCTTTAAGCGAGGCAGATTTTGTTATCAATGCAATTCAAGTAGGTGGTTATAAACCGTCGACAGTGATTGACTTTGATATTCCTAAAAAATATGGTTTACGACAAACTATTGGTGATACAATGGGAATTGGTGGGATTTTTAGAACCTTACGGACATTACCCGTGATGCTAGATTTTGCTAAAGAAATGGAAGAAGTTTGCCCAAATGCTTGGTTATTGAACTATACAAATCCGATGGCGATGTTAACCATGGGTGTTTTAAAAGCGACGAGTATTAAGACTGTTGGTTTATGTCATAGCGTTCAAGTATGCGTACCAGAATTGTTTGAGCATTTAGGAATAGCCGATCAATATGACTTAAATGACTTTCAATGGAAAATTGCAGGCATTAATCATATGGCATTCTTGTTGGAAATTACAAAAAATGGGGAAGATTTCTATCCAACAATTCGTCAGTTAGCTGCAGAAAAACCAAATCCACATCCAGATTCTGTACGTTTTGAATTGTTGAAACGTTTTGGTTACTATATTACAGAATCAAGTGAACACAATGCAGAATACCATCCATACTTTATTAAATCAAAATACCCAGAATTGATTGACGAATTAGGGATTCCGTTGGATGAATACTTACGTCGTTGTGAACAACAAATTAATGATTGGGAAAGCATGCGAGAGGACATTGTAAATAATGGGGAGTTAACACATACGAGAAGCCGTGAATATGCTTCATATATCATGGATTCTATTACGACAGGAACTCCGTCAGTGATTGCAGGAAATGTCTTAAATAAAGGCTTAATCACAAACTTACCGACAGATGTTTGTGTGGAAGTACCTTGTTTAGTCGATAAAAATGGCGTGCAACCAACCTATGTCGGTGAATTGCCAACACAATTAGCTGCTTTAAATCGGACGAATATCAATGTTCAAGAACTGACAGTAGAAGCCGCTTTAACACTAGATAAATCAAAAATTTATCAAGCAGCGTATTTAGATCCACATCTATCATCTGAATTGTCTTTAACAGATATCAAAAATTTAGTGGATGATTTAATCGAAGCACATGGGGACTATTTACCTGAATATAATTAAAAAGAAGCTGAAAGAGTAAGGAATTTTCAATTCCTTACTCTTTTCTTAGTTAAATTTAGTAAAAATATTGACAAAACACCTAGTAAACAGTTACATTAGTGTTAACAAAAAAGAAAACGCATTCAAATTGTATAAGGAGGAGCATAAAATGAAGTGGTCTAAAAAAATCATTTTAGCTTGTATAGCACTAGGAGCAACGATCTCTTTGACTGCTTGTGGAAAAAATCAGGAAGATGCAAGCGGTAAGGTAGAAATAGAGTTTTTTAATCAAAAAAAAGAAATGACTCAAACGATTCAGGAGATTGCTAAAGATTTTGAAGCAAAAAACCCTGATATTCATGTAAAAGTTGTGGATGTACCGAATGCTGGTGAAGTAATTAAAACACGTATGCTTGCAGGCGATGTACCAGATGTCATTAATCTTTATCCTCAAAGTATAGAATTGAAAGAATGGGCGAAAGCTGGTTATTTAGAGGACTTAACCGAAGAACCGTATTTAGAGAATATCAAAAATGGATATGCACAACGTTTTGCTATTGAGGATCGTGTATATAGCATACCATTAACCGCTAATGTCTATGGTTTTTACTATAACAAAACTGCTTTTGAGGAAATGGGGATTCAAGCACCAGAAACTTGGGCAGAATTTGAAAAAATAGTAGCTGAGATTAAAGATCAAAACAAAGTACCGTTTGCGATTGCAGGAGCAGAAGGCTGGACTTTAAATGGTTATCACCAACTAGCTTTAGCGACTGCTGCTGGTGGTGAAGAGGAAGCGAACAATGTTTGGCGTTTCTCAGAAGTTAATGGAATTAATGCTGAAAGCAAAGAAATGCAAAAAGATTTTAATCGATTAGATTTGTTAAGAGAACCAAAAGCTTTGCAAAACAACTGGCAAGGTGCCGGTTATAACGATACAGTAGTTACTTTTACAAAAGGTGATGCGTTGATTATGCCGAATGGTTCATGGGCAATGCCGATGATTCATTCACAAAATCCAGATTTTGAAGTAGGAACTTTTCCTTTTCCAGCAGATGAAGCAGGTCAAAGTCTAACGATTGGCGCAGGAGACCTAGCCTTATCAGTTTCTGCAACTTCTCAACATAAAGAAGAAGCCAAACATTTTGTAGAATATATGACAACACCTGAAGCGATGCAGAAATATTATGATGTAGATGGTGCACCGTGTGCTGTTGAGGGCGTTATCGAGAATACTCAGGATTCACCATTAAGTGGTTTAACTGAACTTGCTTTTACTGATCGTCATTTAGTTTGGTTAGCCAAAGATTGGAATAGTGAAAATGATTTTTATACCTTAACAACAAATTATTTACACAATGGCAATCAAAAAGCCATGATTAACGCATTAAATGCTTTCTTTAATCCAATGAAAGCTGACGGAAGGTAGGAAAATAAAATGAAAATAAAAGAAATTTTAAATCGTTACTGGGCAATCATTTTTGTAGCAATTCCAATTATTTTGCAGATGATTTTTTTCTACTTTCCAATGGTTCAAGGTGCTTTTTACAGTTTAACTAATTGGACTGGTCTGACTTATAATTTTGATTTTGTGGGTTTGAACAATTATAAGATTCTTTTTTCTGATCCGAAGTTTATCAAATCGATTGGCTTCACTTTAATTGTGACGCTTTGCATGATTGCTGGACAAATTGGTTTTGGTATTTTGATTGCGCGGGCGTTGAACGCAAATATTAAAGGGAAAACATTCTTTAGAGCATGGTTCTTTTTTCCAGCGGTCTTATCGGGCGTGGTTGTTTCTTTAGTATTTAAACAAATTTTTAACTATGGTTTACCAAAAATTGGTAGTATGTTAGGCATTGAATTTTTACAAACCAGTCTTTTAGGAACAACATGGGGAGCGATTTTTGCAGTAATTTTTGTTTTACTTTGGCAAGGAATTGCCATGCCAGTCATCATTTTCTTAGCGGGTTTTCAAAGTATTCCACAAGAAATTATTGAAGCTGCTAGAATGGATGGGGCGAATGATAAGCAAATTTTTTGGAATATTGAAATCACCTACTTATTACCAAGTATTTCAATGGTATTTATTATGGCATTAAAAGGTGGCTTAACAGCATTTGATCAAATTTTTGCTTTAACTGGTGGTGGACCAAGCGATGCCACAACATCTTTGGGGTTACTTGTTTATAATTATGCTTTTAAAAACAATCAGTTTGGTTATGCGAATGCTATTGCTTTAGTCTTATTTATCTTAATTGGGATTGTTTCACTGGCACAATTAAAATTATCGAAAAAATTTGAAATCTAGGAGGTTTCCCAATGAAAACATCAAAAGAAAAAAATATTTCTAAATACTTGCTTTTATTATTAGGGGGCTTCATGATTTTAGTTCCCTTAGTTTCAACGCTATTCGGTTCATTTAAAACAACACCCGATATTATGAATAATTTCTTTCGTTTTCCTAATCCAGCGACTTTGGAAAATTTCCGAAGATTGTTAGCGGATGGAATTGGTCATTACTTTTGGAATTCGGCAATCATCACAATCATTGCAGTAGTTGCTGTGACAGCAATTATTCCTATGGCTGCTTATTCACTAGCAAGAAAAATGACTCGTGGGAAAGCATACGGATTGATGTATTTATTTTTAATTTTAGGAATTTTTGTTCCTTTCCAAGTAATTATGATTCCGATTACCGTTATGATGAGTAAAATTGGTTTAGCAAATATGTGGGGATTAATCTTACTCTATCTCACTTATGCCGTACCACAGACACTATTTTTATATGTTGGTTTTATTAAACTAAATGTGCCTATCAGTCTGGATGAGGCTGCTGAAATTGATGGGGCTAGTCACTTTACAACTTATTTCAAAATTGTTTTCCCAATGTTAAAACCAATGCATGCGACGACTATTATTCTTAATGCTCTATGGTTTTGGAATGATTTCATGCTACCATTATTAATTTTAAATCGTGAGTCTAATATGTGGACACTACCATTGTTTCAATATAATTATACGGGACAATATTTTAACGACTATGGTCCAAGTTTTGCTTCCTATACAGTAGGAATTGTCACGATTACACTAGTTTATCTTGCTTTCCAAAGAAGTATTATAGCTGGAATGAGCAATGGAGCAGTGAAATAACCAATAAATTATTCTCATTATAAAGGAGTTCATAAACTTATGATTATATTTGACAATCACACACAAACATTTCATTTACAAAATAAAAAAATTAGCTATCTATTAGGAATCGAAGAAAATAATTATTTAACGCATCTTTATTTTGGAAAAAAGATTACGCACTATTCTGGTGGGTATCGCTACCCCCGAACAGATCGTTCCTTCTCACCCAACAATGCAAATGCGCAAGATCGTTTATTATCTTTAGATACATTACCATTAGAATTTCCAGGATATGGACATGGTGATTTTAGAGAACCGGCGCATAATATTAAATTAGGAAACGGTAGTCGTGTAAATGATTTTCGTTATGATAGCTACGAAATTCAAAAAGGAAAGCCCAGCTTAGCGGGATTGCCAGCCTTATATACGGAAGATGATGATGAAGCTGAAACGCTGATTATTCAATTGAAAGACGCGATTAGTGGATTGACTTTACAGTTGTTCTACACAATTTATCAAAATCACAGTGTAATTATTCGTTCTACGCAATTAGTAAATAATAGTGATGAAACAGTGGAGATTAACCGCTTAGCTAGTCAATCAATTGATTTTTCAAATCGTCCACTCGAGTTAATTCATTTAAATGGTACCTGGGCAAGAGAACGTCAAATGACTAGAGAAAAAATTCATACAGGGATAAAAGTATTAGATAGTAAACGCGGATCAAGCAGCCATCAACAAAATCCGTTTGTTGCTTTAGTAGATGCCAAAACAGATGAATTTCAGGGAGAGGCATATGGATTTAATTTAGTTTATAGCGGTAATCACGAAACGGTGATTCAAAAAGATCCATTTGACCAAACACGGGTCATTATGGGAATTAATTCATTTAATTTTGGTTGGCAACTAAAAACTGGCGACTCATTTCAAACGCCAGAAGTCGTGATGGTTTATAGTAATGAAGGTCTGAATACGTTATCACAGACGTATCATGAATTGTATAATCACCGCTTAATTCGTGGAAACTATCGTTTACAAGAACGTCCCACGTTAATCAACAACTGGGAAGCAACGTATTTTGATTTTAACGAAGAAAAAATCATGAATATTGTCGATGATGCGAAGAACTTGGGCATTGAAATGTTTGTTTTAGATGATGGTTGGTTTGGCGGTCGTGAAAATGACTTCACTTCATTAGGTGATTGGGTTGAAACAGAAGGCAAACTTGCTTGTGGTTTGGAAAATTTAGCCAAGCAAGTGCATGATAACGGGATGAAATTTGGGATTTGGTTTGAACCGGAAATGATTTCTGAAGATAGTGAACTATTTCGAGCACATCCAGATTGGGCATTGGGTATTCCAGGTCGTGACCGCTCAATTAGTCGAAATCAATATGTTCTTGATTTTTCAAGACAAGATGTTCGTGATAATATCTATCAACAAATGACGGCGATTTTTGATCGTGTACCGATTGATTATGTGAAGTGGGATATGAATCGAAATATGACAGAAGTCTATTCTGTCTTGTTGGACTCAACGATGCAAGGTGAAGTGGCTCATCGTTATATGTTAGGGTTATATGAATTTTTAGAAAAGTTAACAACGAATTATCCAACTATTTTATTTGAAAGTTGTTCGGGTGGAGGCGGTCGTTTTGATGCAGGTTTCTTGTATTACATGCCACAAACTTGGACGAGCGACAATACCGATGCCGTGGCTCGTCTGAAAATTCAATATGGAACCAGCTTAGTGTATCCAATTTCAAGTATGGGTGCGCATGTTTCAGCAGTCCCAAATCATCAAACAGGAAGAGAAACGAGTTTAACTATTCGTGGCAATGCTGCGATGGCTGGTGTTTTTGGTTATGAGCTAGATCTAACACAATTAACTTCTGAAGAAAAAGCAGAAATTAAAGAACAAGTTGCCTTTTATAAAAAGCATCGCCAACTTTTGCAATATGGAACTTTTTATCGCTTGGAAAGTCCGTTTGAAGGCAATGATACTGCATGGATGTTTGTCTCAAAAGACCAAACAGAAGCCATGGTCTTTTATTTCCGAGTATTAGCAGAAGCTGCGCATCCATTAGTCACATTGAAATTAGCAGGATTAGCAGAAGAAGCAACTTATCAAATGGAAGATGTGACATTTGCTGGCGATGAATTGATGAATCTCGGTTTTTATATTGACTCAGAACTACATGGTGATTATGCGACACAACGCTTTTATTTGAAACAGATATAGTAGCTTGAATTTACAATATAAGTGCAACACCAAAAGAGACTCATTCCAAACGAAGAAAATATGTTTTATTTACACGCATTTACTAAAAAGCAGCCTGATTTGAATTGGGAAAATGAAGAAGTACGTGAAGAAATCTATGCAATGATTAACTATTGGTTAGATAAAGGACTAGGCGGATTTAGAATCGATGCGATATTAAACATCAAAAAAAAACTAGAGTATGGCATCTTTGAATCTGATGGAGAAGATGGGTTAGCCTTCATTGGGCCCTGGATTCTTAATCAGTCGGGCATTGAAGTGTGGTTAAAAGAAATGAGAGAGCGGACATTTAAACCACATAATAGTATGACGGTAGCAGAAGCCGATGTTCCTAATGAACGTTTAGATGAATATATTGGTGAAGATGGCTATTATTCGATGGTTTTTGATTTTAGTTATACGGATATTGATGTACCTGAAACTGGTGAATGGTTTAAAGATAGCCAATGGACATGGACGGATATGCGTACCAATATTTTTACGAATCAATTAGTTACGCAAGATAAAGGTTGGGGCGCCTTATATTTAGAAAATCATGACCAACCACGCTCGATTAATAAATATATTCCTGAAACGTATATTAATGAATATAGCAAAAAGATGTTAGCTACATTATTTATGTTTTTGCGTGGAACGCCATTTATTTATCAAGGACAAGAATTAGGAATGTCTAATATCAAGATGGATTCGATACAAGAATTTGATGATGTCGCTACACATTCCCAATATAACCGAGCGGTCAAATGTGGATTGACACATGAAGAAGCATTGGCAGCTGTAAATAAACGTAGTCGTGACAATTCAAGAACACCCATGCAATGGAATAAGGAAAAAAATGCGGGATTTTCAAATGCTAACAAAACGTGGTTAAAAGTAAATCCAAATTATAAAATTTTGAATGCAGCAGACCAGGAAACAAAACCTGAATCCGTTTTGAATTATTATCGACAGTTAATTAAATTACGTAAAGATAGTCCGTATAAAGATGTGATTATTTATGGAGAATTTTTACCTGTAAAATATGAAAACGACAACCTTTTGATTTATGAGCGTAAATTAGAAGATAAAGTTATTTTAGTGGTACTCAATGTTTCAGAAACGGAAGAAGAATATTACATTGATACACAATTCAAAAAAAGCATATTAGGAAATTATGAAAAAACATCAATCAGAGAAAACAATAGGATCATTTTGCGACCATTTGAATGTATTGTTTTAGCAAATTATGGAGGTTAATCAATGAAAATCAAAAATGAAGCAATGCTAATCACCTATGCTGATAGTCTAGGGAAAAACATGGGTGAACTAAAACAAGTTTTAGATAAACATCTTAAAGGAGTAATCGGAGGTATTCATTTACTACCTTTCTTCCCATCAACTGGTGATCGAGGATTTGCGCCAAGCGATTATACAATGGTCGATCCTGAACTAGGCACGTGGACAGACGTCGAGGCCTTGGGAGAAGAATATTATTTAATGTTTGATTTTATGATCAATC
Source organism: Candidatus Enterococcus avicola (assembly GCF_047470845.1). NCBI lineage: Bacteria > Bacillati > Bacillota > Bacilli > Lactobacillales > Enterococcaceae > Enterococcus > Candidatus Enterococcus avicola. The sequence goes on along the minus strand of NZ_JBLGTY010000028.1, from coordinate 21,738 downwards.
ATATCTCACGTGAATCAAAATTCTTTCAGGATTTTAAGCAAAATCATGAAGAATCACCCTATAAAGATATGTTTATTCGGATCCACAAATTTTTTCCAGAAGGACGTCCGACAAAAGAAGACATTGATCTGATTTATAAGCGCAAAGATAAAGCACCCTTTCAAACAGTTGAATTCGCTGATGGAACATCTGAAGAAGTATGGAATACATTTGGCGAAGAACAGATTGATTTGGATGTGACCAAAGAAGTCGTAAAAGAATTTATACGTGAGACAATCAAAGATATGGCAAACCACGGTTGTTCACTAATTCGTTTAGATGCGTTCGCTTACGCCATCAAAAAGCTCAATACCAATGATTTTTTTGTGGAACCTGAGATTTGGGAATTGCTTGATGAAGTTCGTCAAGAAGCGGCGAAATATGACGTGGAGTTATTACCAGAAATCCATGAACATTATTCGATTCAAATGAAAATCGCTGACCATGATTACTATGTGTATGATTTTGCTTTGCCCATGTTAACACTGTACTCTTTATATAGCGGAAATTCTAATCGTTTAGCTGCTTGGTTAAAGATGAGTCCAATGAAGCAGTTTACTACACTCGATACTCACGATGGTATTGGGGTAGTTGATGCACGAGATTTGTTAACAGAGGAAGAATTGGATTACACATCTGAAGAATTGTATAAAGTTGGCGCTAATGTAAAGAAAGTCTATTCCAGTGCTAACTACAACAATTTAGATATCTATCAGATTAATAGTACCTATTTTAGTGCTTTAGGAAACAATGATCGTATATATTTATTGGCACGCGCAATTCAAATTTTTGCACCAGGAATACCACAAATATATTATGTAGGTTTATTGGCTGGAAAAAATGACATCGAATTGCTAGAAGAAACCAAAGAGGGACGTAACATCAATCGACATTACTATCATTTAACAGAGATTGAGGAAGAAGTTAAACGTCCAGTCGTTCAACAGCTGTTCACTTTATTGGAATTTCGTAATACATCTCAAGCCTTTGATTTGGATGGATCTATAGAAGTAATGACGCCTTCTGAACAAGAGATTGAGATCATTCGTAAGAATATGAATGGTGATCAAGTGGCAATCCTAAAAGCGAATTTAGCAACGAAAAAATTTGAAATAGAATCTAACGATACACTTATTTTTGAACAATAGAATGGATCAGTTCTTCTACTAAAAGCCGAACTATCCCTCTATTAAGAAATAAACTATTCTATTCACAAAAACTCAAGAGATTCAATTAAATTATCAGCAAACATATATGTCTTTAGAAATTTTCCAAGGAAACAGACCTTTGTCTACAACTAAAAAATCAATTAGATGTCAACTTGTCCTGCGAAAATATCCAAGAGTACTATAAACTCTCTAATCAGAATCTAGAAAAAGAATAAAACGAGAATTAGGAGAAAAGTAATGACAAATAATATTTCGGTAAATAAAGTCGTATTCTGTTTAGAAAATGGAGTAAAAAAAGAATATGAGAATTTAACAGAAAAAGATTTATTCACAAAAGAAGATCAGGAAATTACTTTCAGCATTATTCGACAAGAGCGAAAAGGAGTTATTTTTGGTTCTTTGGAAGTAGAGATTAAAGAATCAGATTATTTCCAAGAACATTTTTATTTTCAAGAGGATCCCGCTGTAAGCATTTATCTTAGCACGGATTTTCCAGAAAATTTATTTTCTTTGTATCAATTTAAAGAATGGTGGAGTCGTCCAGCATTCGGAACGACTTTCGATGAGATACCAGCTAAAACCTTTTCACTTTTATCTAAAAATAGCCAAGATGAGTACCAGTACTTATTGCCTCTAACAACTTCTTCGGCTATTGTCACTGCAGAAGGAGAAGGTTCCTTTTTAAAGCTGAATGTAACGAATCGCGTTGCTCGTGAGACACGTTTTAGTTGCCCGTTGTTTGCTTATACGGTAGGAAAGAATCCTTATTTATTACCCAAAGAAGCATTACAGGGTGCTAAAGAGCACTTTGATTTAGACTATGTTTTATTAGAAGAAAAAACGCAATCTAAATTAAACAAAATTGGTTGGTGCACGTGGGATGCCTTTTATTACGAGGTTGATCAAAAAAAAATCCTAACAAAATTGTCGGAATTTAATCAACTTGGACTTCCCATAAGTTGGCTTTTGATTGATGACGGATGGATGCAAGTTGAAAATAAAAAATTGGTTGATATTCACGTTAACAAAAACAAATTTCCACAAGGATTAAAACCATTTATACAAGAAGTAAAAGACAATTTTACAATCGAAAAAATTGGGATTTGGAATACAATTACTGGTTATTGGAATGGTGTCAAAAAGGATTCACCTTTATACAATGAATTAAAAGAAAGCTTATATGAAAATAGGCAACATTGTTTTTTACCAGGTGCAGTAGAAGAACAACTACAAATTTTCTTTGACAAATGGTTTGCTTATTTAAACGAGGAAGGCATCAATTTTGTCAAGGTTGATTCTCAATCATCGTTAAACAATTTTTATCGAAGTGAAGTTTCAGTCCCTAGAATTGTTGAAAATTATTTAAAAGTTATTGAACAATCTGCAGAAAAATATTTATCAGATGTGACAATAAATTGTATGGGAATGACTCCAGAATCTATTTTTTTAAGGAAGCAAGCAAGTCTTTCCAGAACAAGTGATGATTTCGTTCCACAAGAAGAAGATTCTGTTTCGGAGCATTTTCTTCAAAATGCTTATAATAATTTTTTACACGGACATTTATATATTCCTGATTTTGATATGTATTGGAGCAAACATAAGCATGCATTAGCACATATGATTTTTCGTGGTTTGAGTGGTGGTCCAGTTTACCTGAGCGATCAAATTAATAGTACTGACCCTGAATATATTTGGCCACTAATCTATTCAGATGGTCGTTTAATGACATGGGAATCAACTCTTCAAGTCCATAAAGACAGTTTATTTGAAAATCCGCTAGAAAAAAATGTCCCATTGATTGTTTGGAATTATAATAAGCAAAGCGAGGTGCACGGTGTATTTTCTTTAAAAGAGAATCAAGTTGAAGCAACCTTTAAAGTAGATTCATTTGAAACTTTAAAAAAAGAAACTCCAAAAATAATTTACAATATTTACACCCAAGAGGTCCATTTTCTAGAAAATTCACAAGTACTTAAAGTAACAGCAACACTGGAAGAGCCTTGTGTCCTACAAATCCAAGAAAAATTATCTGGTATTACACCAATTGGTTTAATAGATAAGTTAGTACCAAGCGATGTGATTCAAAATATTTTTTATGGTCAGCAATCCCTTACTGCCACAATAAAAGAAGGCGGAAAATTTGGGTTTGTTTCGGATCCAACTGTTACGAAAGTAGTTGCAGACGGAATCGAAGTAGCTTTTGAACAGTTAAAGTATAATCAAAATACATGGGTAGCAGATATTCCAAAAAAATGTTCAAAAGTAACAATTTTTTCGAGTAAATAGGAAGGATTATTTACTCGAAAAAAGCGTATAAATCACTGTTTGAGCAGTTACCTGTCAATTAGACAATACAAAAAAATAAAAATAAGTTGTAATTTTAGACTTGTATGAGTTTACAAAATACAAGATATTATTGAGAACGCAGTAATGTCTCCGTACTTAGAGTTACAGCAAGAACATAAAATATTTGAATAATCTACTCACAGAGTCTTAATTCAATTCACCAATCAATGGGGGCGTGACATAAGTTAACTAGTTACGCTCGCCAAAATATACGGAGCACTCGAAAATTATGTGATTTTTCGAGTGCTCCTTGTTTTTTTATTCATTTGGGGTAGTTCAAGTACCTATTTTTGTCAATTTCATCATATTGATTGCCGTAATGAGTAAACCCGTCTGTTTTCTGACTTTTTCTAAGCCCCGAACCGTGTATCGAGTGAAACCCAAACAAGCCTTCATAAATCCGAAGACTGTTTCCACGTCGATCTTTCTCCGACCATATATTTTTTGAATTTCAGGCGTTAATAAGCGCTCTTTTTGTTTTTCTTTATGGTATTCCCAAGACGGATTTACAGTGATCTTTCTGCGATTCCCCTTTGGGGTTAAGGCTTCAGGAATGAGCGCTTGGTTCGCATCCGTTTTTTCTGCTTGGTATTCTTTAAAATCTCGGACAAAGCCATCCGCATCTGTTCGTTGACGGTAAGCATGAAAATTGAATCGTACCCCTTTGGGGTCGATGTAAAAGTCCTCCTTAGGCTCATAATCCCAATTCATTACTTTCCGATCATCTGTCTGCCATTTCTTGCTTTGTTCTTTAAACATCGTTCCATAAGGAATCAGTGCAGTATGCTGGGGAAGTTCATCTTCTATATAGCGGTAATTGCTTTCTGAACCATAGCCTGCATCGGCGACCAAATAATGAGGGGACTTTTGTGCAATCTTCATCTTTTCCAGTAATGGTTTCAGTGTCTTAGTGTCTGTTGGGTTTTGAAAGACATCGTAGCCGAGTACAAATTGATTACAAGTAGCGATCTGCAGGTTATACGCAGGCTTAAGTTGGCCATTTTTCATAGGGTCTTCTTTTACGCGCATGAATGTCGCATCATGATCAGTTTTTGAATAACTGTTTCTTGTCCCATAAGTAGAAAACTGCGTTTGATGTTCCAGAAGTTTTTCTCGTTTTGTATTTAATTTGCGTACTTGGCTTTTCAACGTTCGCCGTTGTTGTTTCGCTGGATTTGGCGAAAGACGTTTCGTTGCCTCAACTTCTTTTTCTAGTTCTTCCAGACGTAGTTCCATCCGTGTTAACAGTTCATCTATCATGTCTACTGTCAAGGACGTCCCTTCGGGAATCTGTTTCAGGGCATACGCTTCTCTTAGTTCCGTCATCATAGTAAGCAGTTTTTCGCGATTCATTTGATCGAATCGGATCGTGTTTTTCTTCCAGACAAAGCTGTACTTATTCGCATCTGCCAAGATTTTTGTACCGTCAATAAACAACTCATCATCAATCAGATTCCGTGCACGCAGATACTCTGTCAACTGATCTAAGCCTTTATTGGTCAACTCCTGCACATCGTTAGATACACAAAAACGGGCGATCGTTCGATAAGTTGGAACCCGTTCTTGCGTCAACCAGCGAGCATAGAGGTTTTCTTCAGCTAAGCGTTCAATCTTGCGACTTGTAAAGGTTTCTCGCGTATACGCAAAAAGAACCAACTTCAACATGGCACCTAAATCATATTCTCTTGGTCGACCAAAATGATAGGGGTCATTAATCTGAAGCGCTTCGACCAGTTCATGGATAAAAACGGCGACATGATTTTCTTTTGGAGAAAATGAAGTAGATAGATCCAAAGTGAGTTGATTCATGTTATAATTAGTATACATTTTGTTTAGTCCTTTCAGGATTAAATGATGGGGCATTGGCGGCAACCGGTGCTCCTTTTTATTTTACCCAAAAAACCGCAAGAAATGAACGATTTCTCGTCATTTCTTGCGGTTTTCTTCTATGGACTTATGTCACAGTCCCTATTCGTATGAAATTTTCTCCTGATCCATATTTTGAAATGCCTGCATACGCTTCTGCTCTTTTGATAAAATTTCTTTGGCAAAAGACATAAACCCATTTAGATCTTGTTTTGCTAGTAACTCGACATAGGTTGCCTTTGCTTCTTTCTCAATAATAAGAGGTGGAAATTCCTCCTGTAGCAATGAGTAATTCGCCCTGTGCGCCCATTGCCATCAGAGAATGGGTGAATCCGTTCGAATTGAATGTGAGTATCTAAAATACCTTCTAATTTCTCATTGTCAGTAGATGCATTTTCCACTCGGTATTCCAGATTGTCTACTAATTGTTGGACTAGGAATGGCGTTTCTGATGGTGAAGCTGTTTGAAATTCTGCACCTATAATCATGTTTTCGTTCTTTTTAAACTGGCCTTTATCATATTGAAGGCGATCGGTTAAATCAGCATGAATTTCTTTGATAATGGACACAGAAAGCTTATCGTTATTCTCTAAATGGTCCAATAAGTTATAAAAAGCTTGTTTATGATTTTCAATTTCGTAAAATTCACGTACAGTTGCCCCACCGCTAACGGGCAGTGTGCCATTCAAAATAATCGAAACAGTCGCAGGTAATGATATCGTATTTCCTTCTATCCCTGCTGAGTGGTGGGCAATACGTACCAACATATCATCTAAATAGTCTTGTGGTATTTTTTTAGAATTCCGCTCATAAAAACAGCCCTCCCCTTCTCCACCATAATGTCAAAATGTTATTTACGATTTTAACACCAGTCTTTTTCTATCTGTTCTAAGATCGTGATAAATATTTTCAACTTTATATAGGACCTAATGTATCTGTAGTGACATTAACCTTTATTTTTTATTCTTGCGATTATAGACCTCAGCGAGCGGCGAAAATGAAAAAGGCCTTGAGGATAACGACGGGTAGTCTGATTCTTCTACAATAAAAAACTGGCTCCTAAAAGCTGTTAGGAGCCAGTTTTGCTGTTATTAAGTTGTTTCTCCTTGAATTAGCTTCACGGGGAGATGGTAATGGCTTTCTAGAGGCTTTTCTGGTTCTTGAACCCGTTGGAGTAAAAGGTCAATTAAGACATCTGCGTAATCGGAAATCGGTTGAGCCATAGTAGTTAGTTGGGGAAAGTAATTTTGGATTAGCTTCGTTCCATCGTAGCCAATGATTTTTAACTGATCTGGTACAGAAATATTGGATTTGTGACATTGATTGGCGACTAAAATCGCAGTTAAATCATCCGTACAAAAAATTCCGTCGATATCTTCATTTTCCAAAATCCGCTTAATCTCCAGTTTTTTTAAGGTAGTCGACTGGGCGGTGGAGTGGAAAGGAAAAATTTGAGAGGGCAAACCTTGCTTTTCCAAAAACGCCAAGTAACCATTTAAGCGCTCGTTAGTGGGGGAATCCGATTCTTGGGAGCCGGTCATAATGGCGATTTTGCGAGCCCCGCGTAAAAATAGGTTTTCCGTAGCTAAAAAGCCCCCTTGAAAATTATCACTACCTACAATGGGAATCCCATCTGCCAAATAGCGGTCAAAAGAGACAATCGGTAGCTCCAAGTCTTCGTATTCTTCAATCCCTAAGTTGTGAGCTCCGGCAATGATGCCATCTACCTTATTTGCCGCTAACATATTCAAATAGCTGCGTTCTTTTTCTTTATTATGGGCGCTATCGCACAAAATCGTCCGATAGTCCATCTCGAATAACTTTCGCTCGATCTTTTCCACTAGTTCCCCGTAGAAAGGATTGGCTACCGTGGGAAAAATCAAGCCCACTAGTCGGGTATTTTTCCCTTGAAGCGAACGGGCCAAGCTATTAGGTTGGTAATTTAGCTCCTTCATCGCGGCGTGGACTTTGTCGATTGTTTTTTGACTTAGTGAGCCGTAGTTATTGATAACGCGAGAAACGGTAGTCGGGGAGACCCCTGCTAGTTGGGCCACATCCGTCAACTTAATTACCATATTTTTTCATCCTTTATTTGTAATCATATCCCGCAATGGCCAAAAGGTTCCGCTAAAGTTTTGGGCACAAGTAATCTGACAGCCATGCTGACCTTCAGTAGGGAACACCCGCGCTGTGGCTGTGTAGGCCCCATCATTGATGAAAATCTCTACTAATGAATGATCGACGAAAATTTGCAGGCTAACTGGTCCAGGTTCAATGGAGAAACTGCGACTTGTGCCATATTCCTCAGCGAAAGAGTATCCGGTCTGACTTCGGTCTAATTGTATTTTACCACGGACGCCGTCAAATGAGAGAGTAAAGCCGGTATTTTCTTCTAGTCCGGCAAACAAGCGCACTTCTCCTGTGGCACCGGCTTCAAAATCTAAAATAATTTCATATTGATTTTGCTCAGCAACAATTTCTTTGTGGCTAGGAGCGATTTTTTGCCCTTCTCCTAGGCGCAACGCTGCCATCTCGGCGACCGGAGTTTGGTACAAGCGACCGTTCTTTATGGTGCATTCTTTTACTTGACTTAAGCAATGCGCCCAACCTTCCTTGTCGCTAGGGTAGTCGATTTCTGGTAAGCCTACCCAGCTAACGGTCAAGCAACGGCCGTCTGGAGCGATAAAACCTTGGGTAGCATAGACATCGAATCCTTCATCTAAGTTCTTAATCGAGCTTGGTTGCAGTAAGCGATTTTCCTCAAGAGAGTAACCGGCAGCAGTAACATACATATTAGGATAAATATTTTTATAAGAGCAAATGGCCAAATCCAACCCCTGAGGACAAAACAACAACAAGGCGGCATCTTCAAATAAGAGTAAATTAGGACATTCCACCATAAAACCTAATTTTTCGTCACTAAAGTGTAGTTTTCCTACTAAATCCCAATGGAGTAAATCCTCACTATAGTAGGTTAAGACTTGGCCGATTTCCGCGGTATCTTGGGCGCCAATTACCATTAAATAGCCGCCTTGATAAGGAAAAACTTGGGGATCGCGGAATTCTGTGGTGTAGCCAGAAGGTTGCTCAGTCAAGAGTGGTTGCTGTATTTTTTCAATGGCGCCCGTTTGATCCATCCAAGCACCCAACTGATAAGAATGACGGCTCCAATCATGTTTTCGGACGTTTCCTGTATAAGCCAGAAAAAGTCGATCTTCGTACGGCAGGGCAGAGCCAGAATAAACGCCTTGTCCATCAAAGTCATTCGTCGGGAGCAATTTCAACCCTTCGTTTTTCCAGTCCACCAAATTTGTGGAAGTAACATGATACCAAGACTTTAAGCCGTGCACTGGGCCAAAAGGATACGCTTGATAAAAAAGCTGCCACTTTCCATTATAGTAGGAAAAACCGTTGGGATCGTTTAATAAGCCGGTTACAGGCTGTACGTGATAGCCTAGCCGCCAAACAGATTGAGCGACTTTTTGTTGTAGGGCCACTTGGTAATCTGATGGCCATTGATGATAAGGGCGATAGCGTTGAGCTTTAGTCCAATCAGTTTTATTCATTTTTAGTACTCCTCGTAAGCGTATTCTTACTTAGTATCATAAAACGGTTTTTGTTAAATGTCAAACGTATAACAATATCTCTTTGATAAGTTTAACGATTTAGTTGTAGTATATTAGCGGTAACATCTGTATGCGAAGGATGGTTGAGCCATAAATACAAGCGATCCAAAAAATATTGAAACAATAATTGATAAACGTTTGACAATTAGGAAATCCCGTGGCATACTAAAACCAGAAAAACGGTTTCATTTATTCAGGCTAGTTTGTTTTAGAGTAAGACAGTCAAAAGGAGGAAAAAGAAAATGAATCATCAAAAAGTAGCAAAAGAAATCAGCGAAGCGCTAGGGGAAGATAATATTCAAGCGGCTGCTCATTGTGCTACCCGGTTACGTTTGGTTTTGAAGGATAATGACAAGGTTGATCAAAAAGCACTGGATGCTAATGATGACGTAAAGGGAACTTTTGTTGCAAATGATCAGTTCCAAATTATTATTGGTGCAGGAGACGTCAACAAGGTTTATGATGAATTTGTTAAAATTACTGGTGTCAGAGAAGCATCTACAGCCGATCTGAAAGCGGTAGCAGGAGCCAATAAGAAGAACAATCCGGTTATGGCATTTATTAAAGTTCTTTCAGATATTTTTGTACCGATTGTTCCTGCTTTAGTTGCCGGTGGTTTACTGATGGCGATTAACAATGTCTTGACCGCCCAGCATTTATTTGGTCCACAATCGCTAGTCGAAATGTTTCCGGCAGTTACCGATTTCGCTAGTATTATTAATCTTTTGGCTTCAGCGCCCTTCGCTTTCTTACCAATATTAGTTGGTTTTTCTGCTACGAGACGCTTTGGGGGAAATCCTTATCTCGGGGCGGCAATGGCGATGGCGATGGTGATGCCAGATTTGGTTAATGGCTATGGCGTGGCCAATGCGATTGCTGATGGCTCAATGCCGTATTGGAATATTTTTGGTATGGAAGTGGCCCAAGCCGGCTACCAAGGTTCAGTATTGCCAGTATTAGCAGTTTCATGGATTTTGGCTACGTTGGAAAAGTTCTTCCACAAACGTTTAGCCAATGCGTTTGACTATACTTTCACACCTATGTTAGCCATTATTCTTACAGGCTTTTTGACTTTTACCTTAGTGGGGCCTGTAATGCGCACGGTGGGAGACGGCTTGACCTATGGCTTGACTTGGTTATACAACACGACCGGTGCAGTGGGGCTAGGAGTCTTTGGTCTGTTCTATTCACCAATCGTTATTACCGGCTTGCACCAAAGTTTTCCAGCAATCGAAACAACCTTGTTAGCGGACGTAGCTAGTACCGGGGGTTCCTTTATTTTCCCAGTGGCGTCGATGGCCAATGTGGGGCAAGGAGCAGCGACCTTGGCGATTATGCTCTTAACAAAAAACCAAAAGCAAAAAAGCTTAGCAACTTCTGCAAGTGTGTCGGCAATGTTGGGGATTACGGAACCCGCGATCTTCGGGGTCAATTTAAAACTTAAATTTCCTTTCGTTTGCGGGATGATTGCTTCGGCAGTTGCTTCGGTATTTATCGGTTTATTCCATGTTTTATCAGTGGCCATGGGACCTGCGAGTGTTATCGGCTTTATCTCAATTGCCCCTCAATCAATTCCATTCTTTTTGATTGGGATTGTAATCAGTATCTTTGTCGGGTTTACCACTACTTACCTTTATGGAAAAAAACACAGCCACTTATTAGTTGCTGAAGAAGACGGCACGACTGCAGCGGTAACAGTGGGATTGAATGCAGAACCGGAAACCGGTGTTACTCCTAAAGATGAAGTAATTGCCGCAGCGGTCGCTGGAAAAGTGTTGCCGTTAAGCATGGTTAACGATCCGGTTTTTTCAAAGGAAATGATGGGCAAAGGATTGGCAATCTCCCCGGATTCAGGGACAGTTTATGCCCCAGCAGATGGAGAGTTAACAGTGGTGTACGATACAAAACATGCCTATGGATTGAAAACGACCCAAGGAGCAGAAGTCTTACTTCATCTAGGAATTGACACTGTGAATTTAAAAGGCCAAGGTTTTACCTCCGAGAAGAAGGTTGGCGACTTGGTGAAAAAAGGTGAGATTCTAGGTAGCTTTGACTTGGAACGGTTAAAAGCAGCTGGTTATGACGTGACGGTTATGGAAATCATTACCAATACCCAGTCGTACGGTGATGTGGCAGTTTTAGATAAAGCGGTAGTTTCCGGGGGCGAAGATATTTTAGCGGTGAGCGAAGTAAATGGAAACTAATTGGTGGCAGAAAGCAGTGATTTACCAAATCTATCCAAGAAGTTTTCAAGACACCAATCAAGATGGTATCGGGGATCTCCCCGGTATCATTTCTCGCTTGGATTATTTAGCAAAACTCGGCATAGATGCCATTTGGTTAAGCCCGGTTTATCCTTCTCCTAATCGGGATAACGGCTATGATATTAGTGATTATGAGGGAATCGCCGCTGAGTATGGGACGATGAAGGATATGGAAAAGCTACTTTTTGAATCCAAAAAGCGTAGTATCAAGATTATTATGGATTTGGTGGTGAATCACACCTCGGATCAGCACCCTTGGTTTCAAGCGGCCAAAAGTGATCCTTCCAGTCCCTATCATGACTTTTATGTGTGGCGCAATCAGCCAAATGAGCTAACTTCAAACTTTGGTGGTTCCGCTTGGACATTCGCTCCTGAAGTTGGGAAATATTACCTCCATTTGCATGCCAAGGAACAGCCGGATTTGAATTGGGCAAATCCGCAATTGCGGAAAGCTATTTACGCCATGATGAATAAGTGGTTAGAAAAGGGGATTGGTGGTTTTCGCCTCGATGTAATTGACTTGATTGGCAAAGAGCCGGAACACCTGATTACAAAAAATGGCCCTAAACTCCATGACTACCTGAAAGAAATGCAGCAAGAAACTTTCGGGAAATACGATGTAGTGACGGTTGGGGAAACTTGGGGAGCAACTCCGGCAATCGCCCAATTGTATTCGCAAAAAGAGCGTCATGAGTTATCCATGGCCTTTCAATTTGAACATATAAGCCTGGATAAACAACCAGGAAAGCGTAAATGGGATTTGCAGAAGTTAGTCCCCAAAGAATTGCATCAAGTACTTAGTAAATGGCAGATCGCTCTTCAAGGCAAAGGTTGGAATTCTTTGTTTTGGAATAATCATGATTTGCCCCGGATTATTTCGCGTTGGGGAAATGATCGGGAATATCGAGAAGTCAGTGGCAAGATGTTAGCCATTTACTTGCATTTTATGCAAGGAACGCCCTATATATACCAAGGGGAAGAGATTGGGATGGTAAACTATCCCGTCACTAGAATTGAAGACGTGGATGATATTGAAAGTCGGCAAATGTATCAGGAGCGCATACAAAATGGCTATACTCAAGAGGAAGTCTTAAGGTCAATTAATGCAAAAGGTCGAGACAATGCCCGGCATCCTATGCTATGGGATGCTAGTGTCAACGCCGGCTTTACCCGGGGAACCCCTTGGCTGCCGGTAGCTGATAGCCGAGAAATCAGCGTAGCACAAGCCTTAGAGAATCCTGATTCGTTGTTTTATACCTATCAGCGACTCATTCAACTACGAAAGCAATTGCCGATTATTGTCGCAGGAGCATTTCAAACTGTAGCTACAGCCGAAGCGGATGTTTTAGCCTATGAACGCATTCTCTCTGATGAAAGACTATTAGTAGTAGTGAATTTTTCGGATAAAACCGGTCATTTCCCTTTAGACGCTGATTTAGCTAAGGTCGAAATTCTAATTCATAATTACACTACGCCTATAACAGAAACTTTAGCGGCCTATGAGGCGTATGCAATTTTGTTTCCGGCAGTGGATTAATCCATGAAAAAGGACTACACGTCAAACGTGCAGTCCTTTTTTGTTTAGATTTTTTTGAAATGAAGTGTAAAGCTTGCGAAATCACTTTTCAGGCGAGGAATTAAAATACCTGCATGATTGAGTTCGTCACCGCTGAAAATTTCATTGGTAGCCGTATTTTGATACAAAGCTTGGGGATCGAGGTAGGTTGTTTGCAGATATGCTAATTTTTGAGCGGGCTGCGCTACTCCATGGAAGTAGACAATGAGTACTTCTTGATCGTTGGCAAAAAGCCAAGCGCAAACGCCCTGTTCGTCAGGTGTGTGCAAGCGATAAAAGTTCCCAAATTGAATTAGTTGTCGATGCTCTTTATACCAAGCAACTTGTTCTTTGATCTTTGCGAGAGTGTCAGGCGTTTGCTTCTTGATATCTAATTCATAGCCAAAATTACCGCTCATGGCAATATGACCTCGCGTGCTTAAGGGGGTGATGCGACCTACTTGATGATTAGGTACGTCAGAAACATGGGACCCTAGCATGATTGGTGGGAAAAGGTAACTAAAGCCCGTTTGAATTTTTGTGCGGCAAAAGGCGTCGGTATTGTCACTGGCCCACGTTTGAGGCATATATGCCATCATCCCAGGATCGAAACGACCACCACCACTGGAACAGTTCTCAAATAGGACTTTGGGATAGCGTCGGGTAATAGTTTCTAGAACTCGGTACAAACCTAAAACATACCGATGACTGATTTCTTTTTGTTGGTCAGCAGGTAAGTTTTTATTGCCGACTTCGGTCAGGTGGCGATTCATGTCCCACTTAATATAATCGATCTCGCCGTTTTTCAAATATTCATCTAATGTAGCGATTAAAAAGTCTTGAATTTCAGGGTTGCTTAAGTCTAGGACTAGCTGACGCCGTCCTTCCGTTAAAGGATAAGCGGGAACTTGTAAAGGCCAGTCAGGATGTTGACGGAATAGCTGACTATTTTTGGAAATCATTTCCGGCTCAAACCAAAGACCGAAAAGTAAACCTAGCTCATGGATTTGATCAGCTAGTCCAGTGATTTTCTGAGGTAGTTTATCCTGATTTACATACCAGTCACCTAGTGCTTGGGTGTCATCATTCCGTTGACCAAACCAGCCATCATCCAAGACAAAAAGTTCGATGCCTAATTCTTTGGCTGTTTTTACTTGTTCTAATAAGGTCTTTTCGTGGAAGGAGAAGTAATTTCCTTCCCAAGTGTTCAGCAAAATCGGTCGAGTGCGCTTTTGCCAGTAAACAGGAACCAAGTAGTTTTGATAAAGGCTATGGAAGGTTTGTGACAATTTATTTAAGCCTGTATCTGAATAGTTGATTACGGCTTCTGGAGTAACGAAGTGCTCGTTAGGAGAAAGCTTCCATTCGAAAGTATCTGGATTGATGCCCATTTGCAGTCGACAAGAGCCATATTGTTCGACTTCCACTTGAGCGATGAAATTTCCGCTATAGATTAGCTGAAATCCCATCACAGCACCTTGGTCTTCGGTGGTATATTTGTCAGCTAAGGCGATGAAAGGTTGGTGTTGAGGACTGCTAGTACCTCGTGTCGAGTCAACGCGTTGGATACCGGAATGCAGCGCTTGACGGGATAAGTTTGCTTCATTGGTATGAGCACCGTTTAAAGTTAATAAGTCATAATTAGCGCTTGGCAAATCTAGCATCATCGAGCCAGCATTTTCTAGATAAATCGGTTGGCTGCTTTTGTTGATATATTCCACACTACGAGAAATAACCGGTAGATTTTCAAAAAGAGTGTAACGTAAAATCATTTCTAAGTTTTGTTGTGCGTCTTTTAATGTAATCTCCAAGGTTTGAGTGTTGGCGCCAGAAAGTGAAGGGAGGCCCGGTAGCTTAGGCTTTTCATTGGTAATTTGATAGCCAGCGTATTCAAAGGCAGTTATACGGTAACCTTGGGGATTGCGCAATTGGTAATTTGCAATACGAAAATCAAGGCTGCCTTGAGTACTTGTTTCTAAAGGAAGTGTGTTTAAAGAAAATGTACGATCTTGAGGATCAGGATTGGTGCTAAAGCCACGATTGATAAGCTGTAATTCATTCACCCCATGATAGCTGTGAATTTTTGGACCAAAGTAACGATGGACTAGATATTTTCCTTTTTCGATTCCTATAATGTAACTGATTTGATTGTTTTTTAAATGAAAAATATTGCGGGTTTCATCATAACTAATTGGCATAATATTGCTTCCTTTCTTGTGTGTTTGAGTATAGAATAGAATTGTTATCAACTACTTTCAAGACGAAAAAATTGTAAGAGGGGTAAAAAATTGCATTTCTTTAGTCGGCAGTTTCACTATATAGAAGAAGAAGCATTACCTGTAATCAGGGGGATTGGCCAAGGCTGTGGTGGGCCCCATTATGATTGGGATGGAAGCCAAAGAAAGGAACACTTGATTGTCTTGCAGATTACCTCAGCTGGGCAGGGACAAGTTGTTACTAAGCAAAGGATGGTTGATTTGCCTGTTACCAATGCGTTTTTGGCAGAGATACCGGGCTCTTTTAAGTATCACGGACCAGCTTCTTGGCAGTTTCTTTATGTAGAGTTTTCGCCAGTCATCCATCAATGGCTGGATAGTCCTTTCCAACTGGTGAAACTCAGTGAAGCATTTTGTGAAAGTATCGCCAAGAAAATCGTCGAATGGAATCAGCGAGATATGACGCTATATGAAAATAGCCAAGAGGCGTTTCAGCTGATACTGGATTTGAAGAATGAACTGAAGCAACAACGTCTACGCCAAAGTCCACAAGTTCTTCAAATTCGCGAGTATCTAGAAAAACACTATGCTCGAGATTTGGGCTTAGAGGACTTGGCCGTACATTTTCAGACATCAAAATTCGCATTGATTCGCCAGTTTCAGCGAGTTTACCAGCAAACACCGATGAAATATTTGCAGATGTATCGTATCAATAAGTCCCTGCAATTACTTTGGTCGGAAAATGAAGTTCAAGAGGTCGCGAAAATGGTGGGTTTCACTAGCGCCAATTATTTTGGAAAAGTTTTTAAAGAACAGATGGGTCTTTCACCTACCGAATATCAGAAAAAGCGCTTGTTCTATTGAAATCCGTAAGCACTAGCTACAACTAATAAGCGGTTGCTTTCTTGGGGCTTAAGTTTTTAAGTGTCCGTCATATTAGCCTTTAATGTCCTTAGTTTAAATTTTGTTTTTTTTTAGAGATGTTTGTTTTTCTATGGTATGTCAATAAGTAGAAAAAAGGTCATTTAAGTTGAGCATTTTATATATCTATGTTGTATTGATTTTGGAAAGCTTTATTTTAATTAAAACATTGAATGAAAAGAGGAGAAAAATGGCTAAAATAGGTTATGCACGTGTGAGTAGTAAAACACAAAATTTAGATAGACAGTTGGAAGCAACGAAAGAAGGGCGTAATATTAATCGTCATTACTATGATTTAGCCGAAATTGAAGAAGAAGTGCAACGGCCAGTGATTCAACAATTATTTGCACTTTTAAAATTTAGAAATGAATCTGCGGCGTTTGATTTGGATGGAACGATTGAAGTAGCAACGCCATCAGAATCAGAAATAGTGATTACACGTAAAAATAAAAACGGTAGTGATAGTGCAACATTAACGGCTAACTTGGATACGAAAGAATTTATCATTGAGTCTAAAGATATAAAAATTTTCACTAGTGTTGCATTAAAATTTTAACCTATTCCATAGAACAAAAAATCCTTTATACTAGCACTTGGATGACTTATCCAAGACCAATAAAAAGGACTCATACATGGATAAGTATAAAACAAATACAGCATTTAATAAATGGTTTTCTGCCATAAAATTAGGAAAACTTTCTGTCAACTCCCAAAAATGTATTTTTGATTACAATTCGTATCGTAAAAAACTGTCTTTTGAAGCTGTGCTCAAGCTCTTTCTCTACGCAGTTAATGAAGAAAAAGAAAGTTTGCGTGATTTGAGTACAGCTCTTATCGACCGATCGCTCCAACTAGAAACCGATGTGTCATCGATTAGTCATACCCAATTGTCTCGAGCATTTAATGCACTTGAACCTAAAGTGTTAGAAGAAATTTTTCAACAACTGTTAGAAAAAGTTCAACATCAAATCAAACCAACCAAGCGAAATCATCTGTATCTGATTGATTCCAGTACGTTTTCGCTTAGTTTAAAACGTCATAAGTGGGCGACTTTCCGTCAAACAAAATCAGGTGTCAAGTTACACTTAAACTATTGTTATATGGACGATACCACGATGTATCCAACTGATTTTACCTTAACAAATGCCCATGAACATGATCTCAATCAACTACCAGTATTGGTGAATCAACCAGAGGCAACTTACGTGTTTGATCGTGGGTATTAGGACTTTGAAAAGATGGATCAGATGCATTGGGACGGGTATTTCTTCGTCACTCGCATCAAGAAAAATACCAAAGTTTAGAAACGAAGACAGTAAAATCGGTGTTCCAAATCAAACGATTCTTTCGTTATTTACTGTTTCAGCCTTTTGAATGTTGGGTAGAAAAATTAATTCCCACATGAGAAAAAAGAAATTTGGCTCGTTACTTTTGGTTTTCAGTTGAATAACAGATAAAAAATTTTCTGGAAAAAGTCATCCTCTGCGTCAGCACAGTTTTTTTTGACTTATTTTCAGAGGAAATAGTTTTCAGAATATTCTAAAATGTTTTATGCAACACTAGTGATATTTTTTAGAATTAGATTTCTAATGTGCATTTTTTGAGTATTAAGGAGCAAGTATACAAAGATTTATAAAGCTGATTAAATTTGAATAAAAATATGCAGGAACGCTACTATTTTTAGTAGTGTTCTTTTTTATATTTGAATAAAAAATGTGGTGGTTAAATGGTGGTTATAACAAAAAATGAATTAATGAAATTAGGTTATGGGAAGTATCAGTCTGAGAGAATCATACGACAGGCAAAAGCAATTATGGTTTCAAAAAGCTATACCTATTACGAAAATAGAAGATTAGGACTAGTACCTGTTGAATCTGTAGAAGAAGTTTTAGGTATGAAGATAGAGGTAGAGGAGGATTTTCAGAATCATGGTTAATTTTAAAAAAGATAAAAATGGGAAATATCATTTTACTGCTAGTTTGGGATTCGACAAACGAACAGGGAAAAGAGTACAAAAAAACGTAGAGGGGTTAAAACAGTTAAAGAAGAAAAAAAGCGTATACCGAACTTGTTTCTAATTATGGAAAAGAAGCAGAAACTTCTCAAAGTACTATGTTGTTTGAGGAGTTTTTTTATAAATTATTCCTACCTTATTATCAAGGGAAAGTAGAAGAAAGAACATATAAAAATCGGTTATCTACAATCAAAAAAACTTTTCTTATTTCTTTAAAATGGAGTTAAGAGAAATACGTCCAATTGACATTCAAAAGTGGCAAAATAATTTATTGAGTAAATATAAAAATTCTTATGTAAGAAACATGTATGGGATTTTTCAGATGTCATTAGATCGAGCAGTTGTTTTGGGACTACTTGAAAAAAATCCTGCAAAAGTTATTGGAAATGTGAAGAAAAGGAAAACTACAGTTGATTTTTGGACAAAAGAAGAATTTACAAAAGTTATTTCAACTTTTTATATTGATGATTTGTACCAACATTTTGGTTTTATTTGTATGTGGTTACTTTTTATGACCGTTATGCGTTTGGGAGAAGCCACTGCATTAACTTGGAAAGATATTGATTTTGAAAATAAAAACTTGCGTGTGAATAAAACACTCTATTATAAGAGAGCCAAAACCTATGAGTTTGTAGAACCCGAAACGGCTTCTAGTATTCGTACAATCGAACTAGACGACAATACAATTACCTTTTTAAAAGCTTGGAAGGAGCGTCAAGTTTCAATAGGAGGCATGTCGTTTGTACTTTCTTATAATGGAACACCTACTCAGAAATATACAATCCGTCATATTATGAGAAGACATGCAACGATCGTTGGTGTTCATATAATCCGCATACACGGATTAAGGCATAGTCATGCTTCTTTGCTTATATCACAATAAAAAGATGCACTTCGAATTAAAGAAAGGTTAAAACATGCTGATGTACAAACGACTTTAGGAACTTATGGTCATTTGTATCTAAATTCATTGAGAGAGATAACAAATGATCCCACAGATTATATCCAAACTAATTTTTCTAAAATCAAACCGACACCTATTTACGATAATAAAAAATAAATGATAAACAAAAGTAGGATCACACCAAAAGAAACACACTAGAAAATTATAATACAGGCTTTTCTAGCGTGTTGTTTCTTATTTCCGCCTATTTATACATTATACTCATAAAGCATTTAATGCATCGATCGTAGCCGCATTGTCTATATGGGTATATAAAGTTGTTGTATTGGTACTTGAATGTCCCAATTGTTGGGCAGTTAATACCAATGAATTTGTCTGTTGGTAGAGTCTAGTAGCTAATGTATGACGCAGTTTGTGAGGGCTGACTTGAATTCTAAAGCCTTTTGAATATTTTGCTACCATCCGTTCGATTGCAATACCCGATATACGCTTGGCTTCTCCTTGGTAAATTGCTAGAAATAAAGCTTTTTCGTTTTCTGTTACTTTATATCGTTCTTTCCGAATAGCTAGATAATTAGCTAAATATTCCATTGCGAATGCTGCTATATTGACAGCATCTCTTTTATTTCCTTTTCTAGTTACTACCACATTATTCTTATCTAAAGATAGGTCATCTAAATTAATATTTATAACCTCGGAGAGTCTCAATCCAGATCCTAAAATCAGTGCATTGATCGCCAGGTCTCTTTCTACATCTCGTTGATAATAGATCAAAGCTCGTTTACTCAAAGTATTTTTATATTCATTGGCAATATAATCTAGATAATTTTGTGTATCCTTATCTAGAAATAATTTTTTCTCAATGGCATTGGCACGTGCAGCTAACGTAGTTTTATCTGTGATGGTTGCTACTTGATCCATAGGATTATTGTCTAAGTATGGTTTTCCTAGAGGATTATTGGAACTTTTCGAAAGATATTTAAATAGAACCTTTAATGCCGTGATATTTCTATTGATAGTAGAAGTAGATAGACCTAAGTTATTATTATCTTTGAGCTTAGTTTTTGTTGTCTCTTTTTTTACATTTTCTTTTGTGCGACGTTTCAAATGAGATTTGTACAAGTTTAGGTCATAGGCAGTTAACTGTCTTATCGAGGTGATAGAAGTATCAGGAACGATAGACTCACTAAGAAGCCATTCATAAAAGAGCTTATAATTTTTTAGATATTCTAAAGTGGTTCGAGGTGATTGATCTTTATCCTCACGATCTTGAACAAAATCTTTTATATAATCGGGCATATGAAGTATGATTGTATCTATTTTTTGATATATTTCTGTATTTTTCATGTCATTCATCCTTTCAATAAGTAGGGGAGAAGAGTATCTCTATAATTGGACTATACCAATTATAGAATGTTTTGTCAATTGGTATGCTCTAAAATTTATTAATTTGTTTCAAAAAAAGCATATAAATAGGTATACGTTTAATAATTTAAAATAAATGGTATACATAAATAGTGAAGGAAATAGAAGGGAGCAATCTAAATTTTTTGAATTTTCTTAATTAATTATATAGAAAGAACAATCTTTCTATAGAGTTAGACATGAGAGGGACTATGCTTGATTTAAAATCAACAATCGTATATACTGTATATACAAAGAAAAAGGAGGGAGAAGACTATGGCAATTAAAGAAAGAAAATTTAGGGAAGTGGGGAACTCAGTAGTATTAACTATTTCAAAGGAGTTTCTTAAAGAAAATGGGTTAAATCCCGGAGATACGGTTTTTTTAGATGAAGAAAAACTTCGAGCGGCAATTACAAAAAAACAAGCCTTATCTGATGAAATTGATGTAGCAATATCTCAAGCATTAACTGAATATGATACTACTTTTAGAGAGCTTGTCGATAAATGAGTATTCATTACCTAGAAGCCAAAGATATTATAAAAATGAATGTAATCCAAATAAAAAAATACTCTCCTAATGAACCCCTTGGTGTAAAGGATGCGAATGCTTTAGAAATGTGTGTAGGGCAACTTCGAGCCTCAGCTTTTGGTGAAGAGGTTTATCCTTCGATTTATGAAAAAGCAGCTATCCTACTTATACAATTGATAAAGAAACATCCTTTTCACAATGCAAATAAACGTACTGCTTTCTTAGCTACTTTTGTCTTTTTGAAAATCAATGGACAGCTTTTAGCTATTGATCAAAAAGATGCTGTAAATTTAGCGGTATATATTGCTACGTATGATAAGGATTTCGATCAACTAAAATATGAAGTGATCAACACTATAAAGACACATACGCAGCCCATTTAAGGAGTTACTGTATGTGTCTTTATAGTGTTATTAGCTGCTATAGCGAAATAATTGAAGTAAATTACAAATAGCTATAATTCAAATCCAACTATATAGAAAACGTAAATTTTCTATATACTTGGATATGCTGGAATGTTTAAGAGAATAATTACATTTCTAGAAAATACAATAAAAATTACAGGATAATTAGCCATATCCTACCTCCTCTAGCAGTTGCTCAAAAGTTAGCACTAAGTAACTTCTTTTTTGTTGCTGGTAACAATTTATCAATACTAAAATAGCTTTTAAGTATCTAATAAATACTAATTTTAAAGCTCTTAATTATTATGAAACACGATATAACAATATTGCTATATCGTGCTATTGTAATATTATACATTTGAAGACAGCGTATTCTTGTTCTAATATCAGGAATTTTTTATAAATATCAGTCATATTAAGACTCAAAATTTATTGGTATGTTCCTCTGTATAGAGTTTGACCGTCTACCATTATATAGC
>NZ_JBLGTY010000027.1:0-35454 GCF_047470845.1 Candidatus Enterococcus avicola | reverse complement strand
ACAGTTAATTTTATCGTACAAAAAAGGAGTGGATTTCTCCACTCCATAAAAGTCTAACTTTTTGGGGTCACTACAAAGATCACGAGGATCTTGTGGGTCTTTTCAATTAAGCTGTTTGCTCAGGCGCTTTTTTCAACAAACCGAATACGACGCCAGAAACGATCGCACCGATCAAGATGAATAGCAAGAACAAAATTGGTTTAGATAATAATAGGACAACGAAGATCCCACCATGTGGCGCCATCAATTGGATATCAAAGGCACCGACAAGTGCACCAGTCAGGGCAGAACCGACGATAAAGCTTGGGATCGCTCGCAGTGGATCTGCTGCTGCAAATGGAATCGCACCTTCTGTGACGAAGGACAGCCCCATGACGATATTTGTCAAACCTGCTTCTTTTTGGTCTTTTGTAAATTTATTTTTGAACAATAACGTTGCGACAAAGATTGCTAATGGAGGAACCATTCCGCCCGCCATTACAGATGCCATCACGACGCTACCACCTTCAGCAACGGTCGTTGCCAATGTTGCAGTACCAAAAACATAAGCGGCTTTGTTGATTGGGCCGCCTAGATCGGCTGCCATCATCGCTGCTAACAAAGCGCCAAGTAAAGCTGCGTTGGTACCACTTAAGCCAGTCAAGAAGCTGTTCAAACCGTCGTTGATAGCTTTCATTGGCACGTTGATCAGTAACATCAAGAAGCCAGTGATCAATAGGCCGAAAACAGGGTAGAAGAGGATCGTTTTGATTCCTTCTAATGATTTTGGTAAGCCTTTGAATAATGAACGTAAGAACTTGATGACGTAACCAGCTAAGAAACCGCCGATCAAGGCACCTAAGAAACCAGCACCACCTGTATTTGCTAACGCACCTGCTGCAAAACCGACTATCAATCCAGGTCGGTCACTGATACTTGAAGCGATAAATCCAGCTAAGACAGGTAGCATAAAACCAAATGCCGCGCTACCGATTTGATTGAACCAAGAAGCTGCTTGGTTGTAGTTTCCTAATTGGCTCAAGGCATCTTGAGGGACACCCATGAACTGGTCCACCATGAAGGAAATAGCGATCATGATTCCACCGGCAATAACAAATGGCAGCATATGAGAAACACCATTCATCAAATCTTTATAGATTCGTTGACCGACTGAACCATCAGCAGAAGTGTCCTCTTTATCAGAAGCTTGGCCGCTACCATGAAAAACAGGAGCAGTACCGCTCATTGCTTCATTGATTAATTGCTCGGTTTTACGGATACCATCACTGACAGGACGGTTTACTAAATGTTTGCCGTCAAAGCGATCCATTTCTACTTTTTTATCAGCAGCTACGATTACACCAGTAGCTCGGGCGATATCAGCTTCTGTTAGACGATTTTTGATTCCTTCTGAACCATTTGTTTCGACTTTGATGTCAACACCCAGCTCTTTGGCTTTCTTTTTCAAAGCATCTTCTGCCATGTAGGTATGGGCGATTCCTGTCGGGCAAGCTGTAACTGCGACGATATAGGGACGTTCGCTAGCGGGTGCTGCTTCTTGGTTTGCCGCTTTTTCTGCTAAAGCATCGGCTTCTTGCTGTGCCTCAGCTTCTGAGAAAAGTTGCTGTACTTGATCAGCAGTCGTCGCTGTTTTTAATTTAGCAACGAAGTCTGGATCGATCAACAAGCGAGATAGCGCTGCTAATGCTTGTAAATGAGTATCATTTGCTCCTTCTGGTGCTGCGATCATAAAGAAGAGGTACGTTGGTTGTCCATCTAACGCCTCATAGTCAACACCCGCATTACTTTTTGCGAATAAGACCGTCGCTTCTTTGACCGCACTGTTTTTGGCATGAGGCATTGCGATGCCGTCACCTAGCCCTGTTGATGTTTGAGCTTCTCGGGCAAGAATTCCTTCTTTGTAGACCTCGATATCTGAAATTCGTCCGACAGCATATAATTTTGCTACCATTTCATCAATGGCACCTTTTTTGTCTGTTGCTTGTAAGTCCATAATCATGGCATCTTTCAGCATCAACTCATTGATTTTCATTTTTTCCATCCTCCTATAGATTCACTTGTTCAATTATGACTTCCGGTAGTAATTCTTCGATAAATGACGCCTCAGCTAAATCATCTGAAAACGCAGTGGCACTGCCACAAGCGACTCCCCATTTGAATGCTTCAACCACATCTTTGGTCTTTGCATAACGCCCAATGAATCCAGCAATCATGGAATCTCCAGCGCCGACTGAATTTTTCAAAGGTCGTTTCAACACATTGGATCGATAGATCTCATTGCCAGTAAAGAGCAGGGCGCCATCGCCGCCTAGAGAGACAATGACATTTTTAGCGCCATCCTT
This sequence comes from Candidatus Enterococcus avicola, assembly GCF_047470845.1. Lineage (NCBI taxonomy): Bacteria > Bacillati > Bacillota > Bacilli > Lactobacillales > Enterococcaceae > Enterococcus > Candidatus Enterococcus avicola. The sequence goes on along the minus strand of NZ_JBLGTY010000027.1, from coordinate 33,112 downwards.
TAGCATTCTTTGACCATAAGGCAAAATATCTTCGATTGTTGAAAAAGAAGTTTCATAAAGTTCGGCTAATTCATGATTATTTGGTTTGATCAGCAAAGGCTGATCGGATAAAGCATCAAAAAGTTCCGCGCCGGTCGTATCAATAACAAATTCCGCACCCGCTTCTTTAACGATTTTGATCAATTCTTTATAAAAGTCGGTTGGAAGACCAGCTGGTTTACTTCCTGATAGGATGACGATGTCTTCGGCAGAAAGAGTGGCTAATTGGTGTTTCAATTCAGCAATTTCTTGCTGGCGAATGACTGGACCAAGGCCGTTGATTTCTGTTTCTTCGCCGGATTTTAGTTTGATATTGATTCGTGTGTCCGCAGCGACTTGGGTAAAGTTGCTGTTGATTTCCTCTTTGGTCAGCCACTCTTCAATAAAACGACCAGTAAATCCGCCAACGAAACCAAGGGCAGTCGAGGCGATGCCGATGCGTTTCAAAATCCGTGAGACATTGATTCCTTTGCCGCCAGGTAGTTTAAAGTCTTGTTTCATTCGATTAAGGGCGCCGATTTCCAAATGATCGACATGGACGATAAAGTCGATCGATGGATTGAGTGTTACTGTGTAAATCATTGTATTACCTCCATAATGGTTGTTTTTGCTCTGAATTTCGCTAAATAGTTTTTTGGGCAATAATCGGTGATGATCGTCGCACCTTCGATAAAGGCAACTTGAGCAAAAGTCGTTTGCTGAAATTTGGAATGGTCTAGCAAGACATAGGCTTGTTGACTGTGCTCTAAAGCGATCTGCTTGATCAGGGCTTCTTCAGGATCAGGTGTTGTGAATCCAGCCTCAGAATGAGCCCCGTTCATGCCCATAAAGCAACGATTAAAGCGTAGTTTTCGCAGTTGTTCACCAGCATTGATCCCTAACACAGCGTTCGTCGATATCTTAATGGTTCCCCCTAAAATCATGGTGTCGATCCCGTGATCGATCAATAGGGAAGCGTGTTTGACGGAGTTCGTGACCACCTTAAGGCCTGTGATAGCCGATAGGAAAGGAATCATTTCGAGGGTCGTTGTTCCAGCATCTAAGTAAATGACTTCACCATTTTTGATCGTCTGGGCAGCTGTTCTTGCTATCTTTTGCTTTTCCGTTTGAAACTTCGCCGTTTTTTCTGACATGTTTGGTTCGAAGCCTAATTGCTGACTTTTCTTGGCTCCACCGTGAATTCTGACTAAAAATCCTTTGTCTTCCAACTCTTGCAGGTCTCGACGGATCGTTGATTCTGAAGCATCCAACAGTTGAATCAGTTCACTGACCTTAACGATCTCTTCTTGTTCCAATCGTGCCAAAATCGCTTGATGACGCTCTTCTGTAAGCATTTTCATCACCTCTTCACCTGCCATGATACCATATGATTCGTTCAAAATCAATCATAAACAGTAAAAAACATTCAAAATGAAAGCGTGAATAAATGGAATCGGTCATAAACGGTCATGATAACCTTCATTTTGATTTAATAGCTATCCTTATATTTGACAATTTTTACTATTATTTGGCTTAATTGAAGTAAGGGGGGGTAAATAAATGAATAACAAAGTCATTTTACAAGGGTTCGAATGGGACCTGCCGGCAGATAGCCAGCACTGGAACAAATTGAAAGAAATGAGTAAAGAAATCAAAGAGTATGGATTTACCGCAATTTGGCTGCCGCCTGCCTATAAAGGGACAGCTGGGTCCGAAGACGTTGGGTATGGTGTCTATGATTATTATGATCTAGGCGAATTCGATCAAAAGGGGTCGGTGCCAACAAAATATGGGACAAAGGATGAATACCTAGAAGCCATCAAAGCACTGCAAGAACAAGGAATAGAGGTTTATGCCGACATCGTTTTCAATCACTTGATTGGTGCCGATGAAAAAGAAGTCGTTCCAGCGGTTAAATACAATACCGAAAACCGTAATGAACCGATCAGTGATGAGGAAGAAATCGAAGCTTGGACCAAGTTCACATTCCCAGGACGTCAGGGGACGTACAATGATTACGTTTGGACGTGGCATAATTTTTCTGGTGTCGATTATGATGACCGCAACAAAGACCACGGGATTTTTAACTTCGCTGATAAGGGCTGGGAAAACCAAGTGGATGATGAGATGGGCAATTACGACTACTTAATGGGTTGTGATTTGGACATGGAAAATCCCGAAACAGTGGAACAACTCAATAAATGGGGCCAATGGTACCAAGAACTGACCGCCGTTGACGGGTATCGACTAGATGCGGTCAAACACATTGAGTTCAACTATTACGCGGATTGGATCTTAAACCGACGCGAGGAAAAAGGCAAACCACTATTTGTTGTCGGAGAATATTGGTCAGGGGATCTGCCAAAATTAGAAGAGTATTTAGATTCTTCAGGAAATTTGATTTATTTATTTGATGTGCCATTGCACTACAATTTATATGAAGCATCTCACTCAAATGGCGAATACGATATGAGCCAAATTTTTGCAGGTACGTTGACCGCCGCTCGCGAAGATTATGCAGTGACTTTTGTGGATAATCATGACACGCAGGTTGGGCAAAGTTTACAATCTTGGATAGACGGATGGTTCAAAGTCCATGCCTATTCATTGATCCTTTTACGTAAAGCTGGCGTACCAGTAGTTTTCTGGGGGGATTTATTTGGGATTCCCGCGCAAGAAATCGCCCCTGTCGGGGATGCGCTGGTCCATATGCTGAAACTTCGGGAGAAGCTTGCATTCGGGAATCAAGTCGATTATTTCGATGATCCTAATTGCATTGGCTGGGTATTAACTGGCGATTATGAACATGAGCTTTCTGGATTAGCGGTCGTGATGACCAATGCCCAAGGAGCGGAAAAAGAAATGACTATCAGTGCGATCCATGGTGGAGAGACATTCGTGGATATATTGAGAAATAATGAAGCGAAAGTTGTTTTAGATGATACCGGAAAAGGTGTTTTCCCGGTCAATGATGGGCAAGTCTCGATTTATGTAAATGAAAAACTAGTAGAGAAGTACTTTAGTTAACCAAAATCTTCAAACGAATAAAAAGGCTGGTAGGTTTACAGCCTTTTTATTATGTAAACAAACCAAGCCTGCTTTCTCTTGAAAAATCGCATGAATCGTAAGGGAAAAAATCAAAGCGCTTTTAATTAAAAGTTTTCAAAGCGTTCGGTTTTCCCCTTTCCCGGATAATGCTATAATTGAGAAGATTGAGAAAGAAAGGATGTTTAAAATCATGTCATCCAAAAGTGAATTACTTGAACGCATGAACCCACGGCAAAAAGAAGCCGTTATGCATACGGAAGGACCGTTGCTGCTGATGGCAGGTGCAGGAAGCGGGAAGACCCGTGTCCTAACCCACCGAATCGCCTATTTAATAGAAGAAAAAAATGTGAATCCATGGAATATTTTAGCCATCACATTTACCAATAAAGCGGCACGTGAAATGAAGGAACGGGTCAGTCAACTATTAGGATCGGGTGGAGAAGACGTTTGGGTTTCAACCTTCCACTCGATGTGTGTCAGAATCTTGCGCAGGGACGTTGATCGTATTGGCTATTCGAAGAATTTTACCATCATTGACTCTTCTGAGCAAAATACACTGATGAAACGGGTATTAAAAGAATTGAATATCGATCCCAAAAAATATGATCCTCGTTCTATTTTGGGAACGATCTCTCATGCAAAGAACGAGCTGTTGACACCTGAAGCTTACCAAGCCATGGAAGGTAGTCTATTTGAGCAGATCGTAGGTCGTTGCTATGAAAAATATCAAAAAGAGCTGCGAAACAATCAATGCATGGACTTCGATGATTTAATCATGAATACGATCCGCCTCTTCCAAGACAATGAAGATGCGCTGCAATTTTATCAACGGAAATTCCACTATATCCATGTCGACGAATACCAAGATACCAATCACGCCCAATACACGCTGGTCAATTTATTGGCCGCTCGTTTTCGAAATCTTTGTGTTGTCGGGGATGCGGACCAAAGTATTTACGGTTGGCGTGGTGCCAACATGCAAAATATTTTAGACTTTGAAAAGGACTATCCAGATGCCGCAACGATTTTGTTAGAGCAAAACTATCGTTCAACGCAAACGATTTTAAATGCGGCAAACCAAGTAATCAAAAATAACCGCAACCGTCCAGATAAAAATCTGTGGACAGAAAATCATGATGGGGAAAAGATCACTTATTATCGCGGGGATAGTGAACGAGATGAAGCGCGATTTATCGTCAGTGAAATGCAAAAACAAATTGCAGAAAAGAACCGTAAATTCGGTGATTTTGCGATATTGTATCGGACCAATGCCCAGTCACGGATCATTGAAGAAATGCTTTTAAAAGCCAACGTTCCTTATACGATGGTCGGCGGCAGAAAATTCTATGACCGCAAAGAAATCCGTGATATTTTGGCCTATTTATCGGCGATCGCCAATCCGCGAGATTCCATCAGCTTAGAGCGTATCATCAATGTACCAAAACGTGGGATCGGTGCGACATCCGTCGAGAAACTACGAGCGTTTGCGAATCTTCATGAATGGTCATTGTTAGAAGCAGCCATGAACGTCGAGTTAGCGAATATTTCTGGAAAGGCTGGCAAAGAATTAGGGAGCTTTGGGATGATGATGGATGGCTTCGCCCAGATGGTTCCTTACCTATCAGTAACCGAACTGACGAAAGAAATATTAGAAAAAACGGGTTATCGTCAAGAGTTAGTCAACCAGAATAATTTAGAAGCACAAGCTAGACTTGAAAACTTGGAAGAATTTTTATCGGTTACCCAAGAATTCGACAAACGATTTGAGGCGCAAAACGAAGACGATGCAGATGCACCAGATGAGAAGTTGAGTGTTTTCTTAAATGACTTAGCTTTATTGTCAGACGTCGATAGTTATGAAGAAGAAAGTAGTCAAGTGACTTTGATGACCTTGCATGCTGCAAAAGGACTAGAGTTTCCAGTGGTATTTTTGATTGGGTTGGAAGAAAATATCTTCCCGCTTTCTCGTGCCTTAATGGAAGAAAGCGAGCTCGAAGAAGAACGGCGCCTTGCTTACGTGGGAATCACTCGTGCCGAGGAAGAGCTCTTTATGACCAACGCTTTTTCCAGAACATTATACGGTCGGACCCAATACAATCGTCCGTCTCGGTTTATCGAAGAGATCGAACAAGATCTGCTGCAATCATTAGGCGAGCGTTCACAGCCGAAAGCTGCTGCACCGTTTCAACCAAAAGTGTTCAAACCGAGCTATACACAACCGCGTCAAACGACCGTCGCTTCTAAACAACAGACTTCTGCAGCTGGTAATACTTGGCAAGTAGGCGAGAAAGTTCAACATAAAAAATGGGGAATCGGTACCGTCGTTCGGACGACTGGCAGCGCGCAAGATGTTGAATTAGATGTGGCGTTCCCACAACAAGGCGTCAAACGATTGTTGGCGGCCTTTGCGCCGATTGAAAAAGTTGAAAAATAAGGAGGATATTAGGATGGATGTCCCTTCAAAAGAAATCCAATCACGAGCAGAAGAGCTGCGCACACAATTAAATCAGTATGCTTACGAATACTATGTAAAAGATCAGCCTTCCGTGGAAGATTATCTCTATGATCAGCTATATGCAGAACTGGTTGAAATTGAAACCAATTATCCGCAGCTAGTAACCGAAGACTCACCCACCCAACGAGTAGGCGGTATCATTTTACCTGGCTTTGAAAAGGTCACGCATGATATTCCGCTGTATAGCCTGAACGATGTCTTTGACAAAGAAGGAATCGTGGCTTTTGATGCCCGTGTTCAAAAAGCACTGGGGAAAGCGGTAGATTATGTCTGCGAGTTAAAGATCGATGGATTGTCAATTTCCTTGAAATATGAAGAAGGGCGCTTTGTTCGTGGAGCAACTCGAGGAGATGGTACGGTAGGTGAAAACATTACAGAAAACCTAAAGACCGTCAAATCGATTCCACTGAAATTAAAAGAACCGATCTCGTTGGAAGTTCGTGGCGAATGCTATATGCCAAAGGCTTCGTTTTTGAAATTGAATCAACAGCGAGAAGAAGAAGGGGCGGAAGTTTTTGCCAATCCTAGAAACGCAGCGGCTGGAAGCTTGCGACAATTAGACACACGGATCGCAGCCCAAAGAAACTTAAGCACCTTCTTGTACACACTAGCTGACTTTGGACCAATTGAAGCCAATGATCAATTTTCAGCATTGAATGAACTGGATCAATTAGGCTTTCGTACAAATCACGAACGCAGAGTGTGTCACACCATCGATGAGGTTTGGGCATATATCGAAGAGTTTCATGACAAGCGCAGTGAGCTTCCCTATGAGATTGACGGCGTAGTCATCAAAGTCAATAATTTCAAAGATCAAGATGCGCTAGGCTTTACCGTAAAAGCACCCCGATGGGCGGCAGCATATAAGTTTCCACCGGAAGAAGCGGAAACAGTGATTGAAACGATCGAATGGACCGTGGGACGGACGGGTGTTGTGACACCGACCGCTGTTATGACCCCTGTTCGTGTTGCTGGAACGACGGTCAGCCGTGCCAGTCTCCATAATGTAGATTTCATTAAAATGAAAGACATCCGCATTGGCGATTCGGTCATCATCTATAAGGCGGGGGACATTATTCCAGAGGTTGCGAAAGTCTTGGAAGAAAAACGAACAGAAGCAAGTCAACCCTTTGAATCGCCTACACATTGTCCCGAATGTGGGAGTGAGCTGATCCATTTAGATGAAGAAGTTGCCTTGCGTTGTATCAATCCAAAGTGTCCAGCACAGATCAAAGAAGGACTCAGCCATTTCGTTTCACGGAATGCTATGAACATTGACGGTTTAGGGCCCCGTGTTTTAGAGCAAATGTTCGATAAATCCTTAGTTAAAGATGTGGCCGACTTGTACTTTTTAACAGAAGAACAATTGTTGACCCTTGATAAAATCAAAGAGAAATCAGCCAATAACCTGTTGCGGGCGATTCATCAAAGTAAAGGAAATTCGGTTGAACGTTTGATTTTTGGGCTAGGCATCCGTCATGTCGGTGCGAAAGCGGCTCGGATTTTAGCAGAACATTTCGGTGATCTGCGGGCGCTCAGCAAAGCCAAGGAAGAAGAAATCATTTCGCTAGAAGCTATCGGCGCAACGATTGCTGAAAGTGTCGTCACGTATTTTGACAATCAAGAAGTTCACGACCTGTTAGATGAACTTGAAAGAGCGGGTGTCAACTTTGCTTATTTGGGGCTTAGAAATGAACAGTTGGAAGACGTCGAATCACCATTTAAAGAGAAAACCGTCGTTTTAACAGGAAAATTAAGTCACTTCACTCGTGAAGAAGCCAAGGAACGAATTGAAAATCTCGGTGGGAAGGTAACAGGCAGTGTATCGAAAAAGACCGATATCGTTGTTGCTGGGGAAGAAGCTGGCAGCAAACTGACCAAAGCACAATCCCTAGGTGTCACCGTTTGGGATGAAGCTCAAATGGTGGCTGCGATCGAAGGCAGTCATTCGGCAGATCAATAACCTTTAAGCATTGTCACAGACGAGAAGCAGTTGTTTTTTCTTGTCTAATTGAAATCATTTCTTCCCTGCACTACGAGGAAAGAAATGATTTCTGCTTTTATTTACAATTATATTTGATAATTTTCAAATTCTATTTCATGATTTGTTAAAAAAATGATACAATACATTGGAAAAACGTAAACGTAGATTACGGATACGAGAAAGAGGAGGATTTTATGGCGATCAGCGAAGAACAAGTCAAACACGTTGCCAAACTAGCAAAACTTTCATTCTCAGACGATGAATTACATGAGTTTACCTCTCAGCTAGGGAAAATTATTGATATGGTTGAAACACTTGAAGAAGTGGACACCACAGGAGTACCATTCACATCGAATGTCGCAGAAACGATTAACGTGATGCGTGAAGATGTAACGACCGGCGGCTGGGACCGTGATGAATTAATGAAAAATGTTCCAGAATCCGAAGAAGGCTTTATCAAAGTGCCTGCAATCATTGATAATGGGGAGGCGGGTGCCTAATGAATGAATTATATAAAAAAAGCTTAGAAGAATTACACAGCTTATTAGTGTCAAAGGAAATTACTGCAACAGACTTAACGAGCGAAACCTTTGCTCGCATTAAAGAAACAGAGCCGAAAGTCGATGCGTTTCTAGCGTTGAATGAAGAAAAAGCGCAGGAATTGGCACAAGCCATCGATCAAAAAGGCATCACTGAAAGCAATGTGTTGGCGGGAATTCCAATCGGAATCAAAGACAACATCGTTACCAAAGATTTGCGGACAACAGCTGCTTCAAAAATCTTAGGTAATTTTGATCCAATTTACGATGCGACCGTTATGGACAAAGTTTACCAAGCAGACATGATTCCAGTTGGTAAGTTAAATATGGATGAATTTGCCATGGGCGCAAGTACCGAAACGTCGTTCTTTAAGAAAACGAAAAACGCTTGGGACGAAACAAAAGTACCTGGTGGTTCATCAGGTGGCTCGGCAGCTGCCGTTGCAGCTGGACAAGTCCCCCTCTCATTAGGTAGCGATACGGGTGGTTCGATTCGTCAACCAGCAGCTTTCAATGGAATCGTCGGGATGAAGCCAACCTACGGACGGGTTTCTCGTTTTGGTCTGATCGCGTTTGCATCATCTTTAGATCAAATTGGACCGATGACGCGTGGTGTGAAAGACAATGCCTTTGCATTAAATGCCATCAGTGGGTTTGATGCGAAAGATAGTACATCAGCAGGCGCTGCTGTCCCTGATTTTACAGCAGGTTTGACGGGTGATATCAAAGGAATGAAAGTCGCTTTGCCTAAAGAATACTTAGGGGAAGGGATCCAAGCAGGCGTTCGAGAAGCAATCTTAAAAGCAGCGGACACTTTCCGTGCGTTAGGAGCGACTGTGGAAGAAGTCAGCTTGCCACACTCAAAATACGGGGTAGCCGTTTACTATATCATCGCTTCTTCTGAAGCAAGTTCTAATTTGCAACGTTTTGACGGTATTCGTTATGGTTTCCGTTCAGAAAATGTCAGCAATCTAGAAGATGTCTATGTCAATTCTCGCAGTGAAGGATTCGGGGAAGAAGTAAAACGCCGGATCATGTTAGGTACGTTTTCACTAAGTGCTGGCTACTACGATGCCTACTTCAAAAAAGCCGGTCAAGTACGGACGTTGATCAAACAAGATTTCGATAAGGTCTTCAGCCAATACGACTTGATCATTGGCCCAGCTTCCCCAACGGTAGCGTTTGGTATTGGAGAAAACATCAATGATCCGATCACCATGTACTTGAATGATATTTTAACCATTCCTGTGAACTTAGCAGGACTGCCAGGGATGTCGATCCCAGCAGGTTTTTCTGAAGGACTGCCAGTCGGCTTGCAGATCATTGGGAAACATTTTGATGAAGCAACCATGTATAAAGCGGCTTATGCCTTTGAACAAGCAACTGATTTCCACACGAAAAAACCAGTGATTTTAGGAGGGGATAAGGCATGAACTTCGAAACAGTCATTGGGCTTGAAGTCCACGTAGAATTAAAAACAGAATCAAAGATTTTTTCTCCAGCACCTGCTCACTTTGGCGCTGAACCAAATAGCAACACGAATGTGATCGACTGGGGCTATCCAGGTGTTTTACCAGTAATGAACAAAGCGGCTATCGAATTTGGGATGAAAGCTGCGCTTGCGCTGAATTGTGAAATCTCAAAAGAAACGCATTTCGACCGCAAAAACTATTTCTATCCCGACAATCCAAAAGCGTATCAAATTTCGCAATTCGATCAACCGATCGGTCATGATGGGTGGATCGAGATCGAAGTGGAAGGCAAAAAGAAAAAGATTCGCATCGAGCGAGTTCATTTGGAAGAAGATGCTGGGAAAAACATGCACGGCAAAGGCGGTTATTCTTATGTTGATCTAAATCGTCAAGGAACCCCTTTGATCGAGATCGTTTCCGAAGCGGATATGCGTTCACCAGAAGAAGCATATGCGTATCTAGAAGCGTTGCGTTCAATCATCTTGTTTACAGAAGTATCCGATGTGAAGATGGAAGAAGGTTCCATGCGTTGTGATGCGAATATTTCGTTGCGACCTTACGGCCAAGAACAATTCGGAACAAAAACAGAACTGAAAAACTTAAACTCTATGTCCTTCGTGAAAAAAGGGTTGGCATTTGAAGAAAAACGCCAAGCCAAAGTATTGCTTTCTGGAGGCGAGATCCAACAAGAAACTCGACGTTTTGATGAAGCAACCAGCAAAACCTTATTGATGCGTGTCAAAGAAGGTTCTTCTGATTATCGTTACTTCCCAGAACCAGATATCCCACGGTTTGTGATCGATGATGAATGGATCGAACGTGTACGTCAAAGCTTGCCAGAAATGCCGCAAAAACGTCGTGCCCGTTACATCTCTGAATTGGGCTTACCAGAATATGATGCAATGGTCTTGACTTTATCAAAAGAAATGTCCGATTTCTTTGAAAAAACCATCGATGCTGGTGCTGATCCTAAACAAGCTTCTAACTGGTTGATGGGTGAAGTTTCAGCGTATCTGAACAGCGAGAAATTGGAACTGCCAGAAACGAAATTAACCCCAGACAATTTAGCGGGAATGATTCGTTTGATCGCCGATGGCACGATCAGTTCGAAGATTGCGAAAAAAGTCTTCAAAGAGTTGATCACAAACGGCGGCGACGCTGAAGAAGTCGTAAAAGCCAAAGGATTGATCCAATTATCAGATCCTGCGCAATTACTACCAATGATTAATGAAGTATTAGATAATAACCAACAATCCGTCGATGACTTCAAAAACGGAAAAGACCGCGCAGTCGGTTTCTTAGTTGGTCAAATCATGAAAGCAACCAAAGGACAAGCGAATCCAGGCGTTGTGAACAAGCTGTTGCAAGAAGAACTAGCAAAGCGATAAGAGGCAAGCGATGAAAAGAGCAAGAGTAATCTACAACCCGACATCTGGGAAAGAATTGATTCGAAAAAACTTAGCAGATATTTTAGATGTTTTGGAAACTGGCGGTTATGAGGCGAGTGCATTTGCCACGACCGCTGCGCCATTTTCCGCTCGTGATGAAGCAAGAAGAGCCGGCGAAGCTGGTTTTGATTTGGTGGTAGCTGCCGGTGGGGATGGCACGATCAATGAAGTCGTCAATGGGATCGCTCCTTTAGAAAAGCGACCAAAAATGGCAATCATTCCTGGAGGCACGACCAATGACTACGCACGAGCACTAAAGATTCCCCGTACGGATATCAAAGCAGCTGCGGAAGTGATTTTGAAGCAGCAGACAGTGAAAATGGATGTCGGAAAAACACCCAACACGTATTTTATCAACATTGCTGCTGGTGGGCACTTAACGGAATTGACCTACGATGTTCCTTCTGAACTGAAAAGTGTTTTTGGCTACTTAGCTTATCTAGCAAAAGGAGCGGAATTACTCCCTCGTGTCAAACCAATCAAAATGCATCTAAAGTATGAAGACGGAGAATACATTGGCGGAGCGTCGATGTTCTTTTTAGGGCTGACGAATTCAGTGGGGGGCTTTGAACAGATTGCGCCTGATGCAAAGCTTGACGATGGGAAATTTTCGTTGATCATTGTCAAAACGGCCAATATTTTTGAGATCGTCCACTTAGTTGCTTTAATGATGAATGGCGGAAAACACATCAACGATCGTCGTCTGATTTATACGAAAACATCTTTTCTTGAAGTAGACGCACCAGAACAGGTCAATCGTTTAATGATCAACCTTGATGGCGAATACGGCGGAGATGCTCCTATGCGCTTTGAAAATCTACACAATCATATTGAGTTTTTTGCAAATGTCGATCAAATCCCTGACGATGCGGTCGTTGGTGAGCAAAATTATCAAGAGATGAGCGAAGGTTTTATTAAAGAAGTCGAACGTCTTTCCGATGAGGACATCAATGGGGATGGCAAGATCGGCGACGAAACAAAGTAAACGATTTTTCTTTTCATGCGAGTTGAAAGAACAGGGACTTTTGGACCTGTTCTTTTTTTAAAACGTAATTGTGGAAAAGCAGGCACCGATTTTTTTTCGAATACTTGATAGAATAGCTTTTCTTAAATTTTAGTAAAGGTCGTTTTTTGCAAAGTGTTTCACGAATCGTCTTTGTTTCACGAAGTCAGGCACGGATCATATAAATAAAACGAATAAAATTTCCAAAACACGAATGATAAACATCAAAAAGCGAACTTTTCGAATATATGCTCATTATAGTTCGTTATTTCCGTATTTCTATCCAATCTATGGATGCAAAAGCGAATAAGAATATGCTATAATGGTGAAACGAAGAAATGGGGGGACCGGAATGGAGCAAATCGATTCTACAAAAGCGCTTGATCTGCTGAGAGATGACGCAGAACGAATCAAAAAGCTGATCCGAAACCAAGAAAATAGTTTATGTATCGCACAATGCAAAGCATTTGAAGAAGTGGTTGATACCCAGATGTATGGTCTATCACGACAAGTGGCATTTGCGATCCGCTTGGGGATCGTTGATAATCAAACAGGGCAGCAATTGATGGCGGATCTTGAAAAAGATTTGAACCAATTGTATAGCGAGGTCTACGAGGACCAGCGGACACCTGACATCGGCAAGGAGGCATAAACTTGCCAGAGAAAGTAAAGAAAAGACATTTATTAGATTATAGTATTTTATTACCATATATTGTTATGTGTGTCACGGGCTTGATGATGGTTTATAGTTCCACATCTTACGTTGCGATGACCGCCACACAACCGACCACAGCTGCTTCTTACGTCATCAATCAAACATTATTTTGGTTGGTGAGCCTAATAGCGATCACTGTCATGTATAAAATGAAAACGGATGTTTTTCGGAACAAAAAATTTGTCCAGATCGCCATGATCGTCATCTTGTTCTTATTGATCGCTGCCTTCTTTTTCCCAAGAAGAAATGGGGCACTCGGTTGGTTATCGATTGCTGGCTTTTCCATTCAACCAGCAGAGTATTTAAAGTTTATTGTGATTTGGTTTTTATCGGTGACGCTATCTTATCGTCAAAAAGGTATCCAACAAGAATTTTGGAAAACGGTTTGGCGTCCAATCGGAATCGTTTTTGTCTACACCGGGATCATGGCACTTTATCCCGACTTAGGGAATGCTGTAATCGTTATGTTGCTGGCATTTGTCGTGTTATTGTCTAGCGGATTGAATTACCTGTATACCTTAATATTAGGTGTGGCAGGTATTATCGGTAGTATGTTGATCGTCTTGTTTGTGAATCTAACCGGTGGTAAGCTTTTACCCGACTATGTCTATAGTCGTTTTTCATCTTTTTTGAACCCGTTTGCTGATGAATACAATACAGGTCATCAAATGGTTAATGGGTATTACGCAATGTTCAACGGTGGGCTGTTCGGGCGCGGGCTTGGAAATAGTATCCAAAAACGTGGCTTCTTAAACGAAGCGCACACCGATTATATATTTTCGATCGTTATGGAAGAATTAGGGCTGATCCCATCGATCATCATTTTAGGTGTTTTGTTCTATATGGTGGGACGAATCTTTCTTGTCGGTATCCGTTCAAGAGATCCCTTTAATTCCATGATGTGCATAGGTATAGGGACATTATTTATGTCTCAGATTTTTATCAACTTAGGTGGAATCACTGGTTTGATCCCATTGACGGGAATCACTTTCCCATTTCTAAGTCAAGGTGGATCAAGCTTGCTGATGCTATCGATTTGTATCGGTTTTGTGTTAAATATCAGTGCCGAAGAAAAGAGGAAACAGGTTTATTTGAATTATTGATCAATTGAATGGAGTGGATTAGATGAAGAAAATTCTTGTTGCCAATCGTGGAGAAATCGCGATCCGTGTCTTCCGCGCATGTGCGGAACTTGGGATCAAAACTGTCGGAATTTATGCTGCGGAGGATGAATACTCCGTCCATCGCTTTAAAGCAGACGAAGCGTATTTAGTGGGGAAAGGCAAACGTCCGATCGATGCGTATTTAGACATTGAAGATATCATTCGCACGGCGAAAAAGGCCGGTGCCGAAGGAATCCATCCTGGATACGGCTTTTTATCAGAAAATCTGGGATTTGCTCAACGCTGTGAAGAAGAAGGTTTGATTTTCATCGGACCATCCACCCATCATTTAGATATTTTTGGCGACAAGATCAAAGCAAAAGCAGCAGCGATCGAGGCCGGGATTCAATCAATTCCTGGCTCTGACGGTCCAGTTGCATCGATCGATGACGTTTTAGCTTTTGCAAACGAACATGATTATCCAATCATGATCAAAGCAGCCCTTGGGGGCGGTGGGCGAGGCATGCGTGTCGCTCATGATGAAAAAGAAGCAAGAGACGGCTACGAACGTGCCAAAAGTGAAGCCAAAGCGGCATTTGGTAGCGATGAAGTCTACGTTGAAAAATACATTAGTAATCCAAAACATATTGAAGTCCAAATTTTAGGAGATACGCACGGAAACGTCGTTCACTTATTTGAACGTGATTGCTCGGTTCAGCGCCGCCACCAAAAAGTAGTCGAGGTGGCACCTTGTGTGTCAATGACTGATGAACAACGGGAAAAAATATGCCAAGCAGCCGTTCAACTAATGAAGCATGTCGGCTATATCAATGCTGGAACCGTGGAATTTTTAGTAGAGGGCGACAAATTTTACTTTATCGAAGTAAACCCACGGGTCCAAGTGGAACATACGATCACTGAAATGATCACTAATTTAGACATCGTGACGACACAAATTTTGATTGCACAAGGCAAAGACTTGCATAAAGAAATCGGAATTCCTGAACAAAAAGACATTCGCTTTGAGGGTGTTGCGATCCAATGTCGCGTGACGACAGAAGATCCAGCGAATAATTTTATGCCAGATACTGGTAAGATCGATACCTACCGCTCTCCGGGTGGGTTTGGGGTTCGTTTAGATGTCGGAAATGCTTATGCTGGTGCAGTGGTAACCCCTTATTTCGACTCGCTACTAGTAAAAGTCTGTACGCATGCTGCTTCGTTCGACCAAGCAATTCAAAAAATGATGCGCTGTCTGAAAGAATTCCGAGTACGTGGTGTAAAAACAAACATTCTCTTTATGCGTAATGTTGTTTCTCATCCAGCCTTTCGTTCAGGGGAAGCCAAAACCACCTTTATCGACAATACGCCGGAATTATTCAATTTCCCTCGGATTCGTGACCGTGGAAACAAAACCATGAAGTATATCGGTGAAATCACGATCAATGGATTCCCGGGAATCGAAAAACAAAAGAAACCTTTCTACAATGAACCACGGATGCCACAACACATCCAAGCAACGCCTGATTTTGTCAGCGCCAAAAATATTTTAGATACGAAAGGTGCCGAGGGTGTCGTTGAATGGATCGGTCAACAAAAGAATGTCTTACTGACGGATACAACCTTCCGAGATGCCCATCAAAGTTTGTTGGCAACTCGTGTAAGAACCCATGACTTTAAGAAAATTGCCGCGATGACGGAAGCTGGCCTACCACAATTGTTCTCAAGTGAAATGTGGGGTGGGGCAACCTTTGACGTTGCGTACCGTTTCTTAACAGAAGATCCATGGGAAAGATTGCGGATGTTCAGGAAAAAAATGCCGAATACACTCTTACAAATGTTGTTTAGAGGCTCCAACGCTGTCGGGTATTCCAATTATCCAGACAATGTTTTGGAAGAATTCATCAAAGAATCTGCGGCACAAGGAATCGATGTATTCCGAATCTTTGATAGTTTGAACTGGGTCCCACAAATGGAGAAAAGTATCCAAGCTGTTCGTGATACGGGGAAAATTGCAGAAGCGACGATTTGTTATACAGGGGATATCAATGATCCATCCCGCCAAAAATATTCGGTACAATATTACAAAGATATGGCAAAAGAATTGCAAAATCTTGGTGCCCATATTATTGCGATCAAGGATATGGCTGGATTATTAAAACCGCAAGCGGCTTATCGTTTGATCAGTGAGTTAAAAGATACGATCGATGTACCGATCCATCTGCACACGCATGATACCAGCGGGAATGGGATTATCACTTACTCAGCAGCTACCAAAGCTGGCGTTGATATCGTGGATGTCGCTATGTCAGCTATCAGTGGCGCAACGAGTCAGCCAAGTATGAGTAGTTTGTATTATGCTCTTTTAAACGGCGAGCGTTGCCCAGAGATCAATGTGGATAATATCCAACAATTGAATCACTATTGGGAAGATGTCCGCATGTACTATCATTCCTTTGAAAATGGCTTGAACGCCCCTCAAACGGAAGTGTACAAGCATGAGATGCCAGGAGGACAATATACCAATCTCCAGCAACAAGCCAAAGCCGTTGGTTTAGGCGAAAAATGGGATGAAATCAAAGAAATGTATCATGAAGTCAATATGATGTTTGGAGACATCGTGAAAGTGACACCTTCTTCGAAAGTCGTGGGCGATATGGCGCTCTTCATGGTACAAAATGGCTTGTCAGAAAAAGATATTTTTGAAAAAGGCGATACATTGAGTTTCCCAGAATCAGTGATCACCTTCTTCCAAGGCGAGTTAGGTCAGCCAGTCGGTGGTTTCCCGAAAGAATTGCAACGCATTATCTTAAAAGGACGCCCAGCCTTTACGGAACGTCCAGGAGCCTTTGCCAAACCAGTTGATTTTGCTGAAGTGAAACAAGAACTAGCTGAAAAAATCGGCTATGAACCAAAACACGAAGAAGTCTTGAGCTACTTGATGTATCCGCAAGTCTTCCTTGATTATCGAAAAGCGTATGAGCAGTTTGCCGATGTAAAAGTCCTTGATACACCAACCTTCTTTAATGGTATGCGTTTAGGCGAAACGATCAATGTCGAATTAGAAAAAGGCAAAATTTTGATCATTCGTCTCGATGAAATCGGTGAACCAGATATCGAAGGCAATCGGACCCTCTTCTTTAACTTGAACGGTCAACGACGAGAAATCGTTGTGAAAGATAGTTCGATCATCAGTTCTGTTCAAACAAAACGCAAAGCAGAGCCAACGAACAAAGAACAAATCGGTGCCTCCATGAGTGGTTCAGTTTTAGAAGTATTAGTCAAAAAAGGTGACCGAGTAGCACGTGGACAGACGCTGATGGTCACTGAAGCGATGAAGATGGAAACTTCCGTCGAAGCTCGCTTTTCTGGTGTAGTTGAGCATGTTTACGTAACCGATGGGGAACCAATCCAGTCAGGAGACCTTCTGATTGAAGTCAAAGAAAAATAAGGAGTCGATCAGCAGATGAAGCGAAGGGGATTATTATTTTGCGGCTTATTTGTCCTAGCCCTGATAATCGTGTATTTGCAGCCAGTATTCATGCAAAACGCTTCAGATTCAAGAATGACGATCGAGAACCCAATCAAAGCACCAACGACCATGAATTATGAACCAATCGCAGCCCAAGGATTAGCTGAATTGATTGGGGAGCCTGTTTCTGATTTTGAAGAAATTTACGGGCTTCCAGTTCAAACGTATCGCTCGGGCTACGAGTTTGAAATTCGGGTCTACAATCAATTAGACGATCAGCAATATGTTGAGATCAATACTGATGGTGAGAGTGTGCAGGCAATCAAAGTGATCGGCGCCGGGGGATCTTCCCTAGCGCCCTTTGCAATGGGCATGACCTTGACTGACTTGACTGAGCTGACCATGATTTATCCAAATTTTACCTTGACACAAAATGATCGCACCATCAGTTTTGAATTGATGGAAGAAGATATGAACTACCGACCCTTAGTAGCGTTTGATAATGGGACATTTGCTGTTTTATTCTTTGATCAAGAGACGGCTCAACTGCAGGCGATCACTTATTTGGATCAGACGACCCTGCTTAAGTTAGCGCCCTATCCCTTGACAGAAGGAGAACGACCGCTGTTTCAAGTTTCGCAAACGATTGACCAAGCACAAGCTGATCTTGAAAAAGAGACGTTAGCCTTTGTCATTATTGATAAGCTTCGTAATCAAATCGGTTTGGAAAGCTTTGTACAAGATACCCAGACGCATCAAGATGCTGTCGGACTTTTAGCGGATTTGACGAATAATCTATCGGATCATTTGACCTCTCAACGCATCCATTCCTATCAACGTGCTCTTTCTTCGGAAAAAACGAGTAATTTTGTTTTGACGAACGATGAGTGGCAGGAGTTATTAGCAGCGAAGGAGTTAGAGGCTTCTGCTTCGATTTTTGAAGCGCCTGTCTATGATCCAACCTTTACTATTTTATCTTGGTTCAGTAACCCAAGATTTACTGAACGTTTGACCCATGAACAATCAGAAAAGATAGGAATTGCTTTTTCTGAAGCAAATATGGTAGTCTTAGTGCAAGAAGATGTAGAAGGGACCGAGGATAGTACATCAGATGATTTACGATGAAGCCTTTTTTGAGATTGAAGATCAAATCGATTCACTTGTAACGGCAATCAAAGCGAGTGAAACGTGTAGAAACTATCAAATAGCGAAACAAACCATGCATCAAGATCCTGTTGCTCAGGAATTGATGCGAACGTTTTTAGAAAAAAAGCTGGATTTTGAAAGAATTGAAGCGTACGGCGCATATGCCCCTGATTTCAAAGAGAAAAAGCGTGCGATGCGCACAGCTAAGCGACAGCTGGATCTCAATGAGCAAGTGAGCGAGTACCGCTGGAGTGAAACGCAGCTGCAGCGTTTGCTGGATGAACTGACCGTAGCGATTTCTACGTGTTTTTCACCAACTGTCAAAGTGGATGCTGGAAGTCCTTTTTTTCAATCAAAATCAAGTTGTGGAGGAAATTGTCATGCACGAGGATAAAACGCCTTTTACGATGCAGAAGCGTCGAGGATTGATCGTATGGGTCTACAGCCTACGTCAACTAAAAAATTTGCGTCGTTTTGGCTTCGTTCATTATGTGTCACGCAAAATGAAATACGTGGTCATGTATTTGAACGAAGAAGAATACGAAAGCAAAAAAACAAAAATCGAGCAGTTTCACTTTGTTCGACAAGTTGAAGCTTCCTATCGACCAGATGTCGAAATGGATTTTGCTGAAAAAATTGGTACATCAGCAGCCTATCCAGTGAAAGATGAAGGGTTTGATATCGAAGAAAAAAATACGATGATTCGATTGGCAGAAAACGTGTAATAGAAAAGTGGGGGTGCCTTGAGTCACCGCCATTTTTTTATTGCTATTTATAGAAACAGTGCTATATTTGTATTTACGAAGATCTTGGAGGGAAAAACGCATGCGTGTAGTAGCCGGAGAATATGGTGGCCGCAGATTAAAAAGTCTTGCTGGAGATAACACTCGCCCCACGACAGACAAAGTAAAAGGGGCGATCTTTAACATGTTAGGGCAATATTTAGATGGAGGAGTTGTACTGGATCTGTTTAGTGGGAGCGGGGGCTTAGCGATCGAAGCGGTCTCTCGTGGTGCGGAGCATGCCGTTTGTGTCGACCGTAGTTTTCCAGCTATCAAAGTGATCCGTGAAAATATTGCAATAACCAAAGAACCAGAAAAGTTCACGGTACTAAAAATGGATGCCAATCAAGCCTTACGCCAGTTTGCAGCTGAGGGACAAAGCTTTGACTATCTATTTTTAGATCCACCTTACGCAAAGCAAGAGATCCTGCAACAGCTAGAAGCTATGCTGAAGGATGAATTGATTCGTCCGTTTGCTTATGTGGTTTGCGAAACAGATAAGTCCATCGTCTTGCCAGAAAAGATTGGTTCTTTGCATTTGATGCGCGCCCAAACCTATGGCATATCTGCGGTGACGATCTATAGAAATGAGGGATAACATGAAAAAGATTGCTTTATTTCCAGGAAGTTTTGATCCGCTGACGTCAGGTCATGTGGATCTGATTGAGCGAGGCGCAACGCTTTTTGATGAACTGATCGTGGGTGTTTTTACAAATACCAATAAAAAAAGTTTTTTTACAAGTGAAGAAAAAGTTCATCTAATTGAAGAAGCCCTCGCTCATATTCCAAACGTCAAGATTCTGGCGCAAGAAACGGAGCTGACGGTCACGATCGCGAAAAAACTAGGCGCCCAGTTTCTGCTTAGAGGCATTCGCAGTGTGAAAGATTATGAGTATGAGCGGGACATCATGGAAATGAATCATCACTTAGAACCTTCCCTGGAGACCGTCTTTCTTTTAGCAGATGCAAAGCATAGTTTCATCAGCTCCAGTTTGTTGAAAGAAATCTTAACCTTTAACGGCGATGTTGCGGAATATTTACCACAAAATATCTACGATGCTATAGTAAAGAAGCGTGATACCAATGAATCTTAAATCAACGATCAAATATGTTCTCCTGTTTGTTTTAGCGCTGATCATCGCAGCCTGTGCCTTTTTGCCGATTCCTTATTATATCGAGCAACCTGGTGCAACGATCGATTTAAAAGAATTGATTACCGTCAATCAAAAAGAAGACACATCAGCTGGCTCCTTTTCTTTAACCAGTGTCGGGATTCGACAGGCTACCGTGTTTACGGCGATTGGAACAAAATTCAATGAATTTCAAGACTTGATCAGTGAGGAAGAACTTTTAGGCGGTGCGACAGATGAGGAGTACAATCGCATCCAGCGCTATTATATGGAATCCTCGCAAAATAGTGCGATTGAGCAAGCATTAAAGCTGGCAGACTTGCCTTATGAAATGACCTATAAAGGGGTCTATGTCATGGGGATCGATCCAAATTCCAGTTTTGCGGGGAAAATATCCGTTGGAGATACCGTCACCGCTGTCAATGGCAAAGAATTTAAAAGTAGCCAAGACTTTATCGACTATGTACAAAGTCAAACCATTGGTGATGAGATCACCGTAACTTACTTGCAAGATGGTGAAGAAAAAGAAGCAACAGGCAAATTAATTGAACTGGAAAGCAATCAAAAAGCAGGTATCGGTATCTCACTCGTCGATCATACAGAGATCACTTCTGATGAAGAGATCGTGATCGATTCTGGCAATATCGGTGGGCCTTCAGCTGGGTTGATGTTCACCCTTGAAATCTATGAACAGCTAACTGGAGATAACTTGCGTAAAGGCCATAATATTGCTGGAACCGGAACGATCTCAGCTGATGGGACGGTTGGTCGAATCGGTGGGATTGACAAAAAAGTAGCGAGTGCCAGCGAAAGTGGAGCAGAAATCTTTTTTGCTCCGGACGATGAAATCACTGATGAAGAGCGTGAAATAGATCCTTCCATTAAAACGAATTACGAAGAGGCAGTGGCAGCAGCGAAGAAGTTAGACACAGACATGAAAATCGTTCCGATCGCCAATGTCCAAGATGCATTGGACTACCTAGCAACACTAAAAGAAGCAAATTAAAACGGCACTTGCCGTTTTTTTTATTGTCTAAAGAATACAGTAGGCTCAAAGAAAAGGTTATGCTATACTTTTAGATAAGGAGTGTGAATCTAGTGGAATTAAAAAGACAACAACCGATCGTTGAAGCATATCATTTCGATATGAAACCGAAAGACAAAGAAATGGAAACAAAATTGAATGTCGGCTTTGCGCCGTTAAAAGTCAAAGATGAAGAATATATGGAAAAAAACAGTATTATTGGTGCCCGCTTAGAATTCCAATTGGTGTTCCCTGATTACGTTTTGTCAGGACGTGTCGGACAAGTCAATCATATTTTGAATCGCAAAGTCAATTCTGGAGAGGATTTGACGAAAGCCGAAACTGATCGCTTGGTTGAGCCCTTGTTTGATATCGTCAAACGCTTGACTTATGAAGTGACAGAGATCGTGACCGACAAACCAGGTTTACAATTGAACTTTAATACCAATTCGAACGCTGCGCAAGAAGCGAAGGAAGCAGACGAATAACGAGAAATAGGAGGGATGCCCATTGTTTTCCAATCAAATGCAAGTGATGCTATACGTCGACGATGTGACGAAAGCAGTTGAGTTTTGGCAAGAACTAGGGTTTGTGATCATTGAACAACAAACCGTTGATGGAACATCCGTCGTTGAAATCGCGCCATCAAAAGAGGCGGAGGCACATTTTGTCTTATATGACCGTGAGTTTATCGAAACACATTCACCTGAAGTCGCTTTGAATTCCCCATCGATCATGTTTTTTGCAGAAGATATTACGATACTTTATAAGAAGCTTTTAGAGATGGAAGCAGAAGTGGGTGAATTGATTCAGATGGAAGAACAACTGGTTTTCAATTTTGCCGATCCGGATGGCAATTATTTTGCTGTTTCAGGAAAATAGCTTTTGTCGATCGTAACCAATCATTCGTCCTTTTGAACCCGACTTTATGTTGTCGTACTGTTCAGGACAAATGGTTGGTTTTTTCGTTTTATTGCAAGACATTTTACAGGCAAAGGTCTAAAATTGATAACAAGAGAATCAATTGCCTTTAAGGAGGAAATGACTATGCAAAACTATCTATATGCAATCAGTGATATTCATGGAATGGCCGATCTGTTTAAAAAACTTCTTACCGATTATGACCCTAAGCTCCATCAGCTGCTTTTGATTGGAGACTTAAATGATCGGGGGACGAAGTCAAAAGAGTGTTTTTTTCTGGGAAAAAAGTTAGTCGAAGAATACCAAGCGATTTATTTACGCGGCAATCACGAGGAGTATTTTCTGCAATTTCTAAATGCCCCTGAGGATTGGTTTGCCGCTTACGTACGCAATGGCGGCAAAGAAACGATTGAAAGTCTTTTGCATACAGGCGCTACTGAGGAGTATTCGTCGACGGAAATTGCCTTAATGATCCGCAGTAGCTATCGAGACTTAATAGAGTTTTTGATGGAGCGACCGCTTTATTACGAATGGGGAAAGTATCTCTTTGTTCATGCGGGCGTGGATTTAAGTAAAAAAGATTGGCGTAAGACCGCAGACCATGATTTTATCTGGATTCGCGAGCCGTTTCATAAAGGAAAAAACCGTACAGGAAAAACGATCGTTTTTGGCCATACCATCACGCCCATGCTGCATGGAGATATGCAGACGACGGATCTATGGCAACAAGACAACAAAATCGGCATCGATGGCGGGGCAGTATTTGGTGGATCGGTGCATGGCGTGATTTTTGATGATAAAGGGATCGTTCAGGACATCGAATACCAAAATTTAGCAGGTCCTTGGCAACCAGACTTTTAAAAGTCTTTTTGATAAAAGACAAAAGCAGCCATAACAAGAGTCGCGAAAGCAACATTGTTTTCGTGCAATCTTGTTCGCTCAATGGCTGTCTTTTTTATGTTAAAATAGCAAAAGCAACAAAGGAAAGGTGAGAACAAATGGCAGAAATGAATCAAGAGGTACTTGATTTAGTAAAACAAGAATTAACCGCTTTTACCCAAAAACAAATCAGTACGGTGTTGCAGTTATTGCAAGAAGGAAATACCGTCCCCTTTATTGCCCGCTACCGTAAAGAAATGACGAATGGACTTGACGAAGTTCAGATTCGAGAAATTGAAGAGCGATACCAGTACTTAGAAAACTTAGAGAAACGCAAGCAAGAGGTTTTGCGTTTGATAGAAGAACAAGAAAAGCTAACGCCTGAACTATCACAGGCGATTTTAGCTGCGACAAAAATGCAGGCCGTCGAAGACCTGTATCGTCCTTATAAACAAAAACGACGCACCAAAGCGACGATCGCCAAAGAGAACGGCTTGGAACCATTTGCTCAATGGCTGTTAAGCTTCCCAAAAGCAGGTGACGTTCAAGAAAAAGCGGCCGAATTTATCAGTGATGCTGTTCCTACTGTAGAAGATGCCTTAGCAGGCGCGCACGAGATCATTGCAGAAGGCGTTGGTGATACTGCAGAGTTTCGTAGTTGGATCCGCAGCTATTACACAAACAAAGGACTGTATCAAAGCACGGTCAAAAATGCTGAAAAAGATGAAAAAGGCGTTTATGAAATGTATTACGATTTCCAGCATCCTATCAATAAGATGGTATCCCACCGAATTTTAGCCACTAATCGTGGGGAACAAGAAGACATCTTGAAGGTCGCCCTTGTGGCAGATGAAGAAAAAATCATGGATTACCTACGTCGTAAATTGATCACGAATAGGGATTCACCCGCAGCCGGTTTTGTTGAAGCTGCAGCTGCTGATGCGCTGAAACGGTTTATTTCACCAGCCATCGAACGAGAGATCCGCAATGAATTGACAGAAAAAGCTGACGAACAAGCAATTGCGATTTTTGGAGAAAATCTTCGCAATCTGTTGCTGCAGCCGCCATTGAAGGGCAAAGTCGTTTTAGGTTTTGATCCAGCGTATCGTACAGGCTGTAAACTAGCCGTCATTGATGAGACTGGAAAAGTACTAGCGATCGAAGTGATCTATCCTCATAAACCAGCGCCTATGAATAAGCGAGAAGCTGCCGGACCAGCGTTTCGTCGCTTATTACAAACCTATAAAGTCGAGATGGTCGCAATCGGTAATGGGACTGCGAGTCGGGAATCAGAGCAATTCGTCGCTGAACAATTAAAATTGATCGATCAAGAAGTATATTATGTGATCGTGAATGAGGCAGGCGCTTCTGTTTATTCTGCCAGTCCGATCGCTCGTCAAGAATTCCCTGATCTGCAAGTGGAAGAACGCAGCGCTATCAGTATTGGCCGCCGTCTGCAAGATCCCTTGGCAGAATTAGTCAAAATTGATCCACAATCCGTGGGCGTCGGACAATACCAGCATGACGTTTCGCAAAAACGCCTCGCTGAACAATTGGATTTTGTTGTTGAGACTGTTGTCAACCAAGTTGGCGTTGACGTCAATACCGCAAGTGCGGCACTCTTGCAGCATGTAGCTGGTTTAAATAAAACCACTGCTCAAAATATCGTGACTTATCGAGAAGAAAATGGTGTATTTACGCAGCGGAATCAACTGAAAAAAGTCCCTCGCTTAGGACCAAAAGCTTATGAACAGGCGATCGGCTTTATGCGGATACCTGGCGGAAAAGTCATTTTGGACAATACCGGGATCCATCCAGAAAGTTATGACACTGCCAAAGAAATTTTGGCGATCGCGGGTATTTCTTTAGCGGAGCTAGGGAAAGAGCAAATGGAAGAAAATAAAGCGAAACTTGCCCAACTACGCCCAGCGGAGCTTTCCGCAAAATTGTCAGTCGGCAAAGAAACCATCACGGATATCCTAAAGGCGTTAATGCAGCCTGGACGCGATATGCGTGATGAAATGCCAGCGCCATTATTGCGTAAAGATGTGTTGAGTATGGAGGACCTAAAACCGGGAATGGAACTGAAGGGAACGGTTCGAAATGTGATCGACTTTGGTGCTTTCGTCGATATCGGTGTCAAACAAGATGGACTGGTGCATTTGTCGAAGCTGAGCCGTTCGTTTGTAAAGCATCCGAAAGACGTTGTTTCCGTCGGTGATGTCGTAACCGTTTGGATCGAGCAAGTAGATGTCAAAAAAGGCCGTATCAGTTTAACCATGGTCGATCCGGGAAATGCAAAATGACCCAACAAGAACTGCAGCATTTGGTGGAAGAGCTGTCGCTGTCTGTTTTCAACAAACCATTCACGCATCGTGCGGTGTTTAATTCTCGCTTAAAAACAACCGGTGGCCGCTACCATCTAAGTGATCACCACTTGGATTTCAATCCAACCATGCTCACAGAACACGGGATGGAGGTTTTTATCGGCATTATCAAGCATGAATTGTGTCATTATCATTTGCACTTAGCAGGTCTTGGTCACCGTCACCAAGATCCTGCCTTTAAAGCATTGCTGGCAAGAACGGGAGGCTTGCGTTATGCACCTCCTGCCAAAAGGACAGCCAAACATCGCTATCGATGCCAAAATTGCGGCTGCGAGATTCGGCGGCAGCGACGTGTGGATATCAAAAAATATGTTTGTGGAAAATGTCGTGGACGTTTGCTAGAAATAGGAAATGATGAGAAAAGTCAAGTCGAAAAATAAAACTCGTTGCTATTTTTTTCATTTTGTATGATAATGTAGGTCGTGTGACAACCTGATATTTGTCAATACACGCGTTTTTTTACGACGCGGATTTGAGAAAAGAGGATTATAATAATGGAAAATCAAAACAAAATACATCATTTTGTTGGAATCAAAGGTTCCGGTATGAGTTCATTGGCTTTGATTCTGCACGAAAAAGGCTACCAAGTACAAGGCTCTGATGTGGAAGAATATTTCTTCACTCAACGTGATCTAGAAAAAGCAGCGATCAAATTGTTGCCTTTCGATAAAGCAAACATTCAACCAGAAATGGTCATTATCCAAGGGAATGCTTTCCCTGACACCCACGAAGAAATCGTACGGGCAAAAGAACTTGGTTTAGAAGTTACTCGTTATCATGACTTTATTGGCCAATTCATTCAGCCCTATACGAGTATTGCGGTGACCGGTTCTCACGGGAAAACCAGTACGACAGGATTGCTTTCTCATGTCTTAAGCGGCATCCGTCCAACAAGTTTCT
Source organism: Candidatus Enterococcus avicola (assembly GCF_047470845.1). Lineage (NCBI taxonomy): Bacteria > Bacillati > Bacillota > Bacilli > Lactobacillales > Enterococcaceae > Enterococcus > Candidatus Enterococcus avicola. The sequence goes on along the minus strand of NZ_JBLGTY010000027.1, from coordinate 6,626 downwards.
TGATTGGCGATGGGACTGGTCATGGGGAACCTGATGCGGAATTCTTTTCATTTGAAGCCTGTGAATACCGTCGTCATTTCTTAGCGTATTCACCGGATTATGCAATCATGACCAACATCGATTTTGATCACCCAGACTACTTCCACTCGATCGAGGATGTCTTCTCAGCCTTTCAATCGATGGCAAGTCAAGTGAAAAAAGGCATCTTTGCTTTTGGTGATGATGAATACTTGCGTAAACTTGAAGCCGATGTCCCAATCTACTATTACGGCGTCAACGATAACGACGATGTCCAAGCAAAAAATATTGAACACACCACCCAAGGTTCAGAGTTCGACGTCTTTATCCATGGTGAAAATATTGGCCATTTTGTCTTGCCAGCGTTTGGTCAGCACAACATCAACAACGCATTAAGTGTGATCGCTGTGGCTTACAAAGAAGGATTGGATATGAAAGAAGTTGCTGCTGAGATGATTTCATTTCCTGGAGTGAAACGCCGCTTTAGCGAAAAAATCGTGGCGGATATGACGATCGTGGACGACTACGCCCACCATCCTGCAGAAATCAAAGCAACGATCGATGGCGCTCGTCAAAAATATCCAGAGAAAGAAATTATTGCTGTCTTCCAGCCACATACCTTTACCCGCACGATCGCTTTGATGGATGAGTTTGCGGAAGCATTGGATCTTGCAGACCATGTCTATCTATGTGACATTTTTGGATCTGCTCGTGAATCACGAGGAGATGTTAAAATTGAAGATCTAGGCAAGAAAATTCAAAAAGGCGGAACTGTGATCAAAGAAGAGAACGTATCTCCGCTATTGGATCATCAAAATGCTGTCGTGATTTTCATGGGAGCAGGCGATGTGCAAAAATTTGAGACAGCCTATGAAAAACTATTAAGCAATACAACTCGTAACGTATTGTAATCAAAGACTCTTGTGGCGTGTTTGCTGCAAGAGTTTTTTACATCTGAAGTTTTTGCAAAAGCAGCACCGCGAACTTGCACTTTTGTCGGCATCTGATAGAATATACTCAGATGAAACTATTCTTTTTGGAGGAATTAAATTTTGAATATAGGGAAACCGCGAAAAATAGGAAAAAGTATTGAAGATATCGAGGAAGGCGATTCGTTATCCTTAACAGAATCGATCGAAGACAATCAACTGTTGTTATATTTAGGGCTGACTAATGATGCCAATCCTTTGTATATACAACATGACTACACGCAAAAAACTGAGTACCAGCGTCCCATCGTACCATCCATTATGTTGATGGGGATCATCACCAGTGCCGTATCGAAACATTTGCCTGGTCCTGGCTCTCATGTAGTCAATTTTTCGGTAAACTTTATTGAACCTGTATATCATTATGAAACGTTGACCTTTGAATTCGAAGTGATCAAAGTGGATAAAATGAAAGACGTGGTAACTATTTCGGTTGAAGCGATCAACACAGAAGATCATCGTATTTTAGATGCTGTGGTCATGGTCCAGCCGCCAAAAGCAGTAGCAGAAAATGAGGAGGAACAACAAGATGAATAATTTAAATAATGAAACCGTCCAAGCCCAAGGCTTAAATCGCTTTTATTCAAAAGTGTATTTATTCTTCGGCGTTGGGCTTGCGATCAGTGCGATCTCAGCCTATATATTTGGGGAAGTCTTTCAAGCGCAAACCCTGCAATTTATTGACAACTTTCCGCTAGGATTTACCGGTCTTTGGATCTTACAGATCATTCTAGTTATTGTATTAGGGGTGAAGGCGCAGAAAAATCCGTCCTTGACCGTTGCTGGCTTTTTAGTCTATTCGCTCTTGAATGGATTGACCTTGTCTGTGACACTGATGATCTATGACTTTGGATCGATCGTGGGAGCATTTGTTTCAGCAGCTGTCACTTTTGGTGTCATGTCAGCATTTGGGATCATGACCAAACGGGATCTAAGTGTAGTTGGTCGTATCGGCTATGGTCTGTTGCTCGGGATCATCATCTCGACGCTCTTGAATGTATTTATTTTACGCAGTCAACCGGTTGACTTTTTCTTATCGATCGTGACCGTCTTTGTCTTTATGGGGATCACCGCCTATGACAATCAGCAAATCCGCAATGTATACTTCGCAACGAATGGTGGCGCAAATACAGGAGTGGCCGTTTTCATGGCATTACAACTATATTTGGACTTTATCAACTTATTCCTTGCGTTATTGCGAATCTTTGGAAAAAACAACTAAAAAAAGTGCGAGGAAACTCGCCTTTTTTTTTGTATAAAATGAGAGAGAAAACAAAGCAATTCATCGCTTTTGTGACCGTTCTTTGATAGAATAAAGAGGAACTTTTTGAGAAAAGGAGTAATCAAATGCCAAAAAATAAATTACTACTCGTTGATGGAAATAGTGTGGCTTTTCGCGCGTTTTTTGCGTTGCATAATTCATTAGAACGGTTTAAAAATGCCAATGGGCTGCACACAAATGCCATCTATGCGTTTCATACTATGTTTGAAAATGTGATGGCAAAAGAACAGCCAACACATGTTTTAGTGGCTTTTGATGCTGGAAAAACCACCTTCAGGACAGCGATGTATGAAGACTATAAAGGCGGACGTTCAAAAACCCCTGGGGAATTTAAAGAACAAATGCCTTACATTCGCGAATTGATCAACGCGTTAGGTGTTCAATATTACGAATTAGATAATTACGAAGCCGATGATATCATTGGCACATTGGCAAATAAAGTCGACAAAGAGCTATTTGACGTTGTCGTTTTATCTGGCGATCGCGATTTGACCCAGCTGGCAACGGAGCACGTGAAAGTTGACATTACGGTCAAAGGAGTTAGCGAAATTGAAAGTTATACGCCCGCTCATGTGGCTGAAAAATATGACGGCCTAACGCCCTTACAAATCATCGACATGAAAGGACTAGCCGGCGATGCTTCCGATAATATTCCTGGTGTCACCAAAATTGGTGAGAAGACAGCCATCAAGCTATTGAAGGAATATGGCTCCGTTGAGGGGATCTATGAACACATCGATGAAATGAAAAAAAGCAAGATGAAAGAAAACCTGATCAATGACCGTGAGATCGCCTTTCTTTCAAAACAATTAGCAACCATCGATGTGAATGCGCCCATTGAGGTCGATGTCGACAAACTGAAATATGAAGGCAAAGATTTAGAGAAATTGGTGCCATTCTACCAAGAAATGAACTTTAATAGCTTCTTAGAGAAGTTGCAGATTACAGCTGAACCAGTTGAGATGGAAGACATTTTATTTTCGGTCGTTGAAGAAGTTACAGAAGATATGTTCCAAGGAGACACGGCATTGTATGTCGAGATGATGGGGGATAACTATCATTTGGAAGATATCGTCGGTGTTGCTTGGGGCAATCAAGAAAAAATTTATGTCAGCAATCGTGAAGAATTGTTTGAAAGTCCAGTCTTTACCGATTGGTTAAAAGACGAGGAGCGTAAAAAATTCGTCTATGATGCCAAACGCACGTACGTGGCATTAAACCGATACACGACAGCACCAAAAGGAATCGCTTTTGATGTTTTATTGGCAGCTTATCTTTTAGACACGAATGATACGAATAATGACATCGCAGGTGTTGCCGCTCACTATGGCTATGATGCGATCCAATCGGATGAAGTGATTTATGGAAAAGGTGCGAAAAAAGGTCTGCCGGCGGATGAGGAAGACTTCTTTGCTCATTTAGCCCGGAAAGTAGCAGCGATTACGAACCTAACACCAAAGCTTACGGAAGAATTGGCAGCGAAGAATCAAACAGCGCTATTTGAAGAAATGGAATTGCCTTTATCAATGATTTTAGCTGATATGGAGATTACTGGAATCAAAGTTGATGCGTCTCGCTTGCATCAGATGAAAGGCGAATTTGCGCAACGGTTGCATGAAATTGAAGAAAAAATCTACGCCGAAGCTGGTGAAACCTTCAACTTAAACTCACCGAAACAACTGGGTGTGATCTTATTTGAAAAAATGGGCTTACCAGTCATCAAAAAAACCAAAACTGGCTATTCGACAGCAGTCGATGTGTTAGAACAACTAAAAGAGCAAGCACCGATCGTTGAAGACATTTTGACTTATCGTCAAATTGCTAAGATCCAATCAACCTATGTAGAAGGCTTATTAAAAGTGATCCAAGGGGATGGCAAAGTCCATACACGATATGTACAAACCTTGACCCAAACTGGTCGATTAAGTTCTGTCGATCCGAACCTGCAAAACATTCCGATTCGTTTAGAAGAAGGTCGAAAGATCCGTGAAGCCTTTGTGCCACGAGAAGCTGATTGGGTGATCTATTCTTCTGACTACTCTCAAATCGAATTACGAGTGTTGGCACATATTTCAGATGATACCCATTTGAAAGAAGCCTTTATCGAAGGTCAAGATATCCACTCAAGCACAGCGATGCGAGTCTTTGGTATCGAAAAAGCAGAAGATGTGACACCAAATATGCGTCGTCAAGCCAAAGCGGTCAACTTCGGTATCGTTTATGGTATTTCCGATTATGGCTTATCCCAGAATCTCGGAATCACCAGAAAAGCCGCCCAACAATACATTGATACGTATTTTGAAAAATATCCTGGTGTGAAAACGTATATGGAGGATGTGGTTCGTGAGGCGAAGGACAAAGGGTACGTTGAAACCTTGTATCATCGCCGTCGTTACCTACCTGATATCAATTCGCGCAATTTCAATATTCGGACTTTTGCTGAAAGAACCGCCATCAATACACCGATCCAAGGCAGTGCGGCGGATATCTTAAAGATTGCCATGATCGATTTGGCGAAACGTTTGAAAGAAGAAAAATTAGCAGCAACGATGCTGCTGCAAGTACACGATGAACTAGTCTTTGAAGTACCTGAATCTGAATTGCCTCGTCTTGACGCTTTAGTGAAAGAAGTGATGGAGCAAGCCGTTGCATTGCATGTCCCTTTACTGACAGACAGCAATTGGGGCAAAACATGGTACGATGCAAAATAAATGAGGTGAACAGAGGTGCCTGAATTACCAGAAGTTGAAACGGTCCGCAAAGGACTTGAAAAACTTGTTTTAAATAAAACAATCGAATCGGTCGAGATCCTTTGGCCGCGAATCATCGAAAGTCCTGAAGTGCCGATCTTTTCGGCACTGTTGAAAGGGCAACGTTTTGAAAAATTTGAACGACGTGGAAAATTTTTGATTTTTAAATTGACAGATTATGATCTGATCTCTCATCTACGAATGGAAGGCAAGTACGAGTATTTTGAGTCAGACCCGATTGTCGATAAACATACACATGTCATTTTCCATTTTACGGATGGCAGTCAGTTAAATTACCATGATGTAAGAAAATTTGGTCGTATGACTTTAGTGGATAAAGACCAAAGCGCAGCCTATAAAGGCATCATGCAATTAGGTCCTGAGCCTAAGCCTGAATTGTTTTTATTAGAAGCATTTGAGCAAGGATTGAAGCGGTCTAAAAAAGCCATCAAACCCCTTTTGTTAGATCAAAAACTTGTGACTGGTTTGGGTAATATTTATGTAGATGAGGCGCTATGGCAAGCGAAGATCCATCCTGAACAACCAGCAGATTCCCTCACCCCAGCAGAAGCCAACGTGTTGCATCAAGCGATCATCGATGTCTTGGAACGCGCCGTTGAAGCAGGGGGGACCACCATTCGGACCTATCTCAATGCATTGGGCGAAGCAGGAAAATTCCAAATGTCATTAAATGTCTATGGCCAGACGGGCAATCCTTGCGGGCGATGCGGGACACCAATCGTCAAGACCAAAGTTGCCCAACGGGGGACGCACTTTTGTCCTCAGTGCCAAAAATTGTATGTGAGGTCCAGCAAATGAGCTTTGTCTTAGGGGTCACTGGCGGGATCGCCACTGGGAAAAGTACCGCAGTCGCGCATTTTCGCTCACTGGGCTTACCGATTATTGATGCCGATATCATCGCCAGAGAAGTCGTTGAACCGAATACGGAGGGCTTGCAGGCGGTGACGCAAGCCTTTGGTCCGCAAATTTTGACCGATGACGGACACCTGGATCGGCAAACCCTCGGTGCCCTGATATTTAATGATCCAGAAAAACGTCGCTTGCTGAATCAGACGCTGTCGCCATTTATTCGACAAGAGATTTTGTCTCAGATCGAAGAAAAAAAACAGCAGGTGCCTTTGTTGATCGTTGACATTCCTTTGTTATATGAAGCCGACTACGACCAATACATGGATCAAACCGCAGTCGTTTATGTGCCAGAAGCGCTTCAAAAAGAGCGGTTGATGGCACGTAATCAACTGAGTGAGCAAGAAGCGCAACAACGAATCGACAGTCAGCTTTCAATTGAGAAAAAGAAACAACGAGCCGATATTGTCTTTGATAATCAAGGAACGATCGCCCAACTCAATCAGCAGATCGATGATTGGTTAGCATCCTTAAACAAATAGATAAGACAGCAGGTTCCCTTCAGCAAAAGGGAACCTGCTATTTGTCTTTCAATAGCAAACTTAGCCCTATCATTTCTAAAAAACAACTGGCGCTGAAACATGGGCTCTTTGTCAATAAGGACTGATGAGTTGTGTAAAATCAAATCTGGGTCAGAATGAACCACATTCTGGCTCAGAT
>NZ_JBLGTY010000026.1:0-36257 GCF_047470845.1 Candidatus Enterococcus avicola | reverse complement strand
CCTTTTAAGGGGCTAGCGAGTGGTGAGCCCTTCTAGGGCTGTTAAAAAGCCACCCGTTTCACGGGTGGATATTTACTGATTTTCAGAATTATAAATTCGTGGTGTTGCTCGGTCGTTTGCGATAGTTGGAAGGGGTCAAAGCGGTCTCCCTTTTGAAAAGTGTCGTAAAGTAATTCGGATCATCAAATCCAGTTTCCAATGCGATTTCGATGATTTTTAAATCCGTATGGAGTAAGAGATACTCCGCTTTTTTGATGCGGAACTTATTTAGATAGGTAAAAAAGCTCATCTGGAAATTTCTTTTAAAAAAACGGCAGAAATGTTCTTTGCTATAGCCAATATATTGACTGATTTCCTCAAGTGTCACTGGGCGTTGATAATTTTCTTCAATAAAAAGTAGGATTTTCTTGCATTTGTACGTATTGAGTTTGCTTTTACTGTCGATAGGTTTCTTATTGCGATTAATGTATTGGCTATTTTGACAAAGATATTTAATAAATAAAAAGAGTTCCGCTTTGATCGCCAGCTCATACAATGGTTCCTTTAATGCAAATAAATCTATAATATGAGTCAATGCCTGTTGAATGTTCATATGAGAAACGAAATCACTTGTGATATGAATCGCTTGCTGATCCGCGGAATGAAGCAACGGGTCCAGATAGGACTGCTGGATCAAATCAGAGACGCGGCTCTCAATAAAGGTCGCGTCAAAGACGATAGCAAAGAAGGTACAAGCTGTTTGCTGATAATTTAATGCCTCATGTAGCTGATTGGCAGGGATAAATACAAGCTCGCCTTCTTTAGCGATATAAGAAACACCTTCGACCTTTATTTCCATCTTTCCTCGAAAAATATATAGGATCTCAAGCTCGCGATGCCAATGGGTGTGGATCATATTTGCTTGATCAGCAGGATGATTTGTCAAATAAACACTGACTGGAAACAAGCTGTCACCATGTTCTGTGATCTCTTTTAAAGAAGTATCAATATCATATTCACTAGGGTTTGGCGTAAAAATATAGGGTTGGGTTACCATCTGTCTCCTCCATTTTCATCAATATTACAAGGTATTTCGGTTAAGATAACGATTACAGAAGGGCCGAAATATCAATATAATCAATTTGTGATCGAATTGATTGAGGAGGGAACAATGATGAAAAAGAGAATTTTGTTGACGGCTGCTACTATGTTAAGTGTGATCGGAATTGCTGGTTGCGGAAATTCTGGAAGCGGTACCTCAGATGATGGTAGTGTAACACTAGAAGTTTTTAACATCAAGACAGAGACTGCAGAACAGATGGATCGATTGGTTGCGGCTTTTGAAGAAAGCCATGAGGACATAAAAATCAATATGACTACTGTAGGTGGAGGAACGGACGCCACAGCGGCTCTCCAATCAAAATTTTCATCTGGTGATGAACCGGACATTTTTATGCTGGGGGGACTAGCAGATACGCAAACATGGGAACACAAGTTATATGACCTTGGGGATACAGAATTAGCTCAAAAAGCAATTGAGGGAACGTTGGAAGGGGCAACACTGAATGAGACAGTTTACGGCTTGCCGATGAATATCGAAGGCTACGGTTGGCTGATCAATAAAGAGCTGTTTCAGCAAGCGGGAATCGATAGTGAAGCGATTGAAACATTTGCCGATTTTAAGGAGGCAGTAGAAACGTTAGATAGTAAGAAAGAAGAGTTAGGATTAGACGGTGTATTCGGCTTCAGCGGCGGTGAAACATGGGTTTCCAGTCAATTCAGTTCGAACTTTTTTGCACCTGAATTTAATGATAGCTTGAAAGACACACTGGAAGCCAAAGAGCTTCATTTAACTTATGAGGCACAACTGAAAGACTACGCTGATCTGGCGATCCAATACAATGCTCAACCGTTGGAATCAATGGATTACAGCACGTCAGTCGAAGAACTATTTGCCAGTGAGAAGGTTGCCATCATTCATCAAGGCAATTGGATCGTTCCTACATTAAACAGCTTGGATGATACATTTGCAAAAGAAAAATTGGCAATCGTCCCAATGCAAGTGGGAGACGGCAGCAAAATCGTTGCCGGACCAGCTTGGTATTGGGGTGTCAACAAAGATAAGGAACAAGAAGTGATCGATGCCTCCATACAATTTTTGACATGGATGTATACCGATGAAGAGGCGATGACCGCGATCATCGATGATTTTGAGTTTATTCCAGCTTATACGAACTTCTCCAGTGACGATATTTCTGATCCGTTGTCCAATGACATTTATACGTATTTAACGAATGGCCAAACGGTTCCTTGGGTCCATAACTCTTATCCAGATGGATACGGACAAAATATTTTTGGGGTTCAGTTCCAGGCTTATGCAGCCGATCAAATCTCATGGACTGAGTTCACTGATCAGCTGAAAAGCAGTTGGGCGCAAGAACGTCAATAACCAAAGAGATGCCTATCCTGCAGTGATGCGCGCAGGATAGGCAAAATCAAGGAAATCATAGGAGGAGCTGTATGTTAACAAATCGTTCAAAATCATTTTGGCTGCTGCTAGCACCGGCATTCGTCGCATTATTGGTCGTTCTGTTTATTCCTTTATTTACAGGGGGATATTACTCACTGACCAACTGGAACGGCAATACGATCAGCGACTTTATCGGATTGGAAAACTACTTGCGCGCTTTTAAAGATCAGGCGTTCATTAACAGCTTGTTGTTCACGGCGAAATTTTCTGTTTACAGTGTGATCTTGATCAATGTCATCGCGCTGTTGTTAGCAACTTTAGTCACGCAAAAACTGGGACGCTGGACCACTCTATTTCGGACCGTCTTTTTCATGCCGAACTTAATTGGTGGGATCATACTAGGATTTATATGGCAATTTATTTTTAACAAAGCATTCGAGAGTATCGCCGATTTGACTGGGATCAATTTTTTTAATGGCTGGTTGAATACACCAGAAACAGGTTTTTGGGGTTTGGTTATCTTGTTCGTCTGGCAGATGAGCGGGTATATGATGTTGATCTATATTTCGTTTCTAAATAATATTCCAGAAGAAATTTTAGAAGCAGCAGATATGGACGGCGCCAATCCGCTACAAGTCTTTTTCCGAATCAAACTACCCATGCTGATGCCCGCGTTTACCGTAACATTGTTTTTGACGCTGTCAAATGCCTTTAAAATCTATGATCAAAACTTGGCGTTGACACAGGGCGGACCGTTCAATTCGACTCAGATGGCAGCCATGAATATTTACAATGAAGCTTTTTCAATGAGAAAAATGGGCTTTGCTCAGTCAAAAGCGATGATATTTCTGGTGATCATTGTCATTATTTCCATTATTCAAATCTCAATTACCCGCAGAAAGGAGATCAGCGCATGATCGAGACTCGTCACTCCTCTACTAAAAAGGGGAATACAAAAAGTAGACGGCAGAAGAAAAAAAAGCTGCAGCACAGTCTGCTGATCGTAAGTGGTCTTTTACTTGCGTGCTTATGGTTTTATCCGTTTTTCTTGATCGTGATCAATTCATTTAAAACAAAAGCAGAGATCTTTCAGAGTACGTTGTCGCTGCCTGGCGGATTGTCCTTTGAGAATTATCAAGAGGCGTTAGAAAAACTGGATTTCATCAGAAGTTTAATGAATTCATTGTTGATTACTGTCGGTTCTTTGATCTTGGTGGTCTTTGTTTCTTCAATGGCAGCATACGCTTTATCGAGAAATACCAGCCGCTTAAGTTCAGTCCTCTATTTTGTTGTTGCCATCGGCTTGCTGATCCCTTTTCAAGGGATCATGATTCCACTGATTTCTCTTTTTGGACGAATGAATTTGTTAAATCAGCCGGGTCTAATGATAATGTACTTGGGATTGGCTGTCAGTATGTCGACTTTTTTGTATTATGGTGCGTTAAGAGGCATTCCACGATCGCTGGATGAAGCAGCGATCATTGACGGGGCGAATACCTTTCAGATTTATTGGAAAGTAATATTGCCTTTGTTGAAACCAACGACGGTAACGGTGATTGTTTTGAATACATTGTGGTTTTGGAATGACTATTTATTGCCTTCATTAAGTATTAATAAAGCCGGAATGTATACGATTCCCTTGCGGATGTTTTATTTCTTCGGCGAATTTAACAAGCAATGGCATTTAGCGCTAGCAGCTCTGGTGATCGTTGTTCTGCCAATCATTCTCTTGTTTATTGCCTTGCAAAAACATGTAGTGAAAGGCATCTCAGATGGTGCAGTAAAGTAGGAGGAAAAGAAGATGAAATTTACAAATGGCTATTGGCTGGCAAAAGAAGGCGTCCAACTCGAACATCCCCGAATTGCTTATGATCATAAGGTAGAAAAGGAGCAATTGACCCTTTATCTGCCCTATCAAGAGATTCAGCGGCGTGGCGATACCTTAAACCTTGGTTTAACCACACTCACGTTTTCAACTCCGCAAAACGATGTAATCAAAGTCAGCTTGGTGCATCATGATCAGACGATGCAGGCCCCGTCGTTTGCACTAGATACTCAACCGGCAGACGTGAAGATCGATACCGATAACGAAGACATGTATATCTTCAAATCTGGATCATTGGAAGCGAAAGTCCCTAAACAAGCGGCTTTTAAAATTGACTTTTTCGGAGAAGGTAGCTTGTTGACTTCTTCCATGCCTAAAGCACAGGCTAAAATTTCGGGAAATGACGGCAAGCAGTATATGCGAGAACAGCTTTCGCTAGATCCTTATGAATTTGTTTACGGATTAGGGGAACGGTTCACTCCTTTTATCAAGAACGGTCAAACCGTTGATATTTGGAATCAAGACGGTGGTACGGGTAGCGAGCAGGCATACAAAAATATTCCGTTTTATTTGACGAATAAAGGCTACGGTATTTTTGTTGATCATCCCGAAGCGGTTTCCTTTGAAGTAGCTTCTGAGAACGTTTCCCGCACGCAATTCAGTGTCGAGGGGCAGCGTCTGGACTATTACATCATCTATGGACCAGATATGAAAGCCATTCTAGAAAAATACACCGACATGACAGGAAAACCCGCCTTACCGCCAGCGTGGTCTTTTGGCTTATGGCTATCCACTTCATTTACAACTGATTATAGTGAAGAAACAGTGATGCACTTTATCGATGAAATGCAAGCTCGTGATATTCCTTTTGATGTCTTTCATTTTGATTGTTTCTGGATGAAGGAATTTGAATGGTGTGGGTTTGAATGGAATGACGAATTGTTTCCTGATCCGAAAGGATTACTAAAGAAAATCCATGAGAAAGGATTAAAAGTCAGTTTATGGATCAACCCTTACATTGGGCAAAAAGCCTCTGTATATCAAGAATGCAAAGAGAAAGGGTACTTTATTAAGAACCAAGCAGGTGAAGTCTGGCAGTGGGATCTTTGGCAAGCTGGACAAGGGATCATTGATTTTACCAATCCAGAGGCTCGTCAATGGTATAAAGATCGCTTAAAGGAATTGATTGAATTGGGTGTTGATTCCTTTAAGACGGACTTCGGTGAGCGGATCCCTGAAGATGCCGTCTATTATGACGGATCAGATCCGAAAAAAATGCACAATTATTACGCCTATCTATACAATGAAACCGTCTTTGAACTGCTGGCGGAAATGCGGGAAAATCAAGCCGTTCTTTTTGCTCGTTCTGCTTCTGTTGGTTCCCAAAAATTTCCTGTCCATTGGGGAGGCGACAATTTATCTGAATATTCTTCGATGGCAGAGTCTCTGCGTGGTGGCTTATCCTTTGTCTTATCTGGTTTTGGATTTTGGAGCCATGATATCGGCGGGTTTGAAGAACAAGCGACTCCCGACTTGTATAAACGTTGGACGCAATTTGGTTTATTGTCGACCCACAGTCGTTACCATGGCAATGTTGAATATCGGGTACCATGGAATTTTGGAGAAGAAGCAGCAAAAGTCAGTCAATCTTTTTCAAAATTGAAAAACCGCCTAATGCCTTATATTTATCGTCAAGCAGCAGACACTGCAAAAACGGGCATTCCCCTGATGCGTCCGTTGATGCTAGAGTTCCCAGAGGATCAGACGGTTTATGCCATTGATAAGCAGTATATGCTGGGGGATCGCTTACTAGTTGCGCCGATTTTTAATGAGCAAGGAAAGGTTCCGTTCTATCTGCCAGCTGGAACTTGGACAAATTATTTAGACAACAAACGCTATGAAGGCCAAAAATGGTGGGAAGAACGCTATGACTATTTCCATCTACCGTTGATGGTACGACCGAATTCACTGATCATTGAAGGAAGCGTTGAACAGACCGCCGCCTATGACTACACCAAAAACCTGATCGTTCATGCCTTTGAAATAACGGAAGCAGTTTCTGCTGAAGTCTGTGATCAGCAAGGCGTGCCAACTGGAACAATCTCTGTTGAGCCAGAGGCGAGCGGTTATCGAATTTGTATGGAAGGGTTGGGAAAGGTTCAGGTGCTGTTTCGCAATCGAAGCTTTGCAAATGCCCAACGACATCCTTTTGGCAGCTTGATCACTATGGACGGACAAGAAATGACCGTCTTTGAATAGGGAAACAAAACCTACCGTTCTTGATGGGTATCTATCAAGGACGGTAGGTTTTTTGTAGTGAACGAAGCATTGAAGAACTAACGGCAAAGTGCAGACCTAGTTCTTTGGCTCAGTTTTGTTCCTCCCGCTGGATCGGCAGCAGCAAGCGAACGGTGGTTCCTTCGTTGATGCGTGATTCTACAGTCAATCCGTATTTTTCCCCATAGAGCAGCTTGATACGCTGATCAATATTGTCTAAGCCAATACCCGAATAGTGTTCAAAATGGTTGGCGGTGCTGGTTGGGTGCTCTTCATTGAACCCGATGCCCGTATCGATGATCTCAATTTTCAGGCCTTCCTTACTGACGCGAGAAAAAATCTGGATCAATCCTGAATCCTCTTCGGGAAAGGCATGCAGGTAGGCATTTTCGATAATCGGTTGCAAAATCATCTTCGGTACAAGAATATCTTCGCAGCCATCTTCTGAAAAAATCGTTGATTGGATGCGATTGCCGTAACGTACGTTCATTAACACGAGGTATTCTTCCACGATCGCTAGCTCATCCTTTAAGGGGACGATCTCTTTGCGGTTAAAGGTGTGCCGCAACAATTGGACAAAGCTTTCAATCGCTTGGGTGGCGGCTTCTTGTTCGTTTTGCCAGATCAAAAACTTGATGGCAGTCAATGTGTTGTAGACAAAATGCGGTTGGATCTGCATTTGCAACGAGCGGATCTCGAACTTGCGTTTTTCGGCTTCTGTAATCATTAAATGATCGACATAAGATTCCAAGTCCTCTAGCATCAAGTTATACGCACGCCCCAATTCTCGCGTTTCGTACGTCCCGTTGATGGTAACCTTGTCGCTGAAATCGCCTTGAGTGACCGCAGGCAGCTTGGCGATCAACTGATAAATCGGTTGGGTGATGTTGCGGATGATCCAAAACGCCAGCAGACTAAAGAGTAAAATACTGACGACAGAAATTAAAAGAGCTGGCTTGATCAGATTCATATTGCGTACTAGATGCGATTCATCCAAAACATCGTAAAAAGTAAAATGATACGAATAAAGGGGCAGCTGATTGATGCTAGTATCTCTTTTGACCGTGACGAGACGATCTTCAAATGGCTTGCCTAAAAGGCTCGGATCAGAAGTGGAGAGAATTTGATTTTGCTCATTGACGATATAGATCGAGTGAAGACTGGTATCTAAGAGTTGACGATAGATCGAAGAAAAATCGGATTCTTTTAAGAAAATCAGGGCATAGCCGAAAATCGTTTCTTCTTTCATTAATTTGCGCACGTACATCAAGCCAGGGGAGTCGCTGGTGGAGGTGCTCAAGCCTTGATCTAAGAAATAATACTGACTGATGGCGTCATTGTCATTGATCTGCTGGATAAAGGCACTGGCGAGAAAATCATCTACTGATTGATTGCGAACCGCATCGTTTTGAAAGAAAGTGCCCCCGTTGACCCCAATCAACACTAAATTCGAGGGGATGTCTTGAAACAAAGAGCGGGTGTCTTTTAATTGCTCGTTTAATTCTAAAATCGTACGGCCTTGATTCATGTCGCCTTCTAAGTATGTTTCAACGGCTTTGCTTTCATCGACGATGTCAAAAATCCGATGGATATTCTCGTTCAGACGCTCATAATCTTCTTGGATTTTTTCCAGTAGCAGCTGATTGGAACTCTGGTACGAAGCAACATAGGCATTTTTCGAGCGACCATAGATCACGACGACGGTTAGCAGACAAACACTAATGACCCCGACGACAACAAAGAGGAAGATCCGACTGAATAATTCATTTTTCTGAATCCATTGGTTGATTTTCATAATTGATTCAACCGCCGATACTTCGATGGGGTGACTTGGCATTCTTTCTTAAAGATGCGAGAAAAATAGCTGATATCCGAATACCCGACCGCTTCACTGATTTCAGATAGATTCAGATCAGATTGTGTCAGCAGTTCTTTGGCTTTATCCAAGCGGGTTTTCTTTACATACTCAGAAAAGCTCATTTTCAGTTTCGCAGAAAGAAAAGCCGAAAGATAGGTGTAACTAAAATGAAAGGTTTCAGCTAGTTCAGACAAAGACAGACTTTTGGTGTAGTTGTCTTGAATAAAGCGCTGAATCGCAACGAGTAGATCATCTTCATCCAGCGGTGATAAGGTCGTCAGCTGTTGACGAATATCATCAATGGTCGCCAACAACAAATCAGAAAAATCTTCCAAATACTGCACGTGACCGATGGCATGCAAAAATTCGGCTTTTAAGCGGCTAAAGCGTGGAGCAGTGGGAAATTCTTCTTCCAAGCGGGACAGTAACGTGTAAAAAATACTGCTGGCCTGCTGTTTTAAGAATGTCGGATCGACATTGGATAAGATCATGTCATTAAAATATTCCTCGATTCTGGTGATTCCTAACAAAAAGTTGTTGTCTAACAAAGCCCGTAAGAACTTCTTCGTATCAAAGCGATCACTTTCAATGTACAAAAAGAGTTCTTGTTCTGGCACCAACCGTTGTCGTTTATAAAAAAACGATTGTCCTTGGCTTTTGGCTTTAAGGGTCACAAAATGGTCCCGCAACTGTTCAATCTTTTGAAAGGGCACACTGAGAGTAAAGAAGGCGTCTGGCTCGGTAAAACGCAATTGTTCCAACGTTTCTTTCAAAGAGGAATAAACATCCGTTCCTTCTGGATAACTGATCACTAAGCCGGCATCTTTGTTACTGGTTTGAAAAAAGAGCGTCTTTACCTGCGGTTGTGATTGAGTGAATTCCGTTAATGCATGCAGCAGCTGATCATTGGCACGAAAGCCGCTAAAATTGGTGGTCAAAATTTGGGCTTGCTGTTGCGACTGATCGAATGCAAGGTAGTCCGCCAAAGGAGACAACGGTTCTTCATACCCTGCTAAATAGCGATTCAACGATTCTTGCAGCTGCGTCTCCTCAGTCACGGAGCCTTTTGTATGTGACAGCTTTTGTGAGATGTTGTGCAGCGTCTTCAACAAGAGTGTCGGCGTCAGTGTCGGTTTTAAAAGATAATCTACGGCACCATTTCTAAAAGACTGACTGACGTATTGGAAATCATCGTAGCTGCTCAAGACCAAAAAATGGACTTCTGGATATTGTTGTTGAATGATCGTTGTGAGTTGAAGACCGTCCATTTGTGGCATTTTCAAATCCGTGATCACGATGTCGGGATTCAGTTCATGGATCAGCGCCAAAGCTTCTTGCCCGTTCGCTGCATCGCCTAAGAGACGGAACCCTTCTTGCTCCCAACGTATCATATGTTTCAATCCATCTCGGATCGTTGCCTCATCATCAACGACTAAGACCGTGCGTAAAATAGTCATGGTATCCCCCCTATATCTCTTCTTTATTATAAACGCTTTCAAAAAAGAAAGGTATTGTAACTTTTTTCTATTTTTGGACAAATTTAGTAAGCTCTTTCATAATCATTGAATACGGTTACAAAATCAGTGTATAGTTAGCCATGTAAATAAAAGGAAAGAGGGATAAAAATGAAAAAACTACTTGCATCGATGGTAACGGCGGCTGCAGTGCTGACTTTGGCGGCTTGCGGAAACAGCAACACAAGCTCTGGGGATTCTGGCGAGTCCTCAAACAAAGTCACGGTCTGGGCATGGGATGAGACCTTCAACATCAAGGCAGTCAATGAAGCCAAAAAAGTATATGAAAATCAAGATGTCGATGTGGAAGTCGTGACGATGTCACAAGATGATATCGTTCAAAAATTAAATACGAGTCTGGCATCTGGAAATACGGACGGACTACCAAATATCGTTTTGATCGAAGACTACCGCATCCAAGGATACCTTTCTTCTTATCCAGATGCGTTTAGTGATCTAACGGATATCGTGAATGAGGAGGATTTCTCCAGCTATAAATTTGCGGTCAATAAAGTCGACGATGTCATTTATGGGGTGCCATTTGACAGTGGCGTCGCAGGACTATTTTACCTCACAGATTATTTGACCGATGCAGGCTATGAGCAGGCCGATCTCCAAGATATTACTTGGGATGATTTTATCAGCATCGCCAAAGACGTCAAAGAAAAAACGGGTCACGCTATGATGTCGTTAGACCCAAGCGATCTTGGCTTGGCACGAATCATTATGCAATCGGCAGGCGAATGGTATACCGGTGAAGATGGCTCCACCGTAACCATCAAAGACAATGAATCCTTTAAAGCCGGTCTAACTGTCTTAGCAACATTGTTGAATGAAGGCTTAGTTGAACAAGTTTCTGATTGGGATGGCGGGGTCAATGCCGTTCAATCGGGGAATGTCGCCTCTGCGCCAACTGGTGCGTGGTATTCCAGCACGATTCAAGGCGCGGAAGACCAAAGCGGCAAATGGGCGATCGCTCCAATCCCATCTATCGCTGGCAACAGCAATTCAGTCAATGCTTCTAGCATCGGCGGAGCAGGCTGGTACGTGATCAAAGGGGTTGACGGCGAAGAAAATGCCAAAGACTTTTTAGCCAATACCTTTGCTTCAAATAAAGAATTGATGGGTACATTAGCTACCGAGATCGGTTTGGTTTCAACCATGAATGCTGCAGAAGAAACGGAAGAATATACGTCGGGGCTTGATTTCTATGGCGGTCAAAAAGTCTTCCAAGATTTCTCTCAATGGTCACAAGAAATTCCAGCCGTGAACTACGGCAATCACACCTATGCCATTGAATCTGTCTTGACTGAAAGCTTGCAACGAGTGATCAACGGCGAAGACATCGATAAAGTATTAGAAGAAGCACAATCACAAGTGGAAGCACAAATTGCAAACTAATCGAACAACTTTGCAGAAACTCGTGAGCGATCGCGAGTTTCTGTGTTAAGGGGGAATTACAATGAAAAACAAAACAAAAAATTGGTTTGCAAACGGCAATGCCTTTATTACCTTACCCGTCATTTTGATCACGATGCTGGTCTTTATTCCGATGGTCTCGGCATTGTTCACGTCATTCCAATCAGGACCACCGACAGCGATGACCTTTAACGGTCTTGGCAACTATCAGCGGATGTTGAGCGACTCAACCTTTAAAAAAGCCTTTGGCAATACGTTTTTATACTTATTAGTCCAAGTTCCGATCATGCTCTTTTTGGCGCTGATCGTATCGAACATATTGAATGACAAAAAATTGAAATTTAAAGGGCTGTTCCGCACCGCCTTATTTTTACCCTGTATCACATCCTTGGTTTCTTATTCCTTGATCATGAAAAGTCTCTTTTCGGCAAATGGGTTAGTCAATAACTTTTTGACGCAACTACACCTGATCGATGCACCGATCCAATGGTTGACGGATCCCTTCTGGGCAAAAGTACTGATCATTTTTGCCATCACGTGGCGTTGGACTGGCTACAATATGATCTTTTTCATCTCAGGCATGCAAAATATCGATCCAAGTATTTACGAAGCGGCAGAGATCGATGGTGCCACGAAATGGGATCAATTCTTCAAAATCACGATTCCCAACTTGCGTCCAATCATCTTATTTACCACGATCACCTCAACGATCGGTACGCTGCAATTATTCGATGAAGTTCAAAATATCACTGGCGGTGGACCAGCCAATGCCACGACGACCTTGTCGCAATATATCTACAATTTGAGTTACAAATTCACGCCAAACTTTGGGTACGCCGCTGCGGTCTCCTTTGTTATCGTGATTGCGATCGTGATCTTATCGATCATCCAAACGAAAATAGGAGGAAAAGAAAATTGAAAACAATCTCACTCACTTTAAAATACGTCTTTCTGGCGATTTTGGCTTTCATCTCTATTTTTCCATTTGTTTGGATGATTCTAGGGATGACCAATCAAACCTTTGATATCGTTGCTGGAAAAATCATGATTGGCGATCAATTGGTGATCAACTTCCAAAATCTCTTTTCTTCTGATTTGAATTTTACTCGGGCATTAGGCAATTCCGCAGTGATTGCCGTGATTACGACCGTCTTTGCGCTGTTGTTCTCCTCCATGGCAGGGTATGGCTTTGAGATCTATCGGACGAAAACCAAAGACCGCATCTTTAATATTCTCCTGCTGTCGATGATGGTGCCTTTTGCCGCGCTAATGATCCCGCTCTATCGGATGTTCAGCAAACTTAGCGGCACACCGATCGGGATCAATACCTTCGCTGTCGTGATTTTGCCCTCAGTCTGTACCGCCTTTTTGATTTTCTTTTTCCGCCAAAACATCAAGGCATTCCCTAGAGAATTAGTCGAAGCTGCTCGGATCGATGGCTTGAATGAACTGAGTATTTTCTTTAGAGTCTACATGCCTACGGCTAAAAATACCTACGCAGCTGCCGCGATCATTACGTTTATGGGCAGCTGGAACAATTATTTATGGCCATTAGTTGCCCTGCAATCACCAGACAAACGGACCGTTCCACTGGTTCTTTCAGCAATGGGTGCTTCTTATACACCTGATTATGGCATGATGATGTGCGGCATCGTGATCGCCACACTGCCAACGGCCATCATTTTCTTCGTTTTACAAAAACAATTTGTCCAAGGGATGCTGGGATCCGTGAAATAAGCGGGACATCAGCAAACAAATACAAAGTAGAGGGTACGATATGATTCTTTTTGACAAACAATTAAACGTCTTTCATTTAAGCAACGATCAAATCAGCTATCTCTTACAGATAGAGGAAGGGGGCAATGTGGCGCACCTTTATTTTGGGAAGAAAATCGCCCATTATTCTGGTGGCTATCGCTACCCACGCCTTGATCGGTCCTTTTCACCTAATCCCCCAGACAGCAGCGATCGGCTTTTTTCATTAGATACCTTGATGCTGGAGTTTCCTGGTAATGGCTTCGGGGACTTTCGAGAAGCTGCCTATACGATTCGCCAGTCTAACGGTAGCCGAGTCAGCCATTTTGTCTTTAGTGATTACCAGATTCAACAAGGCAAACCCGCCCTAGCAGGATTGCCTCAGACCCATGGGGCCGGCGACGGCATCGAAACACTGATTCTGTCCTTAAAAGATGATGTGGCGGGACTTGAGCTGCAGCTGTTTTACACGATTTTTGAGGATGCGGCAGTGATCGTCCGCTCTAGTAAAGTAATCAACCACGGAAACCAGCCTGTTACGATCGAACAGCTAGCGAGTCAAGCGCTGGATTTTCCTAACCGGCCCTTTGATTTGATCCACTTGCCAGGGGCGTGGGCGAAGGAACGTCAAGTGACCCGAGAACCCATCCATCGCGGCATCAAGCGTTTAGACAGCAAGCGGGGTTCCAGCAGCCATCAGCAAAATCCCTTTGCCGTCTTGCTGGAACCTAATGCTACGGAGTTTGCTGGGGAGTGTTTTGGTTTTAGCTTGCTATATAGCGGCAATCATGAAACCATCATCGAAAAAGATCCTTACCACCAGACCCGTGTGATCATGGGGATCAACAGCCATCAATTTGCCTGGCAATTGCCGCCAACTGAAAGCTTTCAAGCCCCAGAAGCCGTGATCGCTTATAGTGAGGCTGGCTTGAATCAGCTGTCAGCCACCTATCATGATTTTTATGATGAGCATTTGATTCGGGGGAAATACAAAAAGCAAGAACGGCCGATCCTGATCAATAACTGGGAAGCAACGTACTTTGATTTCAATGAAGAAAAGCTAGATGCCCTCGTTGATGAAGCCAAGGAGCTGGGAATCGAACTGTTTGTTTTGGATGACGGCTGGTTTGGTCAGCGAGAAGATGACCAAACCTCATTAGGCGATTGGTTTGAAAACGAAGGCAAGCTGGCTTCTGGCTTGGCAGGATTTGCCCAAAAAGTCCATGACGAAGGGCTGCAATTCGGGCTTTGGCTGGAACCAGAAATGGTTTCGGGTGACAGTGAACTGAACCGACAACACCCCGATTGGCTGTTACAAGTACCCAATCGCAAGCCAG
This sequence comes from Candidatus Enterococcus avicola, assembly GCF_047470845.1. Taxonomy (NCBI): domain Bacteria; kingdom Bacillati; phylum Bacillota; class Bacilli; order Lactobacillales; family Enterococcaceae; genus Enterococcus; species Candidatus Enterococcus avicola. Next base: position 21,823 of record NZ_JBLGTY010000026.1, on the reverse strand, counting down.
CGCTTAGCCGCAGTCAGTATGTGTTGGACTTTTCTCGGCAAGATGTCAGAGACCATCTCTATCACCAGTTAACCCAACTGTTTGATACGGTTGCCATCGACTATATCAAATGGGACATGAACCGCAGTCTGTCGGATGTCTATTCCTTGCTCCTCGATCCTGCCCAGCAAGGGGAAGTCGCACATCGCTATCTGCTGGGCTTGTATGAATTTCTGGAAAAACTGACCACTGCCTATCCAACGATCCTGTTTGAAGGCTGTTCTGGTGGCGGTGGGCGCTTTGATGCTGGCTTCTTGTATTATATGCCGCAGATTTGGACCAGCGACAACACCGATGCCATCGCCCGCCTGAAGATCCAATACGGAACCAGTCTGGTCTATCCGCCATCCACCATGGGTGCCCATGTCTCAGCGATCCCGAACCATCAGACCCAACGGGCAACGGATCTAGCGATTCGTGGCAATGCTGCAATGTCTGGCTTGTTGGGCTATGAGCTTGACTTGACACAGCTGACACAAGAAGAAAAAGCGCAGATCAAAGAACAAATCGCTTTTTATAAAAAACATCGGCGCCTGCTGCAGTTGGGTCGCTTTGTTCGACTGCTCAGCCCTTATGAAGGCAATGACACCGCCTGGCTGTATGTTTCCCCAGATAAAAAAGAAGCGATCGTCTTTTACTTCCGAGTCTTAGCCGAAGCCTCTGCACCATTGGTTACTTTAAAACTGGCTGGCTTAGATCCTGACCTTACCTATCAAAGTGGGGGAGAGACCTTCGGTGGCGATGAATTGATGCAGCTCGGGTTGTATATCGATCCTCATTTAGCAGGGGATTACGCCACGCAGCGGTTTCATTTTGTTGCAAAAGCGCCTCACGAATGAAAATCAGCGTCCTGTCAAAGCAACATGTTTTGACGGGACGCTTTATTGTGCTGCCGCAAGCTTTTGGCTAATGATCGGCAACTGAGAAGTTATTTTTGAACAAATGATTTATTTTTTTTCTCGAGAAGTCGTATGATGAAGGAGGAGGCAGGCAGTTTGCTTCTGACAATCAATAAGAGGAGGGTGTTCAACATGGACGAACAGCCACTAGGCAAGGAAACAGAAGCAGGGTTGATTGCTGCAGGATATCGGAAGTATCGTGGCGAAGCGATCGATATTTATTACAACAAAGAGATCTGCACCCACAGCGGCAACTGTGTGCGGGGCAATCCCGCTATTTTTGAAGTTGGACGGCGCCCATGGGTGATTCCTGATAATGGGGAAGCAGCGCAAGCGGCACAAGTGATCCACACTTGCCCCAGCGGTGCATTAAAGTACATATTAAAGGAGGAAGAACCATGGAAATCTTAGAAGAAAACACTCGATTTGTGTTAAAAGACGGCGACAAAGAAATCGGTGAAATGACGTGGTCGGAAGCGGGCGAAACGCGCTTGATCATTGACCATACCTTTGTCGATCCCGCATATCGGGGCCAAGGTCTGGCCGAAAAACTAGTGGCAAAAGGGGTGGAAAAAGCCCGCAAAGAACAAAAGAAAATCATTCCTTTGTGTCCCTTTGCCAAAAAAGAATTTGAACGCAAACCAGAATATGCCGATGTTTGGAACCAATAAATAAAAAAAGACCCCCGTCAGCTCAAGCAGGTACCTTTGAGCTGATGGGGGTTTGTGGTATGGCTGATCAATGTTGGAATTGAGCATGGTACAGGCGATAGTAATAGCCTTGTTCTGCCAGTAATTCTTCATGGGTTCCTTGCTCCACGATTTGACCGGCATCCATCACCAGGATCTTGTCTGCTGCTCGAATCGTTGATAAGCGATGGGCGATCACAAAGCTGGTTTTGCCCTCCATCATTTTCAAGAAAGCATCTTGGATTTTTTTCTCAGTCAGAGTATCAACCGAACTGGTTGCTTCATCCAAAATCAGCATGGGTGGGTTGCTGATCATCGTGCGGGCGATCGTCAAGAGCTGCCGTTGCCCGTCAGAGATCTTGATCCCTTGATGACCGATCGGTGTATCTAGTGTTTCTGGTAAGCGCATCACATACTCATACATATAGGCATGCTTTAAGGCATCGTAGATTTCTTCATCTGTGGCAGTGTCATTGCCGTATTGCAGGTTCTCTCGTAAAGAGGCATCAAAGAGCCACGTATCCTGCAAGACCATTCCGAAGCTTTGCCGTAATTCTTCTCGTTTCAACTGACGAATATCAGTGCCATCGATCTTGATTGCCCCTTTATCGACATCATAGAAACGCATCAATAAATTGACCAACGTCGATTTACCAGCACCAGTTTTTCCGACGATCGCGACGGTTTCTCCAGGTTTTGCGGTAAAAGTGAAATCTTCAATCAATTTTTGACCAGGATCATAAGCAAAAGAAACCTCCTCAAAGGCAATCTCGCCTTTGATCTCACCCAGTGATTGAGATTCTTGGTCATCGGCTGTTTCGGGCTCTTGATCCAACAGCTCAAAGGTTCTTGAAAGTCCAGCTAATGCCGTTTGGATCTGGGTGGTAATTCCCGACAATTCAATGAATGGTTTCGAAAACTGACTGGAGTAGATCGTAAAGCTGGATATCACCCCAACCGTGACTGCACCTGAACCAGAAAAGTAAAGCAGACCGCCGACAAAGCCGACTGACAGATACGCCAAGTGATCGACGAATCGTGAAAGGGGATTGGTCAAAGAAGAAGAAAACTGGGCTTTTTGCCCCCGGACATTCAATTCTTGGTTGATCGTTTCAAAACGGTTTTGGTTGATGGTTTCTCGATCAAAGGCTTTGACGATTTTTTGATTGCCGATCATTTCCGTAACAAAGCCAGAAATTTCGCCGACGATTTCTTGTTGGCGAGCAAAATGCGATTGAGACGTTCGTGCCACGATCCAGTTGACCAAAAAGATGATCGGGGTCGAAACCAATACGACCAACGTTAAGGGCACACTCATTTGCAGCATGACGACTAAGGCGATCAAGACGACCGAAATACCAGAGAACAGCTGGTTAAAGACTGCAGCGACGGCAATGGAAATATTGTCCATGTCGTTGGTAAAGCGACTGACGATGTTGCCGTGGGAGTTTTGGTCATAATAGCGCAACGGCAATGTATTGAGATGGGCAAAGCCTTTTTTACGTAAGTCGGCGACGGATAAATACGCCACGCGGTTGCCTAGTCGCTGGATCAACCATTGACTGACCACAGTCACTAAAACCACTCCGGCAAACAAAAGCAAAATACGATAGAGGGCGCTGAACTGCACTTGATCGGCACCTATCAGCTGATCGACGGCTTGACCGATCTGATACGTCATATAAACCGAGGAAACACCAGCAGCGATCCCGAGGACAACTGCTGCCCAAGTTTCTTTCGCGTAGGCAGTCAAATAAGGGAGGTAGCGACGAAAGGCCGACCAATCGAATGATTTCTTTTTCATGCTTCTTCCTCCTCTGCCTGTGATGCCACGATTTCTTGGTATTCTTTTGACGTTGCCAGCAGCTCTTCATGGGTCCCTTTGCCTACCAAATTCCCTTGGTCTAAGACCAAGATCTGCTGCGCATCTTGGATGGAGCGAACTCGTTGGGAGATGATGATGACCGTACCACGAATGCTTTCTTTTAAAGCCATCCGCAAATCAAGATCGGTTTGATAGTCAAGGGCACTTAGAGAATCATCCAAAATCAAGATATCTGGTTTAGCGATCAATGCTCTGGCAATTGTTAACCGTTGTTTTTGTCCCCCAGAAAAGTTCTTGCCGCCTTCAAAAATCGGGGTATCCAGTTGCTGCGGCAAGGCTTCAACGAAGTCGCGGCTTTGAGCGATTTCGAGTGCTCGCCAACACTCTTCATCGGTGGCATCTTTTTTGCCCCATTGCAAGTTTTCTCGAATCGTTCCCGTAAACAGCACGGCGGTTTGAGGCACCATGGCGATTTTTTGGCGTAATTGCTGTAAAGGCCATTTCCGCACATCGTGCCCGTCAACGATCACTTTGCCATCAGCCACATCGTAGAAGCGGGGGATCAATTGGGTCAAGGCAGATTTCCCGCTCCCGGTTGGTCCAGTGATACCTAAAATAGTCCCCGGCGCGACTTGGAAATCAATGTTTTTCAAGGCTAATCCGTATTCTTTTGAAAAGCGGAAATCAACGTGCTCAAAGCGAATCGCTCCGACGTTGTTTTTCGGCTGATCCATAAAGACTTCTGAAAGCTCATCGCCGATCGACGGCTCAGTGGCTAACACTTCATTGATCCGTGAACCAGATGCTGCGGCACGGGTAAAGATGATCACTAAGTTGGAAACCACGATCAATGCTAAGAGCATTTGATTCATATAATTGACCAGTGCCAACACTTGTCCTTGCTGCAAATTGCCAATATTGACCTTGAATCCACCGATATAAAACAACGCGATAATGCCGACATTCATGATCAAGGTGGTGGCAGGCGTCAATAAGGCGGAGAGATTTGTGACCCGTAAATAGACATCACTTAAATCATCAGTTGCTTTATCAAAACGTTTCGTTTCCGTTTTTGTGCGGGCAAAAGCACGAATCACCCGAATCCCGCTTAAATTTTGACTCACTAGTTCGTTCAATTCGTCGAGATGAATTTGAACTTTCTTATATAACGGCACGGTCTTGGCGATGATCCAGAATAAAACGATACAAAAGAGCGGTAAGACGAGTAGGAAAATCAAGCCAGCTTGCCAATCAATGACAAAGGCCATAATCACCGAACCGATACTTAAGAAGGGCGCCCGGACCACCAGCCGAATCAGCATCGCCAAAGCAATCTGCATCTGGTTGATATCGTTGGTCATTCGGGTGATCAAGGTATCCGTCCCGAATAAGTTCAGTTCGCTATGGGAAAGGGTGTTGATTTTTTTCATCAAGCGATTGCGTAATTCCGTCCCGAAGCCTTGAGAAGCGACGGAAGCATAATACTGACAGATGACGGCACAGATCATGCCTACCACGGACATCACGATCATCCAGATCGTCATTTCAACGACTTTCGTCCAATTGTTTTGCCGTAGCCCCTCATCGACTAGAGCGGCCATCTGCAAAGGCAGGACCAATTCAAACACCGCTTCTAAAAATTTGAAAAACGGACCAAGAATAATCTGTTTGCGATAATCCTTGGCATAGCGTAACAAGCTAATCATAAAAAACCTCCTAAATTATTTCGGATGAGCAGGATGTTCACTGGCCAAACAGGCAAAAACCAAACTATCGGTCCATTCCCCCTTGTTCCACCAGTCTTGGATAAAATGTGCTTCTTGGCGTAATCCAATGCGTTGGCAAAGCTTAGCTGAGGCCTGATTGCGGGCGTCTAGCGTCGCTTGGACCCGATGGATCTTCTGACTGGCAAACAACCAGTCCAATAATTCCTTCAATGCTTCTTGAGCAAACCCTTGTCCGCCAAATGACGGATGGAAGGCATAGCCGATTTCAACGGAAGACGGCTGACCAGTAAACCACACCGACAAATCGCCGATGACCGTTTGATCGTGTAGTACCGCCAAAGAAAGGCCTGCTTGGTCCGTCAAGGCGTGCTGTTGGCATTTTTTGGCAAAAGCTGCCACTGCCGTTTCTGTCTGCCAAGGCTCATGAAGTAAGAAACGGCAGACTTCCGCTTGACGATAAATAGCAAAGGTATCGGCAAAATCACTTTCTTGAAACGGACGGAGCAGTAAACGTTCGCTTTCAATAAAATCCATAACAGCCTCCAATTCTTTAGGGACATCTTACCATAGAACGAAATAGCCGAAAACATCCCCTGAAAAATCTATTCATTTTCTTGCAAAAAAATGTAAATCACTGGAAAAGTCTTTTTCTAGGAAAACGAACCTTGCCAGTTGCTGCTCATTTACCACGACTGCCAGCGGGCAAGAAAGGTTTTTTGCCAATCTCCCAAGGGCAAGATCACTCGCTGCATTTGAAAACGGTAGGTTTCCCCTTTATAAGTAAAGCGAATCGGGACGAGCATCCCTACAACAGGATCTTTGTGCTGTTTTTTCAGCTCAGCAAGCGGTATGCTTTTGTGCTGCACGACTTTTGTCGAGAAAAGATTCAACGCCAAAATCGTCAAATGCTGATCATCCAAGACGAGCAGGCTACGGCTGGTGATGGCGTTGAAGGACTGCCATTTTGCATAGCCGATGGTAGCCCCTTCTGTCCTATAGGGGGCAGCCAATGCTTGGAAGGTTTTTTTATTTAAAAGAAACATAGGTAGAAAACTCCTTATCAATCAATAATCAATGCAGGAAAGCGGTCAGTCCGTTGCAAATGGCTGCAGCATTTGCCGAACGTTTTCAGTATACGCTTGTTTGAGGACTAACGGGTGGATTTCTTTGATGGTTGGACCAAATTGCAAGAGAAAATCAGCCAGAAAACCCAGCTCATTGTCGGCAATGTGCCCCTCTAAGCAAAGCTCGCTAGGACGTTCCACCACTGCCATGTCAGGATATTTTTCTTGCCACAAGCGTTCCTTTGCCGATAGATCAAAGCGGATGTGATAGCCCAGTGTTTGTGTCAACACTTGTTGCTGCAGCTGTTTTTCAGCTAACTGCTGCAAGGTATAGCCTGTTTTTTCAGTCGGAGCAAGTCCCTGCATTGCATCACAGCGATAGCGGCGAAAAGCCTGCTTTTGACAGTCATAGGCCAAACAGTACCAGTAGCCAGCACGAAAATCCAACTGATAGGGCTGAACGATTTTGCTCGTTTTTTGATAACGCTGATAGCTAAATTGGATGACCTGTTCTTGTACGATCGCTGAAAAAAGCGCTGAGAGGATCGGCGCACTCGTCAATTGAGGCACCCCTTGAAACGAAACCGCCGTCTCCATTTTTTCTAACCACTCGGTGTCTCCTTGATAAAAAGACTGCAACAATTTTCGCCGTAACCCTTGATAGCTCCGATCAAAAGGAGAATCGGTTAATTTTTGTAAGAGCTGCAAAGCAAAGAAAAGGGTATACCGTTCATTTTTGTCAAAGTACAAGGGGGTCAGTTGATTTTTCAAAATCTGATAGCCGCCATAACGACCGGTTTCTACCACGAGAGGCAAGCCCAGCTCTTCCAATGATTGGACATCACGGACGGCTGTACGTTTTGAGATTGCGAAGGTTTCCATCAAATCGGCTAGATGAAAAGTGGTTTTTCCTTGTAAATACAATAATTCCTGTGTTAAGCGTTCTGATTTTTTCATTTCTTTCTCCAATGGTGCCAAGTTTTGGCAATATTCACAGTTACACTTATGGTAACAAGAAAAGGAGGAACCAACAAATGATCGAACCAAAAATCGCTTTGTTTTTAACGTTAGACGGCAAAGCCCAAGAAGCCATTCAATTTTATCAAGAAACACTAGACGCAACCCTCTTATTTGCCATCACCAACCAGGAGTATCGTGAGAGACTTGATCCAACGCTGGAGATTCTTGCGGGACAAGAGCAGTATCTTTCTCACTCCATCCTACAGATTGGAGATTTTCAGTTACAGCTGGCAGACAATCCATTAGTTGAAGGAGAGACGATTCAGCGAGGCAATCACTTGTCACTGAGTTTGACGCTAGCGGAGAGCCAAATAGCTCAGAAGCTTTATCAACGATTGAGGCAAAAAGGCAGTCAGACGATCCAAGCACCAAGTGAGAATGCTTTTGCGTTTTTTTATGCAAGTGTTCGCGATCCCTTTGGTGTAATTATTCAGCTGACTGTCGAAAAAGAAGTTGATCCCTCCAAAAAGGGTGAATGAAAAAACTCGTTTTTTAATAAAATATCCATAGAAGTTGACTAATTATCCAAGTTTCTTTCAATCCCAGAATTATTTTTAAGGAATGTTTAAAGGACTTCACAGAAAAAGAATAAAACTTCTTAAAAAAATAGGCGGATCGTAAAAATTCTGGTACAATCGGGGAGAGCAATTCAGGAGAAATGAAGGAGGCACTATGGATAGAAAGACGAGATATAAACAGCAAAGAGCCCACAAAGCGCGCAACAAACGCGTGATTATTGGAGGAATCTTTCTTTTCGCCATTGCAGGCATCGTTTTATTTGCCGGCTATACGTATTATGCAGCAAAAAATTCAGTGGATAAAATGTTTAAAGAATCCGCTGTGATCAGCTCTAACAAAGGAAAAGAGGATGGATCACTCAAAACATCCGATGTAAGTTCTAAGTTCGGTGTTTTATTGATGGGTGTCGATAATGATGAGGAACGTGAACAAACAGATCATTTAGACAGCGCACGTACTGATAGTTTGATCTACATGGTTTATGATGGCGAAAATAAAAAAATCGATATGGTCAGCATCCCGCGGGATATTTGGACGAATATCTATGATGGAACTGGAACGGGTACGATCTATACCACAGCAAAAATCAATAGTGCTTATACAGTCGGAGAAGAAGATGCCACGATCGAAACCGTTCAAAATTATTTGCAATTACCAATCGATTACTATGTAAATGTGAATTTCATAAGCTTTAAAAAAATTATTGATGCAATTGGTGGTGTAACTGTAAATGTCCCTTACAACATAAATCAAGATTATGCCGCAGATAACTCTGGGGAAACATTGATTCCGGAAGGCCGTCAGTTGTTGAACGGTGAGCAAGCTTTGATTTTTGCGCGCATCCGTAAAATGGATACCGATGTGGATCGAGGAAATCGTCAGCAAGAAGTTATTGAAGCAGCGATCCACCAAGCTTTGAAAATCAATAATGTCACCAAGTACCAAGAAATCTTAGACTCAGTCAGTGAAGACGTGAATACAAACTTTAAGTTTGAAGATTTAGTTTCCCTTGCTGGAAATATGATTTCAGGGTTTGAAATCAATAGTCATACCTTTGAATGGTATGATGGGGAGTCTTACGATGGTCAGTCCATTGTGTACATCCAAGACTACTCTTACAATGAAATCCGAAACGACATGCTTAAGGCATTAGGCAAGCAGACAGAAGAACAGAGTACCCAAAATCAAAACACAGGTGCTCAGACAGGATACGACGACGGGTCTCAAGGAACAGGTTATGGCAACGAGTACGGTACTGACAACGGAACGGGCTATGGCACGGAGTATGGATCAGATTCAAATTATTAATGAAGTATAATTGTCAGAAGCAAGCCAGGAGAAATCCTGGTTTTTTTGCGTTCAAGAGGGGAGCAAATGGTAAATCTTTGTCGCAAGCCACTTTCGTTTTCATCTAGGAAGTGCAGTGCTATGCTTAAGAAAAGAGACAGCTTGTTACAGCGAGTTCGACACCGAAGGAGGAACCATGATGGAAAAACAGCAAGAGCAAAAAGCCCGTAGAATCGTTTTGCTGACCCATGTCTTAGGGTTGATCATGAAAGCCATCGGCTACTTCTTTAGCGGCAGTGCTGTCTTGATGAACGAAAGTATCCATAGTCTGATCGATTGCATCAATCAAGGACTTCTAGCCATCGGTGAAAACCGAGCACAGCGAGGACGCAGTGAACTGCATCAGTTTGGTGAAGGACGAGCGACCTATTTTTTAGTACTGTAGTTGCCATGACAGTTTTTTTAGGTGGTGGGATTTTAGCGGTTGTTGAAGCCAGCCGTGATCTGCTAGACCCCACCCACGAAGTGGAACAGCTCCAGCTGGTGGCAGCGATCTTATTTGTCAGTTTGTTCATTGAAGTGACGGCTGTACAAGAGGGATGGCAAGAAGTCAAAGAACAAAACAAGCAAAATCAGCCCCTCGTCCGTTTCTTAAAAGAAAGCCGCGATTCCGATCTGCTTTTAGGTTTCACGGAAAATTTATTTGCCCTAGGTAGCGTGACGATCGCCATCGTAGGAATCTTATTGACCGCATTGACGGACAATCCAGTATTTGATTCCCTCGGCGGCATTTTGGGTGGATTTTTGTTGATTGCTGCTGCTGTCTTTTTAGCCAAAGAATTTTATAGCCTCTTGATTGGAGAAGGCGCCTCTGCTTCTGATTTAATGACGATCAAACAAATTTTAGCCGACCCTGCCATCATTCAAATCAAAGATTTGCGAACCCTCCATCTAAGCCCAGAAGAACTTTTGATCGTCGCCGACCTTACCTTGAAGCTAGGACCCGAAGAACCAAGCGTATTTATCGATACCATCGAACAGCGGATCAAACAGGCTTTGCCTGATCTGCGAGTCTATTGCTACATCGAGAGTGAGGAAGTTCCCTCATAAAGTAGAATAGATACGAAGTATTCCTCGGTTGGTGATTTATCATTCAAACGAGGAATGCTTTTTTGGGGTATTGGCGTGCTTGTTTTATATGAACACAATGGATCATGACTAGTTTTGATTCAACCTTTTCAGACGATCAGCAAGGAGAATGTCAGCGAGAGGTCGCAATTCAATTGTTTTTTTAGCAATAAACATTTTTTTTGTTCAAAAGTTTGTTGTTTTTTGTTAAAATAAAGTAAAGACAGCAAGCGTTCTCTTTTTAAAGTTATTTTTTTGCTAGAGTTGTAACATTGTAAATCACAACATAGCAAAAGCTTAGTTTATTAAGAAAACACCGAAACGAGTACCTGTTTGGCATTACTGACATGCTGCCCAATCTTCACCAAAAGCGGTGGTGCTAATTTTGTTACGACTGTTTTTTTACACCACTTGTGAAGCAAAATCCTTTGCGAACATCTTCATCCATGATAGGTTAGAAGTAGGCCGGATGGTTTTTTCACAAAGTACGTACATAGAAAGATCACTTGCGACGATTAAAAGAAGCGACTTCATTGCTCGCAAAATGATCGATACTCAACACACATACCTTTTCCCTCAGCCAGTCAACCTGCGCTTGCTTTTCTTATTGGTTATATTCCCTTCACTCAGCAATTGCCTGAACCGATTCAAATCAAAAAATGACTGTGCAAGGTATCTGTACCGATTTATCCCTTCAGAAACGTGGAAACCCTCGGCAAGAAGTTTATAATTTAAAGGAGGAATTTGATGGAAAAATTTTACCAGCAAAAGACTGAAGAGACCTTGAAACATTTTGAAAGTGACCGCAAGCAAGGCCTAAGCGGGAAAGAAGCCGACAAACGCTTAGAAAAATACGGAGAAAACACGATCCAGCAACAAGAATCCCTTTCTGTATGGGAATTGCTGTGGCATAACTTGAACAACTTGATTGTTTATTTATTGCTAGCAGCTGCGTTACTCTCTTTTGCGATGGGGGAAACGATTGAAGGAATTGCAGTATTGATTGCCGTGGTGATTGCTGTAATGACAGGTTTTATCACAGAATTACGAGCACAAAAATCAATTGATTCTCTTCAAAGCATGATTTACACTACCGCAAAAGTGATTCGTGATGGAGAAGTAATGGAGATCGAGTCGGCAAAAATCGTTCCAGGCGATATTCTCGTTCTGGAAGAAGGGGATGCCATTGCGGCAGATGCCCGCTTACTTGAAACGAGCAACTTTACCTGCATCGAATCAGCGCTGACCGGTGAGTCAGAAGCTGTTGAAAAAGATGCACGAGAAACCTATGAAGAAGATGTTCCACTAGGCGATCGACGCAATGTCGTTTTTGCAGGAACTGCGGCAACTCGGGGAAATGCCTATGCTGTAGTGACAGAAACCGGTATGAAGACTGAGGTCGGAAAAATCAGTGACATGCTGACGGGTGACAAAAAGCGTCAAACGCCGTTAGATATCGAATTGGACAAGCTAGGAAAAGCAATCATTATTGCCGCGCTTTTTGCTGCGGTGGCAGTTTTGATCGCTGGGGTCTTGACGAATCAACCATTTGTCGAAATGATCCATATCTCGATTATTTTGGCGGTCGCAGCGATACCTGAGGCAATGCCAGCCGTTTCGACGATCACATTGTCCCGAGGCATGCGGACGATGGCCGAGCACAAAGCACTGGTCAAATCGTTATCAGCTGTTGAGACCTTGGGCGCCACCAGTATCATTGCCAGTGACAAAACGGGGACGCTGACAGAAAACCAAATGACGGTTGCTGAGATCATTTTAGGTTCAGGAGAAATGTTCAAAGTAACAGGAAATGGGTATGAACCCAACGGAAAATTTTACAAGGCAGACTCGGAGGATGAAACCGAGATCGATGCAGCCAATCATGATGCGCTGCAAGGGATGATCGAAAACGGTGCTTTATGTACCACCGCCACCTTACGTGAAAACGAAGGGCAATACGAGATCCTCGGTGATCCAACAGATGGGGCGTTCGTCGTTTTAGGTCAAAAAATCGGCATCGATCGCCAAAAAGAGCAGGACAGCGGGCTGAAGAAAATCGCAGAAATGCCCTTTGATTCCGACAACAAATACATGGTGACCGTGTATGAAGGAAAGCAACGGACATTGATCATCAAAGGGGCACCAGATGTCTTGATTGATTTAGCCGATGCTGATGCCAAAGAAAAAGAACAGCTTCATGAATACAATGACACGTTAGCCAGTCATGGGCAGCGGGTGATCGCTGTCGGTTGCATCAAGGATTATCAGGGTGGAACGGACGAAGCAGAGCTGAAAGCAGCACTACAGGAAATCAAGATCCAAGGCTTTGCGGGCATCGTCGACCCGCCGCGAACAGATGTCAAAGAAGCAGTGAAGGTCGCACAAGAAGCGGGGATCCGAGTGAAAATGATCACGGGGGACCATCCGAAGACGGCGTCCATGATCGCCAAAGAAATTGGCTTAAAAGACCATGAAAAAACCATGACGGGTCGTGAGATCGATGAATTGGCAGGGCAAGAAGGCTTTAACGAAAAAATCGAAGAAGTCGCTGTCTTTGCTCGAGTTTCACCAAAAAATAAATTACAGCTTGTGGAAGCGTTGCGTGAAGAAGGCGATATCGTTTCAATGACTGGCGATGGGGTCAACGATGCGCCAGCACTCAACGGCGCCGATATCGGGATCGCCATGGGGATTCGGGGGACAGAAGTAGCCAAAGAATCTTCCGATATGATTTTGACGGATGACCGTTTTGGAACGATCGTCGATGCTATCAAAGAAGGACGCATCATTTTTGACAACATCAAAAAATATGTTTCCTTCCTGTTCTCTTGTAATATGGTTGAGATCGTGACGATCTTTCTAAGTGTCATTTTCTTGATGCCCATGCCGATCCAACCGCTGCATATCCTTTTCTTGAATCTAGTCATCGATATTGCTCCAGCCATGGCATTAGCCTTTGAACCAGCTGAAGACGACATTATGAAGCGCCAGCCACGGTCGAAAGCGGATGGCCTCGTAAATAAGCGTTTCTTAGGACGCATCATTTTAAGTGGGGTCGTGATTGGTTTGGTGGCGTTTGGCTTCTTCAACTTCCTGATGCTGACAGATCACGAGTTGCTTTATGCACAAACAGCAACCTTTACCTTTATGGCAGTGGCGCAATTGATGCATATTTTCAACGTTCGTAAGAGCAGCGGCTTTGGTTTAGACAAAACCCTCTTGAAAAACAAACCATTGATGGGGGCATTGCTCCTTTCCGTCGGCTTACAGCTTTCAGCGGTCTATGTACCGTTTATGAATGAGCTATTGGATACGATGCCGATTCAAGCTGGCACGTGGGGCATTATCTTCGCAGCAGCAGCGATCTCTACACTGATCGTGATGGGCTTGAAGAAACTCTTCCAATTAAAATAAAATAAATTCTACCGTATTTTCTCAATACTGGAGTAACGAAGATTCGCAGCCTGTTGGTGTACCTTCATCAAAGAATTTCTGTTTCGATTCTTGATGAGGTACGCCTAGCAGCGGGTCTTTTTTGCTTACTCTTTACAAGCAAAAGAAAATGATTTATACTTGACTAGTCAACAGTTGACAAGTCAATGATGAAAGGAGCGGTTTATGCAATGAATTTACGTGAGCTAAGCGGATTGCTGTATCGGATGAAAATCGTGAATCAAGAATTAACGGCGATCTTTGAAAAAGAGACTGGCTTTAGTCTGACCCGTTATCAGTTGCTGCAGTTTTTGAATGAGCAAGGACGCTGTACCCAAAATCAAGTACAGAATGAATTGAAGATCGATAGTGCAGCGGTCACTCGGCATTTGAAGATTCTCGAAGAAAAACAATTTGTGACACGGGAACGAAACAAAGACAATAACCGCGAGATTTTTGTTTCTTTGACATCGAAAGCACAAGCCGATTTGGCTAGTTGTGCTTCAAAGCATGCCAGCTCTGAGGAGTCGTTAGGCATCAATTTGACCGAAAAAGAAGAAGCACAGCTTCTAACATTACTTATGAAATTAGTTCCATGAAAGAAGGCAAACCCATGACAGAATATAGCAATAACAATTTTTCAGAGATCACCTTTGGCCGAAAATCGGTTCGTGTCTATGATGAAACCTACAAAATCCCCCATGAAGAAATGTTGACCATGATCCAAGAGTCAACGACAGCACCTTCCTCAGTCAATATGCAGCCTTGGCGCTTTGTCGTTGTGGAAAGCGACGAGCAAAAAGCAAAATTGAAACCATTGATTCGTTTCAACGTTCGTCAAAATGATACCTCTTCTGCAATGGTCTTGATTTTTGGCGATATGCTTTGTCATGAACTTGGGGAAGAAATTTATAACAAAGCAGTAGCAGAAGGAAAAATGCCAGCAGAAGTACGTGACCAACAATTAGCAGCGATCATTCCGCATTACGAAAATCTTACAAAAGAACAAATGAATGATGTGGTGAAGATCGACGCTAGTTTAGCAGCGATGCAATTTATGTTAGTTGCGCGGGCGCATGGCTATGAAACCAACCCAATCGGCGGCTTTGAAGCAGATCAATTAGCCGAAGCTTTTGGCTTAGACAAAGAACGTTATGTTCCTGTCATGATCCTTTCAGTCGGAAAAGCCAAAGAATTAGGCTATGAATCCGTTCGGTTAGACGCAGAACAAATTACGACATTTCTATAAGAGGAGGGAAAACGATGGAAATCATTAATGCAACGTTTTACATCAAAGAAGAAAAGCGGGCAGATTTTTTAGCCGCTGTTACGCCATTATTAGCATCGGCGAGAGCTGAGGAAGGCTGCCACGGCTATCATCTCTATGAATCATTGGAAGAGAACAATCGGTTTGTCATGGTCGAAAAATGGGCGAATCAAGAAGCGATCACCGCTCACAATCAAAACCCGCTGCTGCAACAATTATTCCAACAAATGCCTGACTTTGCAGCCAAACCGAGCGAGATCGTTGTCGCTCATCAAGGAGAATAAAGATGACGATTTTATCGACGATTTTGATTGTACTGGTTGCCTTAGAGTTTTTCTATATTCTCTATTTAGAAACATTTGCCACTACGTCCAAAGCAACGGCGCGGGTCTTCAACGTGACGAAAACAGAGCTTGAACGACCGATCGTTGTGACCTTGTTCAAAAACCAAGGAGTTTACAATGGGCTGATTGGTTTGGGGTTACTGTATAGTATTACCTTTGCTTCAGCGCCATTGGAAATCAGTCGCTTGCTGTTGATCTACATTATCTTAGTAGCTGCATATGGCAGTGTGACTAGCGACAAGAAAATTATTTTGACCCAAGGCGGTCTAGCGATCCTTGCCTTGCTATCCACCTTTTTTTAACCAATAAAAGAAGAAGTCCCCCGATCGAAGAAAGCATTTCTATTCAATAGAAGCTTTCTTCGATCGGGGGCTTTTAATGTTGGGCAAAGAGTACTCAGAACGTGAAAAAAATGATAGGATAAGAGAAGGGACTAACGATTTTCGGGTCGTAAACTGGTTGCTGCAAATAAGGCTTTTACTAGAATGGGTGTTAAGATCGCAGCTGTGATCACCTCAGAAATTCCATTCGTTACAGCAATTCCACCGAGGGTCACGAATAAAGCCGAAGCATCGACACCATAGGTAGTGGCAACTAAGCCAGTATATAAGGTTCCCATTAACGTTAAGACCAAAACTGTATTGGTGATGGTCCCAAAGATTGCTGCAACAATCGAAGCAGCGACGACTTTTTTGGTCTTTTTGTAAATGATCGTAAACAAGAGACCAGCCACTAAGCCAACCAATACACGGGGAACCACCGAGATGATTGGGTTGGTGAAAACGGCAATGTCTAAGGGCGTTGTCGGAGAGGTAAACGCACGAATCATGGTAAAAATACCCCAGACTAAGCCGATGAACATCCCGTCTTTTGTCCCTAAAACGATGGCAGCGACGATCACCGTGATATGGATGATCGTTAAACTAGTGATACCGATCGGAATAAATCCAAGGAAAGGCACCATCGTCTGTAAAATAATAATAGCAGTCAAAATGGCACGAATGACAAGGCGATAGGTTTTACTTTTTGTATTCATTGTAAAAACTCCTTTTTTTATAATGACACTCGTGTCATTTTTAAGTTAGGTTGATTATACAACAAAATGACACGAGTGTCATTAATAATGTGATGAAAGGAGCCAAAAAAATGGCAAAGAAGCAACAGAGCGAATTGACTACAGCGGAAAAGAAAAAACAACAAAAGCGTGATTTGATTCTTGAAAGTGCCAAAGTCGTCTTTAGTAAGAAAGGCTTGATCGATGCGACAATGAAGGACATTATCGAAGAGTGCGGCATTAGTCGTGGTGGCATTTATTTATACTTTCGTTCGGTGGATGAGATTTTTTTGGCAGTGTTAGAGCAGCGCTCCAAACGAAAATTTGATGATGTACGAGAGATGATCATGGAGCAAGTGCCCTTTGAAACGATTTTAAACAAATATTTTTACGACCATCGCAAGCGTCTACTCCACAGCATTTCTGACGGTATGCTGCGAGCCGTCTACGAGTATTACTATACGCATAAAACCGAAGCCTCCAGTTCCCTGCAGCAAGCACAACTTTCTGAGACGAAACGGACGATCCATGAGATCTTTCAAGTCGGCGTTCAGCAAGGCGTGCTAAAAGATGAAAACTTGGCAGTGATTGCAGAAAACTATATGTTCGTGATTGAAGGATTGGGGATTCTGGCTCTGACCGGTCACATCACAGAACAGACCATTGATGACCAAATCGCTGTAATGAGACAACTACTCCCTTATCGCGAATAACTAAGACAAAAAAACTCGCTCTTTTCTAGTAAACACTAGGAAGGAGCTTTTTTCGTCTGTTTAAAATTTTGTGAATCACGCATATTTTGCAGAAAATTAATGTAATAAAAGTGAAATCTACAACATTATTTATTTTTTCTTAAGAAAAAGGACTTTTTCTATGAAGTTTTCTTGAACAGTTGATAAATAGGGATTCACTAGGGGTGTTGATCGCAGAGGAGTGGGGAACATGCAATAAAAAAACAGAGTTTATTTGTGTAACTAAAATGTAAATCGCTTACGGATTGGGTTTGTTTCTGAACTATGGTAAAATGAAAATGGTCAAATAAATGAAAAAAAAGTTTTAAAATTGAATTTGGAGGATCAGATGAAGAAGAAAATCTTTGCAACAGTGTGTATGTGTGGCATTGTATTGTCATCATTCGGCGGACCTGTGACCGTTTTTGCTACGAATCACGATCAATTGATCGAACAAAAAAATAACGAAATTGATCAGTTGAGACAGCAACGTCAAAGCGTACAAGGGGAAATTGATGGATTGTCTGCAGAAATTGATTCATTAAATCAAGAAACAGCAATCATTTTAGCGCAGCAAAGTGATTTGTTGCAAGCGATCGAAGGATTGGATCAGGAAATCAGTCAGTTAGAAGAGCGGATTGCCAAACGCTCAGAAAACATCGAAAAGCAAGCCAGAGAAACACAAGTCAATGGAAAAGGCGACAATTTTCTAACAGCCGTACTAGAAGCTGATTCTGTCAGTGATCTAGTGGGTCGGGTCCATGCCATGACGACGATCATTCGAGCGAATAATGAAGTGATCGAACAGCAAAAAGCCGACCAACAAGCAGTTGAACAAAAGCGTGCGGAATCACAAGAAAAAGTGGCAGAATTGCAAGCAGCACAGAGCCATCTGGAAGTACAAAAAGGTGTCTTGGAAGCAAGCCAAGCAGAATTAAATGTCTTGGTTAGTCAGTTAGCCTACGAAGAAGCAACGAAAGAAGAAGAAAAAGAGCAGCTGCGTGCGGAAAAAGAAGCCTATGAAGCGGAGCAAGCAAGAATTCGTGAAGAAGCTGCCCGTGTTGCGGCTTTACAAGCCCAAGCAGAACAAGCGGCGCAACAGCAGGCAGAACAAGCTGCAGCGGAAGCAGCAGCCTTGAATGAAGCGGCTGTTCAAGCAGAGGGCACCGAATCTGACGCAGGAGCAGAGAGACCAGCGTCAGTGGAAGAGCCAGAAGCGCCAGCGGAAACGCAGCCAGAGGAAACGCAAGAATCTGAACCAGTTGAAACACCAGAGGCTCCAGAAGAAGCACCAGTAGATACACCAGAAATTCAAGAGCCAGAAACACCAGTGACACCTGCAGCACCGGAGACGCCAGCGGACAGTGCACCTGCAGTTCCTGCACCAACGCCCGTTACACCAACACCGGCGCCAACGCCTGCTCCGTCACCAGCACCGATCGTGACGCCGCCAGCACCTTCTGCACCAGCATCAACAAATGGGGCTGCAATCGTGGCAGAAGCGTATAAACATATCGGAAAACCCTATGTTTGGGGTGCCAAAGGACCGGACAGCTTTGACTGTTCTGGGTTTACTCGCTATGTCTTTTTACAAGTAACAGGGAGAGATATTGGTAGATGGACGGTACCACAAGAAACAGCGGGTACAGTGATTTCCGTTAGCCAAGCACAACCAGGAGATCTATTATTCTGGGGTTCATCAGGCAGCACCTATCATGTAGCCATTGCTTTAGGTGGCGGACAATACATTCATGCACCACGCCCAGGACAAAATGTTTCTGTTGGCAGTACCGCTCATTTTACACCTAGCTTTGCAGTAAGAATGTAAGAACTAGCTAGCTGTAGTTTTAAGGAGAGACAAATGGAAGAAAGAAAACAGCTTCGTTATCGTGCGAAGAAACAAAGAAGAGGACTTCTTTACCGTAAAAGTGCGGCGGCAACCGCTGCACTTGTTAGTACGGTGAATATTTTGCCGATGAATGTTTTAGCAGATACACTTGAGTCAGCAGAAACCCAAAATGGTGTTCAAGTAGTTGAAACAGCAGAGTCAACCCAAGACACATCGACGCAAGATTCCGTGAGCATTGTAGAAGATCAAGAAGTGAACGAGGGATCACCAGCAACGCAAGATAGTACCGATCCATCAGAAGCTGAAAGTTCGGATGTAGTAGAAATTCAAGACGTACCCGAAAATGAACCAGCAGATGATGCTTCTGAACAGAATGAAGCAGAAATCGATCGTGACATTCCTGTTCTGTCAGAAGAAGAGCGGATCGCCATTGAAACGAAGGTCATGCCCAACTACAACAATCCAATGGCACGTTCTAATAATCAGCAAGCATTTATTCAGCAAGTAGGACCAATGGCACAAGAAGTGGCGGGGGCAAATGACCTCTACGCTTCAGTCATGATAGCGCAAGCGATCTTAGAATCAGGTTGGGGGCAATCCACGCTGACTACTCTTGCCAATAATATGTTTGGTATCAAGGGATCTTACAATGGACAATTTGTAGAGATGCAAACCTTGGAAGATGACGGGAATGGCAATCTCTATCCGATTATTGCGAAGTTTCGTAAATACCCTTCATTAAAAGAATCTTTTCAAGACAATGCGCACGTTTTGAGAACCACCTCATTTTCGCCGGGTGTTTTCTTCTACCATGGGGCATGGAAGTCTAATACGAATTCTTATCGTGACGCGACACAATGGCTGCAAGGACGCTATGCCACCGACACGTCTTATGCAAGTAAGCTAAACAACTTGATTGAAACGTACAATTTGACCCAGTACGATACATCAAGTGGTGGCGGTTCAAACGATAATAACAATAACAGCAATAACAATTCTGAACAGGCGATCAATAAGCAATTCAGAACAAATGCAGCACTCAATATCCGTTCGGATGCTTCCACCAACGCCTCGATCGTGGGTTCATTGGCTGCCAATGCAACATTTGAAGCAGTAGCGCAAAAAAGCGGCACCAGTGTGAACGGCAATACGACGTGGTACCGAATTCAAGGACGTGGTTGGGTAAGTGCCGCTCACGTGACGGAGATCTCATCGAATACGGGTGGGAATGATAACAACAATAATAATGGTAATAACAACGATAATAATAACAGTAACAACAGTGCCGAACAAAGCATCAACAAAGAGTTTCGCACCACCGCTGCTCTGAATATCCGTTCAGACGCATCGACTAGCGCTTCTGTTGTCGGCTCCTTGGCAAGCAATGCAACATTTCGAGCAGTCGCTCAAAAGACGGGAACGAGTGTCAACGGCAACAATGTGTGGTATCGAATCCAAGGACGCGGCTGGGTGAGCGCTGCGTACGTGACAGAAGTGACCGCTGGAAGTAATAGCTCTGAACAAAGCATCAACAAAGAGTTTCGCACTACCGCAACATTGAATATTCGCTCTGATGCGTCTACCAGTGCCAGAATTGTTGGATCTTTGTTAAACAACTCCTCTTTTCGTGCAGTTGCGCAAAAGACCGGAACCAGTGTCAATGGCAACAATGTCTGGTATCGAATTGAAGGGCGTGGCTGGGTAAGTGCAGCGTACGTTCAAGAAACGAACGCTTCCTCATCAAACAGCACCACCTATACTGTACGTTCGGGAGACACTCTATGGGGGATTTCGCGACGCTACGGTGTAACTGTGAATCAGTTGATGCAGTGGAATAACCTTTCTGGCTCATTGATTCTGGTAGGGCAACGTCTTGTAGTCCGTAGATAAAAAGAAAAAACATCTGTACCCATGTTTGTGGCGATTAGCCAAACTGGGTACAGATATTTTGTTTATTCTTCTTTAAAGCTGTTCATGATCGCTGTTAGTTCCTCTTTTGAAGAGTCGTATAAGCTTTCTAACGTCCAGCCATACAACTGAACGTAATTATTTTCGGTTTCAAGTACATAATAAATATAGTGGATATTTAGCCCTTCAACTGTCGCAGGAAAATCAACGAAATAGGCCTTTGTGTCAGGAATTGGTAAAAAGGTGGCAGTCGTATCGAAGCTTGTTGCCAAATTTTCTTGAACCAATCCGAGGTAAGTTTCTAAATCGGCAAAATCCTGTTTTGATTCAACGACTGCAGCTAAATATTTCGTTTCTAACGCATCGGACAACATGAAATCATTGTCAGGGTTCAATGAAGTGAAATCAGGTACCTCTTGCCAATTGCTAGGCAAATCGATGGTATAGTTTGTTCCACTCACACCTGTGATGGTTTGTTCCGAACTCGGTAAAGCCGCTTCGCTAGAAGAGACCGTCGATTCTTGGGCGACTTCGGTTGATGATGTCATGGATAAGCTTGTAGCGCTTGCATTTTCCGTACTTTCTGAAGCTGGTTTCTCCTCTTTTGGCGTGCAGCCAGCAAAAAGAAGTGTGAACCCCAATAAACTAAAAACAACACTTTTTCTCATTATTCTCACGTTCCCCTTTGTTTTTTATTTTCAAATAACCAACATTATTTAGTTAATCGTATAATAGGAAAGGAAATAACGCAATAAAATATTCTCAGTTATTGCATGAATCGAAAAAAATAAAGGATTGTTAAATAGTAAATGTAAAAAAATGAAGCGGAAATAACGGACTGTTACCGCATATTTTCACTTTTTTCTTAGATTGATGCAAAAGTTGATTATAAATACGGGGCGACTTTTGCTATGCTTTAGAAAAGAAAGGAAGCATTAAAAGAATAGTGAAGTTAAAAATTGTGTGAGAGTGTAAAATATTTTGTGTAAATAGAAAAAAGGAAGTCCCTTCTGTAGAATAGAGTTACCACAACACATTCAC
>NZ_JBLGTY010000025.1:0-39679 GCF_047470845.1 Candidatus Enterococcus avicola | reverse complement strand
AACAGTTAATTTTATCGTACAAAAAAGGAGTGGATTTCTCCACTCCATAAAAGTCTAACTTTTTGGGGTCACTACATTAAACTGGCAGTAATCGAGGGTCTTTTAGTCCTTTGTTCCTTGATCATGATCGACTAAAATATCGATCGGTGTCCCTTCATTCAAGTGTTCTGACAAGAAAACAACCAATTCTGCTAATGGCTGCTTGAATTTCATCAATGGGCCTCTCATCCCTCTTCGAAAATAGTTCATCTTGATGGGCTGCCCTTCCTTTTCTTGAAATAAAACGACTCGATCGATCTCTTGGTAGAGTACCCCTTTGATACTCATTGGATGGACAATGATTCGATCAAGTGCTAAGCCGCGGCTATCTAAAACAAAGCTCAAAAAGACCAAACCCGAAACGATCCCTCGCACCCGATTATCAAGTGCCTCTTCCATCATCACCATAGATAGGATAATCATTACTGAAAAAATCGTAATGGCGACCTTGCTTAGTTTGCGCTCCACAGCAAGAAATTGAATGTCTTTCCGTACCACGAATAAATAAAGGTATAAAACGATCGTAAAGGCACACATCACTAGCGTTAACCCACTCATAATACTCTCCGTTCTGTTTTCTTTTCCTTATTCTACCAAAAAACCATCTGATACAAAAGGCTTAGCCTATTTCGTAGGTTTTTTGATATCTATTTTAACAAGAATTCGGTACAATAGGAAAAAAGGAGGAATTATCATGAATGCATTTTTTGATAAATTACAACGCTATGATTTACTTCGTGCCGTCGTATATATCGTCTTTGGCTTCATCATCTTGATTGCACCACGATCTGTCTTCAACACGATCGTTTATCTTGTTGCCGGGTATATTGCATGTTTAGGGATCATTAGCTTGTATACGAGCTACAAAGAAAAACAAAAGGGCTATCGCAATGTGCAATCAGTCTCTGGTATCTTACTGTTGATTGCGGCAGCTGCGATTTTAGTTTTTGCCAAAGGATTACTTGCCATCGTGCCATTTTTCTTAGGAATCATGATCACCATCAGCGGTTGCACCCGATTGATGGCAAGCTTTAACCAAAAACGCATTGGCTTACCTTATATCACTAGCTTGATCATCAGTCTATTGATCATTGCTGCAGGGATCATCCTAGTATTGAATCCCTTCGCCACTTGGTTGTTGTTCTTCCAAATTTTTGGCGGGATCTTGATTTTCATGGGTGCCTCCGATGCGGTCAACCATTTTCAACGAAAAAGAGCCTAATAAATGAGAATGTTTTAAAATTTCCTACGAATCTAACATCTACATGTAGACTTTTCCCGCTATTCCTTTTAAAATAGGAGATATCAAACAGTCAGTCCATTGACACGCGGGAGGTGCGACATGAAGAAAATCAAGCAAGAAGCAAAACATCCAAACGATGTACCGGTAATTTTTTTGACCGATGCAACTGGCAAAGTCGTACGAAAAATCTCGATCAATGAGTGGCGTGCGCTTAAAGCAACCCCTGACCAGATCGAAGAACTTGATATCAAATTGTATCGTGAAGCAATCAGTTTCTATCTTCAAGAAGACTACGCAAAAGCAAAAGATCTTTTGCATTTCTTGATCAACAAAACAGACTATAGTCATTATGAATACGTGGAACGACTAGCAAATATCTACCGCATCGAAAACCGTCCCGCTAAAGAAAAAGACCTGTTACTGACTGCTTATCATGCAATCAAACCGTTGGATTCCTCTGAAGGGATTTTAAGAAGGATCGAAAATCGATTGCAAAAAATCGATGCCTTTGATTTTCCAACTTCGACACAATTCAGTCATTAAAAAAGCAGCTATCCTTCGATAGCCGCTTTTTTTTATGCATCTGGCAGTTTGCGCAAAAGGCGCAACCCGTTAAACAATACAATCAACGTACTTCCTTCATGGGCAAATACCCCCAGTCCAATATTCATTTTTCCAAATAGATTCAACCCGACTAATAATGCGACGATAAACATGGAGAAGAAAATATTTTGCCAAATGATTCGATCCATTTTCTTCGCTAAGCGATAGGCATACGCGAAGCGTGAAAGATCATTTTTCATGATCACGGCGTCCCCCACTTCGATAGCAACATCTGACCCTTCCCCCATCGCAAAACCGATGTCTGCCTGAACAAGTGCGGGCGCATCATTGATGCCATCCCCCACCATGGCGGTTTGTCCGTAGGCTTCTTGGAGTGCTCGAACCGCTTCCGCTTTGTTCTCAGGTAGCACATTAGCCGCCACTTGATCAACGTTTAGCCGCTTTCCGATGGCTTCCCCAGCAGACGCACTATCTCCGGTGATCATAACGGTATGGATCCCTTCATTTTTTAAATAACGAATCACAGAAGCTGCCTGTTCGTTCGGCTCATCCATCAAAGCGATGATTGCGACAACCTCTTCATTGATGGAAAAAATGACCATCGTTTTTCCTTGCGCTTCCAGGTGACGGTACTGTTGCTCCAACGAACCTGTTAACTGGGAGTTTTCGGTTCTTTTTCCTAATCGATAGGTTTTTGTTCCTGAGACGGCTACTAAACCGGAACCAATCTCATTCGTAACCGTCAGCTGTTCGCATTGCTGCCCTTTATTGTTCTTCTCAAAATAAGTAACGATCGCATCTGCTAATGGATGATTGGCTTGTTTTTCCAGCGAAACGATGATGGAAGCGGCCTCTGCTTGATCGATGGCTTCAGCGAAAATGACATCCGTGACCGTTGGTTTTCCGACGGTCAACGTGCCCGTTTTGTCAAATGCCACCGCTTTGATCTGAGCAAAATTCGTTAAGTAGTTGCTGCCTTTAAAAAGAATCCCTTTTTTCGCTAGATTTGAAATCGCAGATAAACTAGCAGGTACCGCACTTGCCGCTAACGCACAAGGAGACGCTGCAATCATCATCACGATCCCGCGATAAAAACTGGTATACCAATCCCAACCAAGTAGAAACGGTGCTGTTAAGATGAACAAAGGGACTGCAATGAAAACAATGGTTACATAGATTGGTTCGATTTTTTTGATTCGTGTTTCTGTTGGTGACTGATTCGACTGTGCCGCTTCAACGACTGAAAGAATTTTGGCAAAGACCGTTTCCGAGCTGTCTTTTGTGACTTCCATCAAAAATGTTCCATTGCCATTGATGGTACTGCCATAAACTTCGTCTCCCGCTGTTTTTTCTCGCGGTATACTCTCGCCATTGATGGAAGCTTCGTTGATGGCACTCGTGCCAGAAAGAATCACCCCATCTGTTGCTAACTGATCACCAGGCAAAACTTGTAAAATATCCCCTTTTTTTATCTCTGAAGCAGCAATTTTTTTGGCTTTCCCATCTGGGCCCATCAAACGTGCTTCCGTTGGATTCAATTTGAGAAGATTGGTGATTTCACGTCGGCTTTGCCCTTCCGCGTATTCTTCTAAAAAGTGAGCACCAGCAAAAATCAAAATCAGTAAGGCTGCCTCATTAAAATTGCCTATGATCATTGACCCTATCGCTGCTAATAACATCAATAGATGGACATTTGGCGTAAAGCGCCGATTGATTCTTGTACTTTTTACGGTATCCTCGATCCCTTCCCACGAAATGTGGTAGCCCGCTAATAAAACTGCAGCAAAATAAACCCCGTCTTTTACCCATTGATTCGAAATAAACAGCGCCACTATAAAGAAGATTACCCCCGCGAAGTAAACCTTACGAGGAAACGTCCCATGATCATGGGTATGCGTATGTCCCTTCGTTTTTGTGTGCTCGTGTTGACAAGTATGTTCAGCCATCATCAAAACCTCCTCTATTCCATCGAACATATGAACGATCAATCATGTTTATACCCTGATTATATATGAACAAACAATCATATGTCAACCGAAATAAGTTTTTCTTGTGAAATGTAAGCGTTTATGGTTTTGAGAATGCGGATGGCATGCTAGAATAAAGTTAGGAGAAAAAAGGAGTGTTGGCTATGAGAACATTTACTGGCGGAATTTCACTAAGTCCCCCGTTACAAATGTTAAAAGAAAAATTAATGATCGAACAAGATGAAATCCTTACCTTTTCACCCACGATGGTCTTTATCCCTTTGGCACAACATATTGGTGCCCCTGTCGAACCGACGGTTTCCGTTGGTGAGTACGTCAAGCAAGGGCAAGTGATCGCTGAAGCAGATGCCTTTGTGTCTGCGAAAGTCCATGCATCTGTTTCGGGCAAAATCGTCGATATTGTCGATTGGCCAAATCAAAACAATGAAGAAGGAAAAACCATCATCATTGAAAACGATTATGCCTTCGATAATGATTTTTTGTCTACCCCATTCAACTGGCAATCTGCTGCTAACGAAACGATCCTCAAAAAAATCCGTCAAGGCGGTATCGCCGGCAAAGGCGGTGCAACGTTTCCCACCCATGTCAAATTCAGTATTGATGAAAATAAAAAAATCCATACCTTGATCTTAAACGGATCTGAATGTGAGCCCTTTTTGCGCAGTGATGCCTTCTTAATGCAAAAAGAAGCCCAAAAAATCATCCAAGGGGCAAAAATTGCCCAAAAATTGTTAGCTGATCCAAAAATCATCATTGGCATCGAGGATGATAAACCGCTAGCCATTTCAGCGATGCAAGCCGCAAGTGCAGAGGATGACACGATAGAAGTCGTTACTGTCCCAACTGTTTATCCAACCGGTGGTGAAAAGCAGTTAGTAGAGTTATTGACCGATCAGGAGGTACCTTTAGGCGGTTTGACTGCCGATATTGGGATCGTATTGATCAATGTTGCCACCAGCTTTGCCATCGCTGAAGCGGTCTGTTATGACAAACCGCTGATTGAACGCTATACAACCGTGACTGGTGATGTTCAACATCCACGCATCGTCAAAAATCCTTTAGGAACACTCGCAGGAGAGTTGATCGATTTTGCTGGCGGCTTTCAAGGTGCGCCCAGCAAGCTGATTCTTGGCGGCCCCATGATGGGGAAATCCGTCAAAACATTAAAGGTTCCGGTCACCAAAGGCAGCAACGGGATCGTTGTTTTTAATGAAGAAACCGATTGGCTATATGCCGAAAACCCCTGCATTCGCTGCAATAAATGTGTCGAAGCTTGTCCGATGCGCCTGATGCCGATGGAGATCGATCAATTCTATCGAGCAGGCGATTATCAAAAATGTGAAGAATTGCTGGCAGAAGCGTGTATCAATTGTGGTGCTTGCACCTTTGTCTGTCCAGCCAAACGTTCCTTAGCTGCCAACATCACTGCCGCAAAAGGCAAGGTTGCACAGCTGCAGAAGGAGGCGAAGGAAAGTGCCTGATTACTACAAGGATTCCGATAGCGAGCGCCTCTTTCAGCAACGAAAAAACCAAGAAACACCACCAAGCCCCCATATTCGCAGCAATGACGAAACAGTCAAAATCATGGGCTGTGTAGTACTAGCCTTACTACCAGCAGTTTTATTCTCGGGCTACCTTTTCGGGCTCAAGGTATATGGGTTGTTTTTCATTGCGCTAGCCACGGCGTTTGCCGCCGACGGAATTTGGTCCTACCTCATCAAACGGCCATTTCGTTTCGATCTAAGCATCGTTGTGACGGCATTGCTTTTAACGATGAATCTTCCACCGACCGCACCTTGGTATTTCCCAGTGATCGGGGTGGCGTTTGCCGTGATCATCGTCAAAGAATTTTTTGGCGGTATCGGCTATAACTTTTTAAATCCAGCCCTTGGCGGTCGCGCCTTGTTGATTGGCTTGTTTTATAACCAGATGTTTTTGATCAGTTGGCCAGATCCACCTTTTGGCAGCATCGCACCTGATGTGGTTTCGCAAGCTACGGCGAACGATGTCGTTTCTGGTGCTACGCCGTTAGCTGTCATGAAGGCCGGGGACACCTTAAGCGGTTCTGATCTGTTGGATGCTTTTTTAGGATTTACTGGGGGACGAATCGGTGAAACCAGTGCCTTGCTTTTACTGCTGGGTGGAATTTTTCTCGTTTACAAGAAAATCATCTCCCCTCGTATCCCACTGATTATTTTTGCTACTATCGGGCTCTTTGCTTTTATCCTTGGTCCAGAAGGACTTTTTACTGGCAGTTGGCAAACGGTGATTGGGCATATCATCAGCGGTGGTGCCATGTTGGGTGCGATCTATATGGCGACTGATTATTCTTCGACTCCAGGAACAAAAGCAGGAGAAAATCTTTTTGCCTTAGGCGTGGGGCTTCTCGTTGTCCTCTTCCGTTTCTTTGGTTTCACAAACGAAGGCATGAGCTATGCCATCTTGATCATGAATTGTTTTACTCCACTCATCGATCGCTTCTTACGCCTTCGCATTTTAGGGGAAGGAAAAAAGACCCCGTTCAACCTTAAAATCATGAGCTAAAACGCAAGAAAGGAGCGTTCTCATATGATGATCGCCAATCGACTAGTGGTCTTCCTAGTCATTCTACTCACAAATTACGCCTGTCAAAATTTGGCGCCGACCGTCAAAGAAAAAAAACCGAACGTGACGACACGGGTGGTTTTCCTGTCAGGGATCATTGCAGTCGCATACTTGTTGAGCGGTTTAAGTTTTTATCTTTTGCTTCAAAATCGCTTTGTCTATGGCAATCAAGTGGTCACCAATTTGGTAAGTGCTGCCATCATCGCCTTGATTACTGCCAGTTTATGCTTACTGATCGTTCCAGCAAAAAAACGTTTCTTGACGAATGATCTAAAAAAGACGACCCTAGTCAGTGTCATCTTGCTGACGATCGCCACTGTGACCCAATTTCCCTATACCGATTATTTAACCAATTTATTTGTTGCTGTAGGCATGTATTTTCTCTTTTCCTGTGCTTTGTCAGGGGTTCATACACGAAATCAAATTGCCGCAATTCCGCCAATTCTGAAAGGCCTACCCCTGGACATCGTGACACTTTTTCTATTTTATCTGAGCTTTTCCTTTCTCAACGGTGTCTTCTTCAATTATTTATTCTAAACAAAAAGCAAGTCCCGCTTTGGCAGCGGAACTTGCTTATTTCTTGCGGAATATTTCTCTGAAGGAACCGATCAAAAAACCAGTCGAAAAAGCATTTTGTGCTTTTTGTTCTTTTTCAGCAGCGATTTTTTGTCGTGTTCGCAGCCCTTTATTGGCATTTTTGGACTTCTTCCCTTCACGGAGTTCTTTCGAAGCCTTTTGAAACTCTTTTGAGAAACGGTTATACCCAACCATTCCTTTTGCCTCCTTTCTTTTTACGTGGCACATAATAACGAGGATTTATTATAGGAATTGCCTTTCTGATGCAAATCAGGTAACATAACAGACAGAAAGATGATTTATCCCAGGTTTATCAGAAAGGAAGATCCCATGAACGAAACCCACACTGGATTGTTAGTCAATAGCCGTGTTTTTCAAGAAACGCCAATGATGCTAACAGGTATCCAACTTTTAGAAGACCACAAAATCGTGAATTGCATTATTAAGGATCGCTACTTAGCCAGTTATGTCTTACGCCTTCCTTTAAATAAATACCAATTAGAAGTCGAAGGAAAATGGAACAAGCGGGAACAGTTAGTGATCAAGCATATGAAAATCAAGAATATCGATGAGTTTATTAAAATCGTCGGTACACCAGAATAACAGGACTCACGAAAAGCAAGTGCAGGCAACTGCCCTTGCTTTTTTTTGAAAAAATCCAGCTGATTTTTCCCGCGTGTTCCTCCGATGTTTATCGCGACATTCTGGTAAACCGATCGATCAAGGCTTTTTGCTCCTCTTTGATACCGATCGCCAACGGTTTGATCATTAGTTTGACAGTGGTCGAAGGTGTCTGAATCTGGACTTTTTTATTTACCACACCGCCTAGTTGTAATTTTGTGATCTCGTGGATCATAATTGTCTGCATCCCTTTTTCATGAAATTGCAGATCTAACTGAATCAAGTGGATTTTTTCTTCGTCAACCACCACGATAAAATACTTTGGTGTTGGCAGGGCAATCATTTTGGCTTCCTCGGCATAACCAGCCAGTTTTCCATGGAACTTCGCACGGTAGCTTTCTAAATCATCCTTTTTCACGATCCATTTCATCAAAAGCCACATCCTTCCTTAGATACCTTAAGGATACCTGCAGAAACCGCTTTTGCACAACAATATGCCTGCTTGTTTCCTCACATAACCCCTTTCACCTCGTTTGATCGTCAAAGACTTTTCCTCTAGTCATGGACGTTTTGCCCGACACTAGCTAACTCAACAAAAAAAGCGAAGCGCTTAGTGCCCTTCGCTGTTGTTCTTTGGATAGTAGTGTTGGAAAAGCCGCAGAAAAATCGGTGCTAGTAACAGATAAAAAATGCCATTGCCTATTGCGTGGAGGGCATCAAAGCTCAATCCTTGAAAATAATAAGTCCAAAAGCTAGGAAACCCATAAAGTTTGACACTGATCCAAGATATCACAAAGCCATAAGCAAACCCTGCAAATACACTGTAGCTGACTTGTAAAAGCATCCGTTTCATAAACAGCTTGCTTTTTGACAACAGATACATCCCCAAAATAATGATTGCATAGCTAACTAATTGAGCAATCGTCCATATTCCCATTCCCATGTAAAAATTGGTAATCAGCATCGAGAGCAGACAAACGATCAATCCACGACTAAGACCTAAATGGATGGTTACTAATAAAAAGATCACCGTCATTGGTTGAACATTGGGTAAGGGTTGAAAAAGTGACCTGCCGACGACGGCCGCTGCCACAAGCAGCCCTAAATAAGCAATTTCTTTTCCAGCAAATGCAAGTGGTTTATTCGAATTTTTCATAGGTGAAAACCACTTTATCGTTGTTTCCTAAAAAGGTATCATCTGCCCCAGTTGTAATCATTTCATCATTGATCGTATATGTCCAATAATAGCCAGCTTTTTCATCTTGCGCTAAACCGTCAATGCTGGTGATCATCCCTTGATTTTCTTCCAAGTCAAAGTTCTCTTTCATGATAGTCATCAAAGAAACCCCTTCTTTAAAAGTGACCGTTTTGGTTTCGATCTCCTGGTCTTGCTCTTCACTTTTATTATTGAAGCTGATTTGGGCAGTGCGCTCTTCGGCGTTTTGTTGGACTGACGAAGATTCACTGGAGGAGTTTCCCGCATCCGTCGATGGTTTGGCACAGCCGGCAAAAACCAGACTTAGTAAAAAAATATAACTAAAAACAACTGTTTTCTTCATAATAATGGCTCCTTTGATTTTTTTTACAACACCTTATTCTACTAAAAATTAATAAAAAAGGCGAAATTTTTTTGTTCCTCTCTATTGAAAGCATTGTAAAACCATGAGACTATGGGTATACTAGCTTCAATCATTCGTAAGAAGAAAT
The DNA here is from genome assembly GCF_047470845.1 of Candidatus Enterococcus avicola. Classification (NCBI taxonomy): domain Bacteria; kingdom Bacillati; phylum Bacillota; class Bacilli; order Lactobacillales; family Enterococcaceae; genus Enterococcus; species Candidatus Enterococcus avicola. Next base: position 30,337 of record NZ_JBLGTY010000025.1, on the reverse strand, counting down.
GAAGGAGTGTTGGAAAGATGGATAGAAAAAAAGCGTCCTGTACCACTTTACTAGTAGGAAAAAAAGCATCGATCGACGGCTCGACCATGATTGCCCGCAATGAAGATTCTGGAAGCGGTTCGGAACCGCAAAAATTCGTCGTCATCACTCCAGAACGGCAAGGAAATGAATTTTACGCCGTTTTAAGCGACTGTCGAATCAGTTTGCCAGCAAAATCATTACGCTATACTTCAACCCCTGAAGCAGATGAATCGCAAGGAGTTTGGGCAGCTTCAGGAATCAATGAAGAAAATATCGCCATGACTGCAACAGAAACGATCACAACCAATTCGCGCGTTTTGGCTATTGATCCATATGTGGAAGATGGTATCGGGGAAGCTGATTTCGTCAGCATCGTACTGCCTTACATCCATTCCGCTAAAGAAGGTGTTTTACGCTTAGGGGAACTCTTAGAAACCTATGGGACCTATGAAGCCAACGGGATCGCTTTTTCTGATGCCGAGGAAATCTGGTATATGGAAACCATCGGTGGACATCACTGGGCAGCTGTTCGCATACCAGATGATGCCTATGTCGTGGCACCAAATCGCTTAAACATTGATCACTTCGATTTCGCCTCAGAAATGACGTTGTGTTCGCAGGATCTCGAACAGTTGATTGAAGACTATCAATTAAATCCTGATTTTGAAGGCATTAATCTACGCCATATTTTTGGCAGCTCCTCAGAAAAAGATACCCGTTACAATAACCCGCGGGCATGGTACATTCAAAAACACTTTAGCGGAACAGCCGCTGAACCGATCGATCAAGAGCTCCCGTTTGTATGCTACCCAAAACAAAAGCTATCCGTGGAAGATGTAAAATGGGCATTGAGCTCCCACTTCCAAAATACGCCTTTTGACCCTTACGGTACAGGGAGCGAGACACAAAAAACACAATTCCGATCGATTGCTCTCAATCGCAACCAGCAAGTCCATATTTTACAGATCCGCAACCACGTGCCCGCAGCAATCGCTGGCATTCATTGGCTTGCCTTTGGCCCCAATACCTTCAATGGCGTTGTGCCCTTTTATGCAGCTATCACTAAGACCCCACTTGGCTATTGTGATACGACAAAGACCTACGATCCATCAAATAGCTATTGGTTAGGACGCACCTTGGCGTTGATTGGAGACAGCGACTACGATCGCTATAGTGATCTTGCCAACCGTTTTGAAATGGAAACGATGGCGGCTTGTCGACGCATCCAACAAGAAACTGATCGTAAAGCTTCCGTTGACAAGCAGCCTACTCGTCTGCTTGAAGAAGCCAACGCTGAGATGGCCGAACTGTATTTAAAAAATGCAACAACGTTACTAGGAAAAATGGTGGAGTCTGGCAGTAATAAAATGGCCTTGCGTTTTTCTTTAGCCGATTAGTCAATCGCTGAAAATAAAAGGATTAACAAAAACTTTACATGGAATTGCAGCAATCTAAACATTGCTCTCCTATACTAAAGATACCAATTCGTTTTCTTTTTCCTTGCTGGTACAAATCAAGCAATTGATTTGTACTAGTCCCCCTATTGAAGATCAATTGGTAAAAACCGTTGGGAGGAATGAACATGACTACAAGCATTTATCGGACTGTCACCAACGAAATTGTTAAAGGTGAGATCATCAAGAGCAAGAGTCAGCAAGATATGCTGATCATTCAAGACAAAGAAGGTTATTTCCATGTCGTTGAACCAATCCCCGTTACTACTGCAATGACTCCCCGCACGACGAAAGACTAAAAAACCACTGGCGATCAGAAAGAATACAGGATCTTTCTGATCGCTCAGTGGGTTCTTTTTTATGTCAAACTCAATGTGAATCGCTTCAAGCCATCAATGAGTTTTTCTCGCGAACAGCCAATGTTTAGGCGCAAAAAATTTCTCCCCTCTTTCCAATAGATCTCTCCTGACATAATCGCGACTTTCCCCTTTCGAATCATTCGTTGCTGCAATTCCGCCATCGGCTTTTTTCAGTTGGACTAAGATACTAAAAAGGCTGACTACATTCATTGGCTCTATTCCTATGATAATTAGAAGAATTTCCACATCACATTGTTTCTTCAGCGATTTTCTCTCTACGATTCTTTTTACTTCTTTATCGACCTTTATCAAAGCAAACACCCAAGTTTAAGAAACTTGCCATCCTGAAAAAAAGGACTCACCCTATGAGGGGTGAGCTATCTTAGTTATTTTCTCTGCATCGGTCATCTGTAGACAGTCAATTCTGTAAACTCTTGCCCATTGCCATAGTCACTTGCTTTTGAGGGTTGCTTTCCAGAAATTCGTTGTCGGCAACTGGCAAGTCCATTTTCGACATAGTTCACTGCATTTGCAACGAACTTTATTATAGTTGCTAGACCTTTGATCAAGGGATCATTTGATTCCATCCTCTATTCCCCCATTTCCTTCACGTGTAAGTCGTTACTGACACTTCCTTATCAATGAATATAGACGAAGTACCTTAAATCAAACTAAAAGAGGACCAACACTACGAAAAGCAAAGCAGACTAGTTTCCCTTTCTGGTAAAATATGGTACATGTAGTAGGAAAGGATGATCAATCTCATGATAAAAACCTTAGTGGTGGCTAGCCACCCAGATTTCCACAACTCTCTTTCCCAACGTTTTTTCAGTGAAAGTGCCAAACTTCCTAATGTCACCATACACTTTCTTGATGATTTTTCTGACTTTTCTCTTGCCCATGAACAGGCGCTGCTGCAAAACTGTGACCGTTTGGTTTTACAATTCCCCTTATATTGGTACAGTGTTCCAGCAAAAATGAAAGCTTGGATCGATACGGTTTGGGAAAATTGTGCGCCTGCTTTGGTGGGAAAAGAAATCAGTTTTGCCGTTTCTACTGGTGTTGCTGCCAAAGAATTTCAGTTAGGCGGCCGAGAAAATACGACCTTTAACGAAATTTTGCATCCACTCGTACTGATGGCAAAAAAACACCAAATGACCGTGTTACCCATCGTTGTCCTTGACCAACTGATGTATAAAACGGAAAAAGAAAAGCGTGCCTTTGTCATTGCCTATCAGCAATTATTATCGATGCCCGCTCCCTTTACGTTTGACCAAAAGCAACAATGGTTTGCTGAGAAACTGGCGCATTTGGTTTCTGAAAAACCGCAGCTTGCTCCTTTGCTATCCTTGTTGCAGGAAAACCATGAAACATTGACCGAATTAGAAGATGCTTTAGCTGAATTGGAGGTGCTTTGATGGGTCATGATTGGCTAACACCGCTGATAGAACAATCCATTCAAGAAACCACTGATTACCATGAAAAAGCATTTTTGCAAGAGCTGGGACAGTTGTTACAGCAGCAAGAAACCCGCATCGAATTGAAACAAGGAGAACTTGACGGGAAGTTGTGGAACCCTAGTGAATGGTAAGGAATAATTTTCAACGCAAGAAAAAGCTTTGGTCCCACCCAGCCTTAAAAATACTGGGTGTTGCCAAAGCTTTTTCAGGTGGTTTCTATTGCATAATCACAATGAATCGCTTTTATTCTTTGTGGCAGCGATATACGCTGCTTGCAATTGTTTCGTGATTGAACCCAATACGCCAGTGCCAACGGGTTTCCCATCAATGGCAACGATCGGAACGATTTCCCAAACTGAGTTGGTTAAGAAACACTCTTGCGTGTTGCGTAGTGCCTCAATCGGGACGGGTTCTTCTCGATAGGGAATTTCTAATTGGCGACACAACTTAAGGACCTTCATTTTCGTGATCCCCGGTAACACCAAGCGCCCGTCCGGATGAGTATAGACGATCCCATCAATGACAAACCAGAGATTGGATGCAGATGCTTCTGTAAAAAAGCCATCTCGTTGCAGTAACGCATCATCGAAACCAGCTTCGATCGCTTGATCCAGCGCCAAAAGATTCCCTAACAAACTCAATGATTTGATATCACAATGCAACCAGCGTTCATCAGGAAGGACGGTTGCCGAAAGCCCTGCTTGCTGCATTTCATCTGGTCGGTCAAAGGGGATCACATTTGCCGTCACCACCCCTTTGACCGATCCAGCTGGTGGAAACTCGTGATTTCTCGGAGAAGCGATTCCTCGGGTGATCTGAAGATAGATTTCTCCTTCTGTGATTCCTTCAGTCTTTATGAGTAACTTTAGATTTTCAGTCAATTCGGGAATCGAATAGGGTAACGTTAGCTTAATTTTTTGTGCACTGCTTTCCAATCGAGCCATATGCTCCGCTAACATAAAACAGTGGCCATTATATATTCGGATAACTTCATAGATCCCATCACCATACTGATAGCCACGGTCTTCGATATCAATTCTCACTGCCTCTCGATCAACGATCTGATCATTCCACAAAACCTTCATTTCCTCACTCCTATCGTCGTTTTCGTTTCAATCAGTATAGCATGAGTCTTTCTACCGTGCTATGTGTCATCTAAAACAAAAAACTTGCTGATGAAGATTTCTTCAACAGCAAGTTTTATTGTTACAATGACTCCTTATCGATCACAGAACGTTCTAGTTTACGTTCCTGGAAAAAACGGAGTAGCGTGCCAGACATCGCCATAATGATCGAATACACTGGAAGTGCAACGATCATACCAACAAATCCCAGCAAGTTGCCTGCGATCAATAATAAGAACACCGCAATAATCGGATGGATATGCAACACTTTATTCATTACTAGAGGTGAAACTAGATACGATTCACCCAATTGAATGATCGTGATGCCCACTACCAATAAAATGGCAGTCCGGATATCTAAACTTAAAGCAAATAGAAATGCGGGTGCCGCTCCGATAAATGGTCCGAAGTATGGGATGATATCCAAGACACCGCAAATCAGGCCTAAAAGCAACGCATTCTGCAAACCTAGCAAAGAAAAAATCAAATAACTGGAAACGGCAACGTACGAACATACAAGCAATTTTCCGCCAATATAAGCAGACGCTGCTTGGTGGAAATCACTGCATAATTGACGCATCAATCCTTGGTACTTTTTCGGTGTTTTGTTTGCTAAAAAGTCTGGCACTTTCTCACCGTCTTTAAACATATAGACTAAGAGCAGTGGGATCGTAAACAAAACGATCGCTGAGTGAGAAACGATGGAGATCAAACTCGTCAGACTATTCGTTGCCCCGGTAATAAACTGCAAAGCGAAATTGCTCGCTTGCGAAATATCGATCGAATCAATGAAAGGACCGAAAAGTTCCTCCAAATAGGAATGATCGATGTTATCGATCACCAAATTGATGATAACGGGTATTTGATTGATAAAGCGTCCCATCTCATAGGCTAATGCGGGTCCAATCACCTGAATGATCAAATAGGCTGCAAAAACGATCAACAACAGTGTCGCATACAGCGCAATGCTTTTCTTTTTCGTCCTTCTTTTTACCCAATTAAAGAAAGGCAAAAAGATATAAAAAATAAAAATGGATATCAGTACAGGTAAAAAGACACTAGAAAAGATTGCTTCTAATGGTCGAAAAACAAACAGTATATTTGAATAGATCCAGACGGCGATCCCTAAAAGGCAGACGATCACCAGACCTGCAAAAATTTTTGATTTTTTAAGAAACTCCAATAATTGATCCTCCTGATTCTAGAAAATACGTTCACTTCTTTCAGTTTATCATAATTTTTTAAGCGAATGATCCTTTCGCGAATATTTTTTCAAAAATCCACGTTTTTCATAGGAAACTTTTGAGTAATTTAATTATTTCCCCCATAAAACCCTTCTGCAAAATCAATTTTGATGAGCAGAAAAAGGAACCGAGAGTTGCAAGTGTTTGATACAGTAAGCTGCCACACCGAGCTGGAGTAAACCTAACACTAAGAAAATCAGATGCAAAACATTCCCGCCCCTTAATAAAATCACTTGAACAATGATCCAGATAACTAAACAGATGCCTAAAAGCAATTCCCCATGATACCCTTGGTTGCGCCACAATCGGATAGCTGCCAATAAATTGCCCAATCCTAACACAATTAGCAAAAACACCCCGGGAATCAGAAATGTTGTAAATGGCGTTCCTTGGAGCATGGACGATTCCAACCCAGCAAATGACTGTCCTTTCCTTAATGGCTCAATACTCATAAACGCCAGCATGCTTCCTCCACATGCGCCAACACCAATCACTAAACTTAACACACATAATGCAAATCGCAGCTTCATTTCTCCCACTCCTTCATCAAACATAAAGCCGTTAATAAATTGATCATTCTCAACTAGCGATCGGGTTTCTGGCTATTTACTCGTTTTTAGGTAAATAAATAAATGCTGCAATTTGCTGCGTTTCTACAGAGGAAAAGCCGCAAGACTCATAAAATCGGCGCGTTTTCTCTGTGTTGTCCGTGATCAAAACCTTTTGTCGAATCGATGGATATCTCACCAGCATTTTTTTGAGCAATCGCTGGCCAATTTTTTGACGTTGGAACGCTGGCGCTACTAATAGATCCTGAATATAAAGAATGGTTTGTCCATCGGTTATACATCGAATAAGTCCGACTAGCTGCTCTTCAACATAGGCAGTGATCACCTGTGACTGAGCTAGGCCGTTTAATAGTCGCTCTGGCTCTTTCGTATAGGCGACCCAGCCAACACATTTATATAAAGCGAGAATCTGATTTGAATCCGCTGGTAATTGATCTTTAAAGATGATAGTCATTCTTTTCCCCCCTTGTAACTTTTAACCAAACGATATAGCAACAAATAAAGAGTTAACAGTCCTTCTCCGAACAGGATCTTGCTAGCCTTCAAGCCGAATTGCTTTGCTTGACTAAAGAGTATCCTGAGGAAAAGCAGCTGTCAACTCTAATCACGATTTACTAGAGGAACAAAGAGGAAGTGGTGTTATTACTAATTAAACCCAAGGCTTACTTAATCAAGCATTAATTCGCTTTTTAAACGCTGACTCGTCGCTTGTTGTTCTTCAGGCGACACTTCTTGATAAGAGATACCGTATTCACCTCTAAAGCCATCGCCAGTGAACCCAGTACCCGCCATTTGGTAAGATTCGACAGTAACGAGTGCCGATTGATATTGGGTGAATAGTTGACTCATCTGAGAAAACGTTAAATCTGTTTCACCATTTTCCCCAATAATCGTTAACAGATCCTGAATCCGCATCACGCTTGATAGAGAAACTAATTCATTCGCCAAAATCTCTGTCACTTCTCGCTGACGACGTTGGCGTCCATAGTCACCTTCGGGGTCATCTTTGCGCATACGAGTATATTGAAGTGCCTCCCAGCCATCTAATTCGAGCGTTCCCTCTGGATAATCGATTTTTTCTGCCGTAAAAGCAAACTCATTTTCAACCGTGATTCCACCAATCGCATCGACAAGATCTGCCATCCCATCCATGTTTAAGGAGAAATAATGATGAATCGGTATATCCAAGTATTGTTCGACAGTTTCGATCATCATTTTTGCGCCACCGAATGAATGGGCATGATTGATCTTATCCTGATAGCCTTGCCCAACGATCTCCACATAAGCATCTCGAGGAATACTTGTGAGGGTCGTTTTGCGTGTAGCAGGATTCAACGTCGCTACCATGATCGTGTTTGCCCGGTAATCCGTTTTGCGACGAGAGTCATTGGCGATCCCTAACAAGAGAAGACTTAAGGGCTCGGCGTTTTCGATAACCTCCGCCTCTTCTCGCCCTTCGATCGGTCGATGGATAGACTCCACGACATCCTCTACTTGAAAATACACCCTAATAGCATAGGCGGTTCCGACGGATACGATGCCCATCAACAGTACTAAGAAGACAATTATCAGTTTTTTCGCTGTACTCATTTTATTTCCCCCTACGCACACTTTTTTTGAACGAAAATACAAAAGCAGATGTGATAAAACTGATTCCACTTGCCAACAAGATACTCGCTAACAAGTCACTAGGATAGTGAACCCCAAATAGCAAGCGGCTCATCATAATAAGCAGTAAATAAACCAATCCCAAAAACATAGCTAGTTTTTGGCTAATAGGACGTTTGCCTCTTTTGCCAGAAGCTGTTTGTGCGAAGAAAAAGAGGAGAGAAATAATTAGCGTGGTCGCTAATAGCGTATGCCCACTTGGAAAACTGGCGGACGCCCGTTCCATACTGTCAGCAAACTCCGGTCTTGGGCGATCAACGAATTTCTTGATCACTTGGCCAACACCACTGATTATGATCATATTTCCCATCAACCAAAAACTCTCGATCCGTTTCTTCCGAAGAAACAAAATTGCTGCCAATAGAAAATGAATAGCTGCTATCGGGACGATCGTTGCCGTGCTAGCAAGCGGAACAAAAATCGCTTCTACTGTAGCCGTCCGCCATTGAGGCACGTGGGAAAACAGGGTATCAAGCGTTTGGAACCACTGCGGCTCTAATGCTACAAGGAAAAACAACCATGCGAAACAGCTACAAAGCAGTCCACCTATCACCCCTTGTTTTGCTGTCTTGCTCATGTTAATCCCCTACTTTCTTTTAATGCGTACGATCGTTTCTTCGCTTTAGTCGGAAATTTTTCTAACCCAAAAATAATTCCCATCGCAATACTGATCGCAATCAACGAGGTTCCTCCTTGGCTTAAGAATGGCAGAGGAATTCCCGTTAATGGCAGCAACCCAATCGCCGCGCCGATATTTTCAAAGATCTGAAAGACTAAGCCAAAAACGTACGTGATGGCGATATAGACCGACGCCTTGTTATTCGTTTTTAACGCTGCGAAGATGATTTGATAGATGAGATAAAAATACAAGAAGATCACTAAAGTACTTCCTAAAAAGCCATAGGTTTCACCAATAACTGTAAAAATCATATCTGATTCACGAACCGGCACGTACACTGTCGTATGGGTGTCAGGCGCTCCCAATAAGCCTCCTGAGCCAATCGCCCACATACTGCGAACTTGTTGGAACGCGATAGAGTCTTGGTACGCTAGGGGATCTGCCCAAGCTCGCACTCGGTCTAATTGATACTGCGAGAAATGAAGTCGAAACAAGACACGATTGCCCCATTCCGTAAACACGAGCAGCATTAAAATAGCGCCGAGGGCTGCAATCAAACCGATCACTACGGTCAAAATTTTCCAATGAACACCAGAGATAATAAATAAAGCCCCTAACATCACAATAAACACTAAACTCGTACCAAAGTCCCGTTGCATAAACATCAATAGAAATGTCGGTATACTATAAAGCAAGATCTTAGTGACGTAGATCAAATCAGATTTAATGGTCCGTTCGGCTTTTCGTTTTTCATACACTAAGGTGAGATAGACCATAAAAAGCATAAAGGCCACTTTCATAAACTCTGAGGGCTGAATGGTAAAGTCGCCGATTCTGATCCAGCGTTTGGTAGAAGTCTGCTCAAACATCGTTTGATCGTAGAACCAATGAAGAGAAGCCATCAAACCTAGCGCCAATACATACAAAAGGCCCGAAAAGCGTAAGAGCAGATTGGTTGGGATCAAACTTGTAACGAAGAGCACGATGGCGGATAGAACACAAAAAACGATCTGTCGAAAAACGATCACAGAAGGATCATTGCCATCCATCACAGAAGCTTGATGCTGGACCCAAATGCTTAGCAAAAAAAGCAGAAAAACGGGTAGCAGCAAGGCATAGTTTGCATCATGTCGTTTGAGGAACTTCATTTCGTTTGCCCTCCTCTCGCTCTAATTTCAGGCACATACTAAAGGCAAATGAAAGAATAAAGTAACTGGAGCCACCATAGCTGATAAAGGGTAACGGTACCCCCGTCATCGGCATCAACCCTAAAATACTGGCTATATTGATACTTGTTTGCAACAAAAGTAATGTACTTGTTCCTAGCAATATCAACCCAATCTGAGGGTTTTCAATAGCTGCGGAACGAATAAATAAACGTAAGATGATTACGAATAATAAGCCAATAACAAAAATCCCGAAAAGCAAGCCAAGCTCTTCTACTAAAACGGAAAAAATAAAATCGGTTTCCGCAACTGGTAAAAAGCCTTTTTTCGTAATACTGTTTCCTAAACCCAGACCAGTAAGCCCTCCATTAAATAAAGCATAGTAAGAATGGATCATTTGGAACCCCTGATTGTAAGGGTCGGAGAATGGATCGCCTACTAAGCGAATTCGGTTATATACGTGCATAAAAATATGAGGCAATAAATCATTGTCGCCTAAAAACATGATCAACAGGGCAGCCAAGAATAGACTGATCACTAAGCCACCAAATAAAAGAGCCGTCAGCTTCACGGGGACTTGTACCGTAGTTATCATGACAAATGCTAAAAAAAGCAAAATCATCACACCGGCTATTTTCGGTTGAAACAGGATCAACACACAGCACAAAAACAAAACGAAAAGCGGACGTTTCATTTCCTGCAAGGTGGTTTTTGCAGTTTGAAAGTAATGAGCAAGGTACAAGACCATCCCTACATTCACAATCTCTGATGGTTGAAATTGAATCCCTGCGATCGAGACCCAGCGTTGTGCCCCATTAACAGAGACACCGAAAAAGGGCAAACGAGCTAAGAGCAAGGTAAAGATCCCAAATGCTAGCAGACCGATCGCTAAGTATTTGCTAAGCAAAATCTCTCTTCGCGTCCGCTGAATAATGAATAAAAGAACCCAGCTAAGTAATAAAAAGACCAATTGACGGATAAATAGCGACGCTGGTGGTTGATCTCTCGTTAATAAACGGTATGAACTTGCACTATAAATCATTAAAAGACCGATAAGGCTCAATAGCAAATAAGCTATGATCAGCAGCCAATCGATCTTCTTTTTTTCTATCATTGCTTCCACTCCTCTTGCCTTGGAGTAGGTGTTCAGACGGTACCAGTTATTTTGCTCTATGAGCTTCGTCATCCATCAGAAAGAAAAGCAAAAAAGTCTCACTTCTCTTAGGACGTCAGACTTTAGCAGCAATCTCATCGTCCGAGTTTTAGCACTATACAACGTAAAGAAAGTCATTTGCTCTCTTAGCTATTTTATGAAAAGCCTTAATCCGACAATTCCTGTTTTACACATTGGCGTCTTTCGACGTTTCTGCGCAATAGCTTGTGTTTGTATAGGAGCCTCACCTAACAAGGTTATATGTTATTTTTCAATCCAATATGAATGGTACCCTTCCTCGAATAAAGATACAACCAATTCTCTGTTATTTTTATTTTTCTTTAACTTTTCTTAAAGAATTTAGATATTTCGAATATTTTCTGCTCTATAAAGAAAAAACAACCAAAATAATCATCCAAACAAAGGAACGGCATCGATAAAGGACGTTATTAAAAAAACGAACATTTAAAAAAAGCAGTCCTTTTTCTAGGTGCTGAAAAAGGACTGCTTGCTTGATTTTGGTCTATCGATTGAAAGTTTTCTTAATCTATCAATCCACGGGTCGATTGGTTTGCCGTTCTTGCGCTGCTTTTCGTAACTGCTTCTGCGCTTTTTTAGATCCCCGTTCAATATCTCGAGTAAACTTGCGCTGCGCAAACTCAACGAACAGCTGATCAAGATCATAACCTGCGGGATAGAGCACCTCTCGCTTTGTGAGGAGTTGCAAGCGACGAGCGGCAACGACAAAAAATTGTTTCTCTATTGAAATTTTCGCTTGTCCTTGTTCCAAATACTCATAAAAAAGCCCGCGCTGGTTATGTTCTGTTGAAAAGACCAAGTCTCCTTTTTGAAAAATAAGATCTTTCTTGGCTTCTTGTTGAGGGGGTTGTTTCTTCCCCTTTTCAAAAAGCTGCTTCTCAAAAGAATAGGTTTTATGCTTTAAATATTCTTTTGCTGTTTGGACTACGTCAACAGGGATTGCCATCTTTTCGGCAATCCAAAACGCATTACTATCACCGACTGCATTCGTCAGCAAACGATATTTTGGTGTCAAGGTTTTGGCATCAAAAGCCATTGCCGCTGTTTCGAAATCTTGATGATCGACGGCAAACTGCTTGATTTCACCATAATGCGTTGTTGCGATCATTAAAGCTCCTGAGCGATAGATGGATTCCATGATGGCGATCGCCAAAGCAGCCCCTTCATTGGGCTCAGTGCCGCTGCCGATTTCATCCAATAAAACAATACTGTGTCGGGTAGCATTCTTCATAATCTGAGCAATGTTCGACATGTGTCCAGAGAAGGTACTTAAAGAATTTTCCAGACTTTGTTGATCGCCAATATCCATCCAAAGACTTTTTAAAAACGGAACAGTGCTTTTGCCATTGTGTGCTGGAAATAAGCCATAATGAGCCATGGCGCAAACAAGTCCAACGGTTTTTAAGACGACGGTCTTGCCTCCAGCATTTGGACCCGTGATGACCATGCAGCGGTTTTCTTCGCCAAGTTTTAAAGAAAGAGGAACCGCATCACGCCCCAGCAAAGGATGACGGACTTGATCAAAAAGCAAAACTTCTTCCTCAGTCATAGTTATCGCCTGCCCGTTGATTTCTCGACAATATTTTCCCCGAGCAAAAATAATATCCAGCACAACTAAAATGTCAAGACAGGCAAACACGGCGTTCATTTGTTTGGCGATCGCCCCTGTCAACTCTGACAACACTTGGTATTGAGCGGCTGTTTCTTCTGCTTGCGCCAAGATCAATCGATCATTTAAACGGGCAGCTGCCTCCGGTTCAATAAAGACAGTCGCTCGTTTATTGGAACGTTCGATGATCGTTCCGTTAAATTGCTGTTGAAATTCAGCACGCACAGGTAACGTATATCGGTCGTTCTTTTTGATGACACGATTTTCTTGTAAATAGCGACTTTCCTTAAAAAACTTTGCAAAAACTTTTTTCAGATCAGCTTCATATTTTTCGATCGTACCGCGAATTTTCCGCAATTCTCGGCTGGCATTACTATCAACCTGACCATTGCGAATCTTTTGGAAAATCATTTCGGCGATTTCAGAAAAGTCTTCTAACCCTTGTGCATATTGATGTAATCTTGGGGCAATCGATTGATTCTTTTCGAACAATTGACGGATGATTCGAAAAGACCGTAAAAAGTCTCCATATTCGATAAGCTCCTGTGGTTCTAAAACAAACCCTTTTTCAATTTTCTCCGTATGGTGTAAGACATGCTGCAGCCCCATAAAAGGCACTTGACGACCAGCAGCTAATAGTGCCATCGCTTCAGTGGTCTCTGTCACTCGTTTTTGGGCAGAGTGGATCGTCGCTGCTGGTTTTTCATTCGCAAAGCGCGCTTTGCCGTAATCGCTGATTATTTTTTTACTTACTTGTTCTTTAATTTGCTCAAATTCAGTTGCTTGAGGTATCTTCATGAGTTATCCTTTCTTGTGCCTGAGGATTCCGATCAGATCCCCGTCCAAAAAAGTGTACAAAAAAAGCGATAGTTTCCCATCACCTGATTCATCAATAACGATTTTTATCGGTATCTACAGGCACAACAAATAAACAGTCTGTTTTTGCTTATTTGTTTTAATTGGCTGATTAGATACCTACGACACTCATCAATATACCTCTTTCTTTTTTGAACGAGTTTTTTTCATTGTAATATAGAAGCTGTCCTTCTGTCAACTGCACCCAAACTGCCCTTACAAAAAGAAAAAACGCTCAGCAGCTCCTAGAAACCCCTGAGACGTTTTTTGATTTTAAATGATGCAAGGCGCTTACGAGCGAATCAGGTGATCAAAGGCACCTAATGCCGCAGTGGCACCTGAACCCATTGAAGTGATGATCTGTTTGTATACACTATCGGTACAATCCCCTGCTGCAAAGACCCCTTCAATATTGGTTGCGCCGTGTTTGTCTACGACGATCTCATTGCGTTCGTTTAAAACGATGCGATCTTTTAACCATTCGGTATTCGGCATCAAGCCAATCAAGATGAAGACACCCTCAACAGCTAATGTGAATTCGCCATTCGTTTCGCGATCAACGTAGGTCAATTGTTCGACATGATCGGATCCAGCAATTTCCTTCGTTGCCGCATTCGTAATAACAGTCACATTTTCTAACGTGTTCAAACGGTTTTGTAGCACAAGGTCCGCTTTTAGTTCCGGTAAAAATTCAAGAACATAGACGTGTTTTGCCATGCCAGCTAAATCGATCGCTGCTTCGATCCCAGAGTTTCCGCCGCCAATGACAGCAACCTCTTTCCCAGCAAATAACGGACCGTCACAATGTGGGCAATAGGCAACACCTTTATTTTTGAATTCTTTTTCTCCTGGAACATTGATGTTACGCCAGCGAGCGCCAGTTGCTAAAATGGCCGTTTTGGTTTTTAATACTGCACCATTTTCTAATTCAACTTCGATGACATCATTGCGACGAATATCTTTCGCACGCTGCCCTTTCATCACGTCTACATTGTATTCGTTGATGTGCTCTTCTACCTGACGCATTAATTTTGGTCCTTCGGTATAAGGAGTACCGATCATGTTTTCGATCCCCAGGGTTTCCATTACTTGTCCACCCATTGTTTCGACGACCATCCCAGTATTGATGCCTTTACGCGCTGCATAAATCGCTGCGCTTCCGCCTGCAGGTCCGCCACCGACAACTAACACATCGAAAAGCTCTTTTTCAGCAAAGTCATCTTTACTCGTCGGACCAGCTGCTTTTTCCAACAACTGTTCGATCGTTTGACGGCCGCTTGCAAATTCTTCACCGTCTAAAAAGACGGTTGGCACAGCCATAATTTTTTTCTTGTCAATTTCTTCTTTGAACATCCCACCTTCGATCATGGTGTGACTGATGGAAGGATTTAGCACTGCCATGATATTTAACGCTTGAACAACATCAGGACAGTTATGGCAGGTCAAACTGACATAGGTTTCAAAATGTAATGGCTTATCGATCGCTTTGATGCGCTTTTGAAGTTCTTCGTCAATTTTCGGCGGACGACCGCTTACTTGAAGCAACGCTAAAATAAACGAAGTGAACTCATGTCCTAACGGTAAACCAGCAAAAGCGATGCCGCTTTCTTCACCGGGACGATTGATCGAAAAGCTTGGTGTCCGTTCACTTGCTACAGCTTGGATAGTGATTTTTGGCGACATTTCTGCGATTTCTTCTAAGAATTCACGTACTTTCGTGGAAGAATCATCCTCACCTAAAGTTGCCGCAAAAACAACCTCTGATTCTAGCATCGCGAGATACTGCGTCAGTTGGTCTTTGATTGCCTTATCTAATGCCATGAGAGCCTCCTAAATCTTGCCTACAAGGTCTAAGCTTGGCGTTAAAGTTTCTTCGCCTTCTTTCCATTTTGCAGGACATACTTCACCTGGATGAGTACGGACATATTGTGCAGCACGGATTTTATCGATCAAGCCACTAGCATCACGACCGATACCGTCCGCATTGATCTCAACTGTTTGGACTACGCCATCTGGATCGATGATGAATGTTCCACGTTGAGACAACCCAGAAGCTTCATCTAGTACATCAAAGATCTCTGAGATCACATGAGAAGGATCTGCAATCATGATATATTCGATTTTATTGATGGCATCAGAATGATCATGCCATGCTTTATGAGTGTAATGAGTATCTGTTGATACAGAATAAACTTCTGCGCCTAATTCTTTTAATGATGCATATTGATCTTGCAAATCTTCAAGCTCTGTCGGACAAACAAATGAGAAATCTGCAGGGTAAAAACAAACAACGTTCCATTTTCCTTTAAAATCTTCTGATGAAACATCGATAAATTTTCCATTGTGGTAAGCTTTCGCTTCGAATGAACCAATCTCTTTTCCAATTAATGACATATCATTTCCTCCAATTAGAATAATTATTTGAGAATAATCTCTATTAATTATTAGTATATCTAACTATAAAAAGCAATAGTTTATTCAGAAATAGTCAAAAAAAATGTTATCCTCCTCAGAAATGAGCATATTTATTTCCTATCCAATACAAATAGAGTATAGTTGTACGTTTGACCAATCGTTTCCATTTCAATTCCCTACTTGTTAGATTCTCAATTACACCTCTCATTCTCAATTAAATAAAAAAGATTGCCTCTTCCTATGATTCCTCACCAAGTAAAGTGAGCCATAGAAAAAGGCAATTTTTTATTTAGTATTTAAATAGTTGAACAATCCACTGATCGTTCGATCCCTCAATGTAATCCGCTTACCGTCTAAAAAAACTTCTTCGACTCGGTAATGGTCTTCAAAAGGTGGAACTTCCAAGTATTGACTTGCGAGAAAGCGCTCCGGAGATTCGACTGTTGCTATTTCTTTGCTGCCATTTTTCAGATAATGAATTTCTAACATATTCATTGCCTCTTTTCTTGTATTCTGAACTTTAAAAAAGCATTGAGAGAACCATATTTCTCGCTGTTCTATTTTGATTGGTTCAGTTACAAGGCGTATTATAATCTTCCTTTTTTTAAAAGTAAAGAAAGCACTCTCGATTGAAGTGTCTTCTATTTTTTAGCTTTCGTATGTCCGATAAAGTAGTCCTCTAAGACACCACCAATAACAAAAATGACCCAAGAGTAAGCCCATGCATGAAACATGAAGGACCAAAGCATGTAAACGACCAAAATCACTGGCCAGTAGACTGTTCGAAAAAAGGTAACTCTACCAGCGGATTCGCCATATTTATGACGTGTTGCTCGATCCCCCGGATGGTCTTCGTCGCGAATAAAATACGTCTCAGTTGCCAGCTTCGCAAAGCCTGTACGGATAATACTTACATAAATAATAAAGAACACACCTGCTGCAACCGTCAAGAAAAACAAGGAAATCCCAAATTCAACAGAATAATAAAACAATTCACTTAAAAGTACAGGCGCAATTGATAAAATACAGGCACCAATTCCTAAAACAAGACCAATCCGAAAACTTTTTTCATAATTTGCGAGTTGCTGAGCGGCTTCTCGTTTGGCATCCCTTTTTATTGGACGATCATCCAACTGTTTACGAGCACCGGAAAAGTGCAAGCTGCTAGAGATAATAAAACCGACCCCGATGGCGATAAAAAGAAACATCACCATTATTCCAAAGGTCTCAGCATATATACTAACAAAGAGCATCAAGGCTGCTAGGGATGCGATACAAAAACCGATTCCTATAGATAACGAGAAAGCAAAGTGTCGCACAGTTCCCCAATAATCAAACGCATCGTCTTCTGTGATGGCATCGGACCAATCATCAATCGGCGCTTCTTCTTTTGAAACATTTAACTCTTGCAACAGCTCATCTACGGAACCAAACTCACTGATTACTGCACCGATGGCTTCATGCTCGCTTTTCCCTTGGTGAATCAGTTCTAAGTAGTGGTCTTCCATAATCGCTAAGAGGTCTTCTTTCGCCTTTTTGGTTTCCGGTGTGATGGGTACTGATAAAAATAAGCTGTCTAGATAGTCATGAATGGTTTTCATTTGTCTCCTCCTTGTAAGAACTGGTCAACGACGATCTTTGTCTGCTGCCACTCCAATAGTTTCTCCGTAAGGCTTGCTCTTCCGTCTGCAGTTATCTGGTAATACGTCCGCTTTTTGCCATGCGTCACTTCTCCAGGATATGAGCGGATCAATCCTTGTTTTTCTAACCGAGTAAAAGCGGAATACAACGTCGTTTCTTTGATCACATATAAAGCATCTGTTCCTTCGCGAATACGCTTGGATATTTCATATCCATAAGAATCTTCATTGGAAAGAATGGATAAAATGATTGCGTCGTTATAGCCGCGAATTCCGTCACTCGAGATCACGCAATCGCCTCCTAAATTACTTCATCTGTCGTACTAATTATAAAACAATTACTACGACAGGTAAAGTAAAGCAGGGAAAGTTATCAAAAATCAGTCGTAGGTCTTAGAAAATAGGAAAATAAAAAGGGACACGCATTCTCAGTAAACTGATACGCGTGTCCTAATTACTTGATTGCTTTTCTCACCTATTTATTCAACGGCTGGTTTGACATCGTCCATCATTAGTTGGATCGACTCCAAGCCTGAACCTGCTAAATACCAAACCGCAGCATCCAATTCGATGACTTGATCGTTTTGCCCAGCATTTGTTTCTTGGACGATTTCATTTGCAACAAATTCACTTTCATTGCCGCCGATCGCTTTTGTCCGGTCGATCACGAAAATGATATCAGGATTTTTTTCAAGCAAGTACTCATAAGAAATACTTTGTCCATGTGTCGACGCCTCTAATTCCTCATCTACTGCAGGGAAACCAAACGTATCATACAAGATACTGTAACGAGAACCTGGACCAAAAGCAGAAAGATTGCCTTCATTTACCATAACAACCAAGGCTTTCTCGTCAGCATTTTGCGCTTGCTCCTTCAAGGTATCGATCTGACCTTGTAACGATGCTAGTTGTTCTTGCGCTTCCTCTTCCTTACCAAAAATTTGACCAATAGTCGTAATGTTGGCTTCGATCGATGCCCAAGTATCACTATTGTCAACGCTTAAGAAAACGGTTGGCGCGATTGCAGACAATTCCTCTTGGAAATCACGTTGTCGCCCAGAAATAATGATTAGGTCTGGCTGCAGTTGATTGATTTTTTCTAAATCAGGCTCTTTGATTCCCCCTGCTGATTCAACATCTGCATACGCTGATAAATAATCTGGTAAATTGCTGGTCGCAGCAGCAACGATTCGATCCCCAAGGCCAAGCGCATCCATCGTATCTAAGGCGCTATTGTCAAAAACCACCACTTTTTCTGGTGCATAAGGAACAGTAACGGTTCCATTGCTATCAGTGATTTCAACCTCTGTCGGTGTCTGTTCACTCTGAGCAGTTTGGCTTTGTTGTGTCCCTGTCGATTCGATTGTACCAGTATTATTTGATCCGCATGCGGTCAACCCCGCTAATACGAAAATACTCATAAAGCTTACTACAATTTTTTTCATTTTTTTCCTCCTTAGAAATACATTTTATTGGAAGGTATAGCAAAATTGCCGACCATCCACTTGTACCAGTTTGATTGGAATCTCATATAACGATGCCAACACTTGCTCCTGGATCACAGCCTCAGTGTCGGCCGCTTTAAAAATCTGACCGTCTTTCATGGCAACGATGTGATCGGCGTAGCGAGCGGCAAAATTAATGTCGTGCAAAACGATCACAACGGTTTTCTGATAGTCTTCCACCAAGGTGGTCAATAGCTTCATCAGCTGGTTGGCGTGCTTCAAATCTAGATTGTTTAACGGTTCGTCCAACAGCAGATAATCTGTATCTTGAGCCAAGATCATCGCCAAGTAAACTCGTTGTAGCTGACCACCAGAAAGCTCATGAATCGATTGATCGGCGTATTCGGAAAGGGAAAGCTTAGCCAAAGAATCATCAATGATCCTATCATCCGCTGCCGATTGTCGCCCGCGGTTATACGGATAGCGACCAAATGCCACCAGTTCTCTTACAGTCAGATTGACTGCATAGCGATTGCTTTGTTGCAAAAAAGCCATTTTTTTGGCTAGCTCTTTGGATTTCCATTGGCGAATCTCAGTTCCATCTAAATAAATATCACCAGTTCTCTGGTCCAGCATCCGACTAACCAAGGAGAGTAAGGTGCTTTTTCCCGCACCATTAGGCCCGATGAAGGCAATCATTTTCTGCTCAGGTAATGCTAAAGAACATTCGGTCAACACCTGTGTTTTCGCATAATTTTTGGATACGTTTTTTGTTTCGATCATGATTTTTTCCTTTCCAGCAGCAATTTGCTTATAAAGAAGACGCCACCCAATAATTGAATCACTGTACCAATGGTCGTTTGCCATTGAAACACTTGTTCCACTAAGAACTGCCCTCCTACTAACAGCAGAAAACCAATCAGGCTGCCACCCGCAAACAACCACCCATGGCGATAGGTGGGAAAAAGCTGATAGGTGATCGTTGCCACTACAAAGCCGAGAAAAACAGCTGGACCTACGAGTGCCGTAGCGGTACCTGTCAGAAGCGCAATCAAAAATAAAATACCTCTATGAAGCCATTGAACAGGAACGCCTAGACTTTTGGCTTGCCCGCTTCCTAAATGTAATAGATTCAATTCTGGAATCAACAGAATCAGGCAGCTACTACCGATCAAAATGATCACAGCAGCAATTAAGAGATGTTCCGTATTGATATTGCCAAAGCTAGCAAATAAGCGTCCTTGCAATAAATCATATTCATTCGGGTCCATCAAGACTTGCAAAAACGTGCTCAGACTACTGAACATCGTGCCGCAGACCATTCCAGCCATCAACAACAAAAACAATCCGTTGACGGCTTTTTGATAGAAAAAACCGATCAGTAAACTTCCTAGAATGGCAGTCAGACTGACAGAGAATAAAAACATCGCTGCTGTTTCTTGGCTTAGCATCTGGATCCCCCCGATAAAAAAGAAACACAGGGTCTGAACCAGGACATATAGTTGATCCAAGCCTAAGATTCCTGGTGTTAAATAGCGATTGCTCGTAATAGTCTGTAAGGTGATCGTACTAAAGGAAATTGCGATCGCCACCAGAGCAAAGGCGAAGATCCGACGGCCCCGTAATGCAAAAGCAAATGACCAATTACCATAGGTGTTATAGGTCAGATAGGCAGTAGCGGCACAAAGGATCAGAAAGAACAAAAGAAAGAGTTTTTTCTTCATTGAAACTTCCTCCCCAGCAGCAAAATCAAGAAGCAGCAGCCACCTAGTACACCGGCAACCACACTTACGGGCATCTCATACGGAGCAATCACGATGCGTGCCAATACATCACATAAAAGTAAAAATGCACTTCCAGCAAAGCTGATCAACAGTAGATTATTCTTCAAATGATCCCCAAACACCATGCCGATCATATTTGGGATAACGATCCCTAGAAAAGGGATTTGTCCAACGGTCAATAAAACGACACTACTGGCAAACGCCACCAGAGCAAACACAGCAAAGCGTAAAAACAGATAATTGATCCCTAGACTCTTGGCGGCACTTTCTCCTAAACCAGCAATCGTGATCTCATAAGCTAGGAAATACAACAGACCGAATACTGGAATCGTCAAATACAAAAGTTCATACTGGCCAGCCATAATAGTAGCGAAGTTTCCTTGAAGCCAAGAAGAGACATTTTGAACCAATTGGAAGCGATAGGCCAAGAAGCTGCTAATGGCACCGATGATATTACCGAACATCACCCCGGTCAAAGGGAGCATCATTGGATCTTTCTTTGGTAGAAATTGGCTTAAAAATAAAAAGAACAAAACACCTACATAAGCAAACACAAATGCTGCGGTTGTCCGAATCAAGTTAGAAGCATTTGGCAGAAAAAGCATGACTAGCAAAATTCCTAAACGAGCACTATCAGATAGTCCGATCGACTCAGATGCCACAAATTTATTTTGCATCATATGCTGCATGATTTTCCCACATAAACTAATGATTCCACCTGCAATGATCAAACTGATCGTCCGTGGGAGCCTAACTTTTACCAAAACAAGCCAATGATTCGGATCACCCTGCTGTAAACCACTTAATGATAATTCATGGGTACCTACCAGTAAAGAACAGCCCACAAGAAGAATCAAGATCAGCAGTAATCCGATTTTTTTCAACATGCCCCGCCCCTTCCTTATTGAGAATGATTCTCACTCTCTTTAATAGGGTAACGTATTTCACTTAAAATCACAAGAAGTTTTTTAAAAAAATCCCTTTACCAACGCAATTTCAGTGAAAACGAATCTGCCAAGGCAAGGGATTATGTGATATTTTTCTCTTATAAAAGACTGCGAGCACGTCTTTTTTCTCAATGGAGTCTATTTAATCGCTTTAATCAAATAAATACTTGAGAAGGTTAGATTCAACTTCTGAGTTTCATTCAATAACAAATCATTCACACGTTCATTCGTTTCAATCTGTTGACCCCCCTGTGTAGTTAACACACGCTCATCCCAAGCTGGGTGTAGCTTTCCAGATAAAGGGTACTGATGAGCTAACGTTACCATCCAAGGAACATTCGTCTGCCAATAACAATCCTTTACCGAAAATCGTTCAGTCATAAAACGAGCGTCGTCATTTTTTTTACGAGTTTCTTCATCAAAAAAGATAGCGATACCAGTTGGCATCAAAGCTCAGCACAACCCCACCTGGTTTTAATACGCGATACCTTTCATGGGCGCAATCGCTATTTTCTCCCGAATAACGTCAATTCACAAAAATAAACCTGCGATCATCGCAGGTTTATCAAGACTTACTATTTTACTTTAACAAGCCATCAAGGGCCAATTGATTCAAAAAGTGCAGTGGAAATGAGATGGTTGGATTGAAAAAGTAATCCATTGTTGCTAATTGGTGCAAGGTCGTCTTGCTATTGATCAAGGTTGAGATCGTATTGATGATCTCCAAACTTCCACGATCACTCGTAATGATTTGTCCCCCCATGATCACTTTCGTTTGCTGATCAAAAATCAGTTTTAACGTTACTTCAAAATCCTCATCTGTCGCGAAAAATGTCCGAGAATGAAATGTTTGCGTCACTGAATCTACTTCAAAGCCGTAATACGGTGCCTCGGTCTCATTAATACCTGAACTGCTGACGAAATAGCCAAACAATTTACTGACGACGGTCCGTTGCATTTTTGGAAAAGGAATTTTCGTTGTTCCCCGTTCATTTGCCAATAAATTGGTGGCAGCAACGATCCCTGTGCGGTAAGCATTTGTTACTAAAGGAATATACAAGGAGCTATCCGAATGATTAAATGGGATCGAAACAAGATCCCCAATTGCATAAATCGCTGGGTCAGACGTTTGCAAATACTCATTTGTCGATACCGTGCCATCCAGATTTAGTTTCAGAAAATCTTCTACTAGCGCAACATTTGGACGTGGATTGACAGCATAGACGACCACGTCAGCTTGAATCTTCGTTCCATTTGACAGCTCAATTCCTTGATAATCGCCTTTCTCATTTTTGATCGTATGAGCGACATTGCTGTTAAGATAGATCTGCAAATTTTTAGGAAAGCGTTCCATCAAAATTTTGGCAATTTCATGATCAAAATAACGGAACAACAGCGTATCCATACGATCGATCAAATGAACGGCTTTTTGTTGTCCGCTTAAAGATTCCGCTAATTCAAACCCGATCAGACCAGCGCCGACGATCGCAACGGTTTGGGCATTCTCGATTTTTTCTAATGCTTGCTTTGATTGACCAATGGTTTTGTAGGTCGTTATATGTGCTTCGACATCTGAGGCAAACTCCGAACGGAAAGTACTCGATCCCATCGCCAAAATCAAGCCATCATAACTCACTTCATCTTCTTGCTGATAAGATTCCGTTGATGTGACAAAATGAACCGTTTGTTCTTGCGGAAAGATTTTTGTGACTTCACTGTTTAGCATCACATTGATTCCTTCTGAAAGAAGTTCACTGGCAGTTGCCGTTTTGGAATTTTCCAAACGCTGAATGTAACCTTCCAGTACTAAATTCAAACTGCTGGCAACATAACCAAGAACGCTTGATTTTTCTATAATTATCACATCGACTTTTGGGTCAACTTTTTTTAAATGACGGGCAGCAGCAATTCCTGCATGAGAGCCTCCAATAATCACTATTCTCATATCTTTTCCAACTCGCTTTCAAGGTTCTCATTTCGTATTTCATCCACGATTTGATGAAGCCGCTCTTCTTCAAATGGGGTTGCACCACCTGTTAAAATCAATCGTTTTTTATAACGATAGCCTTCCGAGATCTCAGAATGATCAACGATCAATAGATCATAGTCCTTCTCCTTCGTCCCATCGAAGTGAATATTCGGATAGCCAGCCAATTCTTTGATCAAAAAGCGCCGTAAAAAGCCACTGCGTAATCGTGATTGAGTCAGTAAAATCCCTACCGTAAATGCTTTTTCCTGTTTTACTT
The DNA here is from genome assembly GCF_047470845.1 of Candidatus Enterococcus avicola. NCBI lineage: Bacteria > Bacillati > Bacillota > Bacilli > Lactobacillales > Enterococcaceae > Enterococcus > Candidatus Enterococcus avicola. The sequence goes on along the minus strand of NZ_JBLGTY010000025.1, from coordinate 6,520 downwards.
GAATCCATTGACGGATCAAAAGCAATTCATTGGTCAAATGCTGCTTTTTCTCAAGAGAAAAGGACTGGTTTACGTTTTTCTCCAACTGTTCGATTGCTTGCTGTGCCACTTCGATCAAGCTCTCATTCGCAACACTTTGCGGCTGAAATTCAGCAAAGGCAATAATGCCGCCATGAATATACAACGCTTGGATCGTCACACTCGTCAAGAAGACGCGCAATTCCGTAGAAGTTTCTGTAGTCTTTCTTTCACTATCACCAATGGCCTGCAGCAGCTCCCCATTTAACGCATCAATCTCTTGGAAGAAAAGTGATTTTTGCAAGGAGTCATCCAGTGAAGGGCGAATCAAGCCTTCAGCTAATAAAAATAAATAGAAATATACCGTTTCATAATCGCTCCAGGATACGGCAAAACGACTGAGATAGCGCCCTAATATATTCCGCAAAAGCTGGAACATCGCTTCATTTTCCAATGACTTCAACAATGGATACGAGGCTTCATGCTGTTGCGAGCCGCGATAATCAAAACGGGCTTCCATAATGCCTAACCAAAGCCCGACTTTCCAACGCTCTGCTTGACTAAACGTTGTCTGCAACTGTTTTTCAATGACTCGAATCAAATTGTTGATGGCTGGTGCATTCAAGCGAGCGATCAATTCTTCATTGGGATAACTTTGTGAAAAAAACTGATAATAGAAAAAGCGAATCTGTTTTTCATCCCCAATCAATTTTTTATTTTTTAATTGGATGTCGAATTCTTTCAATAACTGATTGATCGCTTTGAATCGACGAAACAATGAAGCTTCACTCAACATCAGTTCTAACATCATTTTCGTCGTTGACTCATCTCGATGAAAAAACAAATACGACAATATCTGAAAATCGATTGCTTCTGAAAGATACGCATAAAAAAATTGCTTCAGGGAAAAATCAAGAGGCAATACCAATTGCACTTGATTATTTTCTGAATAGATCAAAGCTGCGTCTTCATGGAAAGCAGCTAAATTTTGATGAAGATTTTGAAGTTCTTTTTGCAAAGTGGGCGCGGAAATGGATAACGTTTTTGCAAGTTTTTTATAAGAGACTTCTGAGCCATTCTGAAAAAAAACAGCCAAAATTTGAAAATGTACCTGCTGATTTTTTTCAAGCAGCTGCATCACATTCATTCTTGAACCTCCTTCACCTTTCACATACTAATTTCCCAATTAATGAGTCGTTTGTCAACTATAAAAATTGCCTGAATGACTTTGAGTTCGATGGAAAAAGCGTTATTTATTGTTCCTAAAGCATAGGAATGGTAAAATTCTTGAGAAGAAAGGTGGTGAACTATGGGAAAACGAATGTTAGCATTTTTTCGAACGGATCGATTATTTTCGATTTCCCTGCTACTAGCACTTATTGCGTGTTTTTTCGGCACCTTCCGTTGGTCGTTTATTGACTTTAAAGTGATTTTATCACTGTTTGGATTAATGTTAGTAATCAATGGGTTAGAAGAAGCTGGTCTTTTACGAGCGTTTGGACAAAAATTAGTGGAAAAAAGTCGCAATCTGCGTGACTTGATCCGCGCAATCGTCTTGCTAAGCTTCTTCAGTTCGATGTTTTTAACAAATGACGTGGCTATCTTAACTTTATTGCCCATCTATTTACTCTTAACGAGGAAAGAACAACAGCACACCAGTGTCTTATTAGGCGCTGTCTATTTGATCGTAGCAGCCAATTTAGGAAGCAGCCTATTTCCATTTGGAAATCCGCAAAATCTATTTTTATTTTCTTACTATCATATTTCGCTGCCACAATTCATGTGGACTACCGGCACCTTTGTGGGCCTTTCATTACTATTACTCCTTGTTTCGATCCAGCTCATCCCAAAGACTCCATTGGAAATCGCCCTGCAAGAAGAACCCTTTGAAAAAAAGCCAGCGCTGCTTAATTCAGGATTATTTGTTCTTATGATTCTTGGTATTTTTAGTGTTCTCCCTATTTCAATCGCCGTGCTTGTCGTCGCAGCCGTGGTTTGGTTTAGTAATAAACGATTATTTGCAAAAGTTGATTATCGGTTACTACTTACCTTTCTCTGCTTCTTCTTGATCGTCGGGAATATTCAAGACCTATCTCTGGTCACCGATCACATTCGACCGTATTTTCAAGAAACGCATCGCGCTTTTTTAGGTAGTATTTTACTCTCCCAAGGAATATCTAACGTTCCAGCAGCAATTTTGATTGCTCCTTTCACCGATTTAGAAAAAGCCGTTCTTTTGGGCGTCAATGTTGGTGGTTTGGGTACATTGATTGCTTCTTTGGCGAATTTGATTGGGTACAAATTATTGAATCAAGCCAGACCAAAAGAAGCGAGAACGTTTCAAAAGCTGTTTTTTATCGTCAACATCATTTTTTTACTGTTATTAGGCAGCATCGTATACCTTCTATTGTAGCAAATTCACTGTAAAACGAGATTCCAGCATAAGATGTTTCCAGTCAGCAGCCAAAAGAAGCCTAGCTCCTGTACCTGTTTCTTGATCTTATGTCAGAATCTCGTTTTTTTGATACCCATTGTGTGATTTTACTTAAGCTAAAAGAAGCTCAAAAGTGATTTTCGTTTGGCTTTCGACAGTCAATGCCTCACCAAAGACATGTTGAACCATTTGTTGCCGTTGTTCCAATGAGTACTCCTCCTCAAAATAAAGATGAAATATTTCTTGATCGATCTCCTCCTTCAAAATATACTCGAATTGCCGACTCTGCCAATCGATCGCTTCTTCTGAAAACCACTTCTTGTACCAAGTGTTTAGGTTCAGGTCATTCTTCGCTGAAAGATTTTTTTCATATGGCTGAAACACGTTTTCTTCTTCTGTGATCATTCTTAGAATAATCAATTGATGGGCCTTTTTTTGAAACTGAAGCAATGTTTCCTTGTCTCTGACTGCTGGATTCATTGCCATAAAAATACAGGGCCAGTGCTGGTCTGCAGATAAAAAGTCTTTTTGGCTCTGCTGAACCAGATGGAGCTTGTTCATCGGATCTTCCGTCGTTTCTTCAATGATTTTTAACATTTCTTTTGAAAAATCAATTGCGTAATACTCATTTACATAAGGATAAAATGCTGAAATGTAGCGGCCAGTCCCCGCAGCAAAGTCAACGAAGGCCGATATCGGGAACACTTTCTGCTCCACCAAAAAAGCTGCTACCTCTTCGGCAATTTTCAATTGGGATTCTCTTTGAATCTGTGCATATTCTTGGGCAAATTCATCCCAAAACAGCATCGCTTCCTCTTCTTCCATCTAGCGGACGCCTCCAGTGATCACTGTCTTTCCTTTCGTTCCTTGCTCAACCGCTTTTGTAGCGAGCTTTAAGGTCTCGATGGTAATTCCTCCATCAAACGTTTGGACCGCAGTCGTATGGATCTTTTTGTCAGCGAGTAACGAGGCGATCCGTTGCAAAATGCTCCCTTGTGTTTCAATCATCAACTGAGCATCTGTTTTTGCGAACATATACTCCCAATAAAAATCGATGCCGAGGTTTTTAAATGGATTTAAATCTAGCGCTTCTTTCGTATTTACGATCATTCCGACTTTGCCAAACGGCAAGATTGCTTTCGTTAATTGTGGCAAATAGGCCGAGGCGTCATAAAAAATTGCAACGGCTGAAAAAGGCTCAGTGATTTGTTCAGCCAACGGCAAGCGATGATTAAGTACTTGATCCACTTGATTGTTTTTAAGCCACTGATCGTTCTTAGGACTCGCAGTGCCATAGACTGTCAATCCTGCCCATTTTGCTAGTTGCGCCGCAATTGAGCCAACACCACCGCTGGCATTGACCAATAAAATCGATCCTTCATTCGCGTTTTCTTCAGGCACGTACCCAAATTTTTCAAAAAGCAATTCCCACGCTGTAATACTCGTTAATGGCATAGCTGCAAGATCGCCATCAGAAAAGTCGGCTGGTGCCTTTGCTGCGATCCGAGAATCAACTGTTTGGAACCTTTGATTCGCACCAGGTCGTTGTGTGGTTCCAGCATAAAACACCCGATCACCAACGGCAAAGCCATTAACTGCTGAGCCGATTTCTTTAACGATCCCAACGGCGTCATACCCTTGGATCTGGAACGCTTCACTTAAAGCAGTCATTTGCCGTCTTTTTGTATCGATTGGATTGACCGAAACTGCCTGTACTTCCACCAATAAATCATTTGCTTGGCAATTGGGTATCGGAATTTCCTTTTCAATAAATACATTTGACTCATCTAAAGATCGTCCTTCATAAAAACCTAGTGCTTTGTTTTTCATCATACTGCTCCTTCCAAAAAAAAAAAGTGCTGAATAGTTATAAAAACCATTCTAGCACTTTTAATGAATTTAGAACATTTATTCTTCACCTTCCACGACAAGCGGAACCAAAAATGGATAGCTTGTGAAGAAATCTAATAAGGATCGCTTCCATTGATCTGAATCAATCGTTAGTAAAGTGGACTCTGTATACAAATGAATCGTCAATCGTTGATTTTTATCAAGTAAAACAAGAATTTCGCCTTTGTTTTCTGTGATAAAATCATATTGCTGATTCTCCATTGTAATAATGAAAATTTGATCGAGAACTTCTGCTGCAACAGCAAAGTCCGTCTCCATATCGACAGCCAATGTTTGGGTATTGTCGATCAAGCTTGGTGAAACCGTAAAGCCTAATTCTTTTAAATGCGCCAATACCAAGTTGACATCATAATTAAAGAGCGAAAGCTGATTGACCGAGAAAATATTCTCCGCATGCCATTGACTGATTAAATGCAATATCTGTTCATCATTGACAACCACCGACTGGGAGTTTGAATTGATAGTCAACAATGGCAAATAATTAGATTGATACGTAGAATTGACTGGATTAAGTTTGAAACTAAACTCGAGCTCCTTTGTTTCTGTTAAACGAAAACGGACATTGAAATGCTTTGTCTTCCATGTGTCATAGTTATCAGTAGCAGTTAAATGAATCGTTTTTAATGGTTTCAAGAATTCATAGGCATAGTATTCAAGCAATGTCTTTTTGGCGATCACCGAAATATCTTGATCTGTTAAAATCAACTGGCGGTAATGAGCAAGCAATCCAGAAAAATCAGCTTCCATAATTGATTTTCTCAATTTTAAATCAGCTAGTTCGTTTTCGGCTTGCTCAATAAGCGATTCGATTCGTTGGTGATCTTGCGCTTTTACAGCATAATAATCATCTTCGTAGTCAGTTTCTTCTTTTGCTGAATCAAAAGAATCATCCACTACATTTCCACTATCTTCTACTAAAGGACCGTCATTCACTAAGTCCGTCGCATTTGTTGATACGTTTTCCTCGACTTCATTAGCTCCTTCTGTTTGGATTTCTAGAGTCGGTTCCTGCTCCAGCAGCTGTGATTCCTCAGGATTCGTCTGCGTTTCTTTCGTCAACTTCAGTCAGCTCCTTTCCAGTATAGTGAGCTAAGAAAGCCATTATTTTTGCCGTAAATTCATCAAATGATCCAAAAAAGGTATCAATTTGACGGAATTCTTTTTCCACGATTGCTTTCTTTAAGCGCAATGTTTGGTATTGCTGTTGCAGACGCTCTTTTTCAGCAAAAACCTCTTCGTCATTATTTGAATATCTTTCCCATTCCCGACGTTTGGCTTCTAATGCTTTTCGCTCAGAAGTCAACTGCTCTAGTTCTTCATCGATTTTTGTCCGATTGAAAAAGCCCTTTGACTCACTCAATTCATTTACAGATGCCGTAAGCTTATCGATCTGATTTTGGATTTCCTTTACTTCTGATAGGGCAGTGATCCGTTTGGCTTCCAGCTTATCCATTTGTTGTTCGATGGCTGTCAGCATCTCACGATCGCCTCGTTGAAACTTCTCCCATTCTTCGTCTATCTCAGGGATAACAAAAATTTCTGGTATGCTCGCATCGATACCAATCGTCGCTCGCTCATGATAATAGGTCCCTAACTTATAGTAATGCACGGTAGGAGATATTTTGGCACAGTGCATCATGAAAGGAAATGTTTGGGTGAAGTTATCATGGAACTTTCTTGATAGTAATTCGTCAATCTCATGATTTTGATTTGATGTTTCTTTTAGCTGTTTATGCAATCGACCATTATATATACGATAAATTTCAGGAATATCCTCTTTTTCGATCGCTACTTCAAAATCTTGCAGGTCTTGCAGCATCTGACCGATATTTTTTGAGGCGACTTGTTTGATATCGCCAAAGGATACTTCTTCATTCGTTGAAACTGAAACAACGTCTTGATCTTGAACAAATTTTTGTTCTTTTTTGGCATCGTCAGTCATATGATCCCTCCTAAAAATACTTCACTACTAGTGTATCATTTTTTTCCATAAAAAGTTATTTTAAGTGATTGTTTTTAGAAAAATGATACATCATTGTAATAACAAAAAAACACATGTCAGTGAAGACATGTGTTTGACTGCGTGGCGACGTCCTACTCTCACAAAGGGAAACCCTTCACTACAATCGGCGCTAAGAAGCTTAACTTCTGTGTTCG
>NZ_JBLGTY010000024.1:0-40320 GCF_047470845.1 Candidatus Enterococcus avicola | reverse complement strand
GCGACTTAATTAGAATAACAAATGATTTGTTATTTGTCAACAACTTTTTTTAATTAATTTTGTTGATGTATCAACATTGATTAACTGCTTTATTATTGCGACTTCGTTATAATATCATCTGTTTTATTTTTGGTCAAGTCTTTTTTGAAGATTTTTCAACTGTTGTTTTGACCCGCTGGCTCAATTGCCAACGTTGAATACTTTATCATTCTATGAATGAAAGAGCAAGCTTTTTTTCTGAAATTTTTCCAATTAACAAAAACAAAGAAAAAAACTACCCAAAAGGTAGTTTAATCAATATCGATCGTACGGAAACGGATTTGATTTTGATCGTCTCGTTTTAAGGTTGTTTCTTCTTTCAAATAAGAGAACTTCTTCTCATCGATCGCTGGATTTTCAAGCATTTCTTCATAACCTGCAAAAATATCATGGATATATTTTTTATAAGCTTTTTTCTTTTTGATTCTTTTCTTCATTTGGCACCGTCCTTTACGTGCTTATCTTAGCAAGCCGAAAGGATTCTGACAACCATTATCCACATTTTCATACCAAAAATTCACTTTGACACACCTTTTCCATTCTTTCAGCCAAGTGACAAGAATGGAAAAAGAATGTTTAGTTTGTGATCAAACGTTTTTGAAACGCCAATCGCTCTCCATTCGGAAAAGGAAATGTTACCTCTCCTTTATATTGATAGCCAGCTGCTTGGATATTCTTTTGCATCCCAATATTGGCTTTATACGTATCGATACGCAAATCAACGATTCCTTGCTCTAATGCAACCACTTCAAGAGCTTGCAGCAATTTGGCACTTAACTTTTGCCCTTTAAAATGAGAACTGACAACGACGCGATGAATGGATAGATACGGACCGTTTCCATCCCACCCTGCGCCGGTAATTGCGTTGTAGACAGGATCATCACCAGAAACCAGTGCCGCAGACGCTGCGATTTTCCCATCTTTCACTAACACATAGCTTTCACCTTTTGCAATATCTTCTTTGATTTGAGTTTCTTTTGGGCCATAGCCATTTTGCCATTGTGGTGATCCTTGAGCTTTTAAAAAAGCAATTCCTTCCTCAATCAGCGCCATTAACTCTGTTAAATCGCCCTCAGTTGTTTTACGAAATTTCTCCATTTAACCCCACCTTTCTTCTATAAAAAGAAACAGATGATGATAGAAAGTCATTTTAATCAATCGTTTTTAGTTTGCCTTGAAATTCACTGATTGATTGATATCCTTTTTCTTTCATGATCGTTTCTAATTCTTTCGTCAATCGTTCAAAGATCGCCGGCCCTTCTTTTTGCAACTCTGTGCCGATCTGCAACATAGAGGCACCACACAACAAATGCTCATACGCATCTTGACCATTACGGATCCCACCAGTACCAATAATTTTGATTTCTGGCTTGAGACGTTTATAGAAAGCCCGCACATTGGCTAATGCCGTTGGTTTCACATATTCGCCTCCGAGACCACCAAAACCATCTTTTGGTTTGATGACTACCGAGTCAGTAACAGGATCGATGAATAAAGCATTCCCAATACTATTGATTGAATTGATGTAGGTTAACGGATATTTGTTTAATATCTTAGCCATCTCATCAAAGTGAGCCAAATCAAAGTATGGCGGCAATTTGACACCTAAAGGTTTTGTGAAAAAACCAAAGACTGTTTCAAGAATTTGATCGGTCAAAGGAAAATCATAGGCAACTTGTGGTTTTCCTGGCACGTTTGGACAAGAAAGATTCAACTCAGTGATTCCTTCAAAATCACTTTCTTGGATCTTCTTCAATAACTCAATGTTTTCAGCCACACTCATACCAGCGACAGAGAAAAAGAAAGGCGCTTGCTGAGTCATTTCCTGCTGTTTTTTGATGGCATAATCTAAGTAGTAGTCCACCCCTAGATTTGGTAATCCCATCGAATTGATGCTTCCTAAGGGTAAATCGGTATAACGTGGTTCTGGATTTCCGGCACGTGCTTCTAGCGTTGCACTCTTTGTGACAAATGATCCAGCTGCTGATACCGCTAATTCATCTAATTCCTCGATCGTCATACAATGGACTCCTGAGGCGTTCATAAACGGATTTTCGTATGTAAATTTCCCAAAATTCGTAGCTAACATTGATTCATTCCTCCAATCTTTTCAACTAGTTTACCGTTTCATTTCTGAAAATGCAACGGTGTCTTTGATTGGGACAGGTTTTAGAAGGAGCAACCTATTTAATCACTGTAGCAAATCAAAAAAACCATATCCATAGCAGCTTGTTAAAGCTTGCTGAATAAAAATGGTTTTTGAAAACAATCTGTTTGTGCTGTAATCAAATGTTTAGTTTTTAGAGCATGATCATGATTTTATTAAAGCTTTCACTTCTATTTACCGCTAAATCAAATGCTCTTTGAAGATATTTTAACGGAAAGCGATGGGAAATCATATGACTGGCACTCAAGCGTCCGCTTTCTAAAAAGGTGATTGAATCAAACCATTCTTTGCCTGGGAAAGGCGCAGAATAGCTATTCCAAAACTCCTTAATGGTTAATTCACTGCGAAAGATTTTTTCAAATGCCCGTTGCTTAATCAAAACATCAGAATAAGTGATCCCTTGAAATCCAATTTTCCCGCCTTTTTTTGTCACTAAGAGACATTGTTCTTCAGTTATTTTAGTACCTGCACATTCCATTGCAATAGCCACGCCTAAACCATCCGTTATCCGAGAAATCTCTTTTTCAAGATCTTGAACACTAGGATCGATCGTATCGGTGACACCTAAATCTAATGCTTGTTTCAGTTTCTCTGATTGAATATCAATGCCAATAATCTTTTTCACACCCGCAATTTTTAACCATTGGATCGTCAGCAACCCAATCGTTCCTAACCCAAAACGGCAACGACTTTGTCACTTGAAAGAGAAAATGTTTGTGAAAAACCAAGAACGATTTTTCCTTTTTGCAATTATTTCTGAAGTCACGTAAAAAACAAAAAACCTCGTAACAATGAGTCACGAGATTTTGGTGAAGCAATCTATTCTATTTATGAGTATTTAAAAACTATCCGTAGCTCATCACTTCCGCCAATAAAACGAATGGGTGAACTAAATTAAGCCATTCCTCGCAGGAAATTCCCTTCGGTTTTGGTTTTATTTATGCGACCTCATAAGTAGAAATTCTCAAGTGTTACTCGATGATACTGGCGTTTTCCATCGAAAGCGTACAATTCAAATCATTTCAAATGATAAGACACTTGAATAGGAGTTTTTTAATTGACTGTTCAACTTTTTTTGAAATTGAAAACGAATAAACACATACTATATACATACAAATTTTTTACCTATCAAGTGAATTAAACCTTTTTCTTTGATACCTCAACACTCCAGTATCTCCGATGACGTATAATTTGTATTTTCCATACCCTACTTTAAATTCTAATCTTTCGCCACTTGCGATTTCAAATAAAAGATAATAGGTAATGGATTGATTCGTAAAGCCGTTTGCAGCAATATTCGTGCTACTAGTCATTCGTTTATCTACTAGCGTGGCAAGTACTGCCACTTCTGGCGTAGATTGATCCTTTAAGAATTCGACAATATGATATAAGATAACTGCGACGAAAATAAAAGCAAATAAAGTAAATAGAAAATCCACAAAACACACTCCTTTTTGTTTTTATGATCAAGGGAATCAACCAAATCATTTTTACAACTTAACTATAATTATACATTAATACAATTAATTAATCTCGAATCTCTAATAAAAATATGTAACTCGCTAAATGATTGACCGAAACTGTAGTTTGGCTATCGTTTTCCTATATGTATGGTTGCATAGAACACATTTGTATATTTGTTAACCAAGAGTCAGTTGGTAGGATGAAATCACATGACCTTTGAAAAAATATTCCTAGAATCATCCTTCTTCATTCTACATTGACTCCTTAAGGAAAATTCATCGTATCCCAAAGCCTCTGACTAAATTCAGTAACGTTTATTTAGACATGCTTTCTGGGATGCATCTTAAGGTTATCAATGTGGATGAATAAGAATTTAATCTGTGCTCTCTTTTTGTCAAAATGATCGAAGGTTTATAGAAAGTATTACTATTTCGGCAAAGTTAAATACTAACTCACTTTGAGTTGTCATATGAATGGAAAATACGTTGAGCTTTCAGGTTTAAAAATATATGATTTTCTTTAATGCTTTTAGTAAAAAAGCATAACTTTTTCACCAAGTAACTGTTTATTTAAGAAAGTATTCTATAAAAAAACTCTTCTACCAACTTTTTCAAAGTTAATAAAAGAGTTCTGTGTTTATATCCTCATTTTGCCAACTGTCCGACACCTAAGAAAACAGCTTGTTCCATCTAGTTAACAAATATGAAACAACTTTCTATGATTGAAAATCCTTAACGAATCCCCAAAGCAATCCGTGCGTAACGACTCATTTTATCGGTCGTCCAAGCGGGATACCAGACTAATTTTACCTCTGGATTTTTGACTTCTGGAATATCGCTTAGTGCTTCGTGTATCGATTCAGTCAATACGTCGGCTAAGGGACAGCCCATTGTTGTTAAGGTCATTTTGATTACGGTATTGCCTGTTTCTGCATCAAATTCGACTTCATAAACTAAGCCTAGATTCACTATATCAATCCCCAACTCAGGGTCAATCACGGTTTCCAAGGCAGCCAAGACACGCTCTTTGATTGCTTCTGCTTCTACTTCAGTATATGCCACGGTTGAAGACCTCCTTTAATTCTTGTTTCAAATAATACCTTCTTTTGCAAGATTTGTAAATGGACGATCCTTGATTATGGCCGGCTTTTCTTGTGTATTTTCAGTTCTGGGAAGACCCCTGTCGTTTTAAAGGTCCGTTGTTCATCATCTGTCGCAAAACGGCCTGTAATCGATTGGGTCGGCACAAAATTAATAAACGCATTGCCGTCAGCTTGTAAAACGGCTTGTTCTAAATCGTAGATCTCGTAGCGCGTCACGACCATCATGATCATATTGCCAGGTACGCCTGAATACCCTCCGACTGAGGGGAACAAAGTCATGCCGCGAAACACATGCTTAGAAATATTTTTCCCAACAGCTTCCGCATTGGTCGTAATAATCATTGCCGTTACCTTTTGATGACTTGTGTGCAGCATGTCCACAACGTAGCTCATCGCGAAAATCGAAATGATCGTGTACAAGGCACTTTCCCAAGAAAAGACGAAACCTGAGACCATGACAATGATGCCGTTTAAAATAAACATATATTTACCGACTGTTTTTCCAGTCGTTTTTGATAATATCAACGAAAGGATATCCATTCCGCCGGTGGTAAAACCCATTTTCAGTGAAAACGCAACGCCGACGCCCAACAGTACGCCCCCTAGCAAAGCGTTAACCAAAATATTGTCAGTGATCGCTCCTTGCGGAAGGATCATCGTTAAGACGGAAACGACAACGACATTGATAAAGCTCAATAGTGTCGATGATTTCCCGAGTTTGATGAACCCGAGAACAAAGATAGGCAAGTTTAAGAGGAAAATAAACAGCCCTGTACTAAGGTGAACGCCAAAATGTTCCAAGGCAAGTGCCACGATCAATTGGGCGACCCCGTTCATCCCAGCAGAAAGAACGTTTGCGGGAATCAAAAAGAAATTTAAAGCAATGGCTGCAGTGATACCTGACAGCAAAATAACCCCTATTTTTTTCAATCGTTCTGATTGTTCGTGCTTCGTTAATAACTTACTCACAATGATCTAGCTCCTTCACTAAAAATCTCCTTCCAAAGAATAGCAGTTTGTGTGAAAAAATGAAACAATTATTTGCAAAAATTTACTTTTCATTCCCGCATCGTTCGCCTCCATGTTAAAATCATAGGTAAGAGATGAGAGGAGTGATTGATTTTGGCAAAAGAAGCAAGTTTTGATGTCGTATCTGAGATCAACACAGAAGAAGTGAAAAACGCCATTCAACAGGCGGAAAAAGAATTGAAAAACCGATTTGATTTTAAAGGCTCCACGGTAGAAATCAAGATGACTGAGGGCAAACTGACGATCGTTGGAGATGACGAATTTAAGTTGGATCAAATCAAAGATGTGCTCTTTGCGAAGCTGATCAAACGGAATGTACCAACGAAAAATATTCAATTTGGCGAAACGGAGCATGCCTTGGGGGCAAAAGCTCGTCAAACGGCAGAATTGATCAATGGCATCGATAAAGAAAACGCCAAAAAAATAACGACAGCGATCAAAAACGCCAAGCTAAAAGTTAAAACCCAAATTCAAGACAATCAAATTCGGGTAACAGGCAAAAGTCGTGACGATCTGCAAGAGGTGATCCAATTGTTGCGTAAACTGCCCCTGACGATCGATTTACAATTTACAAATTATCGCTAATCAAAAAAACTAGAACAGAGTCTAACGTGATGGTTAGGCAAAATCAGCTTTATCTACTGATTTTGCGCAACCGCTCTTGAAAGCTCTGCTTCTAGTTTTTTTCTTGCCAAAAATGAGTCAATGCCTTTGATAACTCTTGCGGCCGACGAATCTGCAAGGCATGCTGCCAATGTAGTGGAAAAAGTTCTTGGTAACGCGGTGTCCGAAAGCGCTGATCCAGCAATAACACCACGCCACGATCGCTGACATCCCGAATCACTCGACCGGCTGCTTGCAGGACTTTATTCATCCCTGGCAGCTGATAGGCATACGCAAAGCCAGCTGCCTTTTTCTCATCGTAATATTCCCGAATCAATTCTTGCTCGTGATTGATTTGCGGTAGTCCGACTCCGACCACTGCTGCACCGATCAAGCGGTCGCCTTTTAGGTCGATCCCTTCAGAAAAAATTCCTCCAAGGACACAAAATGCCACCAATGTTTTTGGTTGACTCTTTGGTTCGTCTTGACTTTTATCCAGCAAGGATGATTGTTGCGAGTCAAAAGATTGAAACTGCGCAAGAAACGCCTCGCGCTCTGCTTCGTTCATAGCAGTCCCCTGAATCAAGATCGCCACCTCTGGCGCCTGTTGAGAAAATGCTGCCGCCACATCATCCAAGTAACGATAAGATGGGAAAAAGACCATATAGTTTCCCGCTTTCGCTGCCGTCATTTGCTGGATCGCATCAACGATCGCAGGAATGCTGGCTTCACGTTGGCGATACGTCGTTTGAATATAGTCCGCAATAAAAATCCCCTGATTTTTCGGATCAAAAGGACTTGGCAAGCGATAGCGCAAAGCTTCATCGCCGCCACCTAATACTTCTTGATAATACGACAAAGGGGTAAAGCTCGCAGAAAACAACAGGCTGGCCTTGCCCTTATCTAACACGGATTCCAAAAACGGCGCTGGTTCGATGCAAAATTGCCGTAGTTTGATATCATAGCGGTCGATCTCCACCGTCGTTTCGTAGTGATCATCATAAAATTCACTGATCTTCAAATAATGGTTGGCTTCAAAATACACTTGCAGCACTTCTTCTTGCAATTCATGCTCAGGGTTTGCCGGCAACCATTCCTTCATCAATTCAGCTAATTTGTATAGCTGATTGACCATTGTTTCATGGGGAGCTGCTTGATGGTGGTATGACCATCCTTCCTCTTTTGCTAATTGGGCTAAAGCCGCAAATTCTTTATCAACTCTGTTTAGTGCGCGTTTTAATTTCTGTTGATCCTTCGGCAGCTTCTTCTTTAATTCCTTAAATGGCTGTCGTAAGATCGTTGCGGAATACATTTCTTTCGAACGGTTAACTAAGTTATGGGCTTCATCCACTAAAAAGAAATACTCTTCGTCTGGCTCTTCAAAAAATCTCCGTAAATAAACGGTTGGATCAAACAAATAATTATAATCACCAATAATGACATCGCAAAAGACACTGACATCCAGTGAAAGCTCAAAGGGACAAACCGTATGCTTCATTCCATAAATCTCGATCACTTCTCGAGTTATTTGGTTTTCGTGATGCAACAGATCCCACAAAGCTTCGTTGATTCGATTGTAATAGCCTTGTGCATAAGGACAATGCTCTGGCGTACAGTTTCGTTCATCCAGAAAGCAAATTTTATCTTTGGCAGTGATCGTGACACTCTTGGTTTCACTACCGTTGTCTGCTAACTTGCTCAACGCATCTTCAGCCACTTGTCTGGTGATCGTCTTCGCCGTCAGATAAAAGACCCGATCTGCCCCTTCTTCCCCGAGAACTTTTAATGCGGGAAACAGCGTTGACATGGTTTTTCCAGTTCCCGTTGGCGCTTCCGCAAAAAGTCGCTTGCCATTTTTTAGTGTTTTATACGCCGCTGCTGCTAACTCTCGCTGCCCTTTGCGAAAGGTTTCAAAGGGAAAAGACAGCAGCTGCAAAGACGTATTGCGGACACGGCGCCAATTCTCTTGAAAAACTAACCATTTATGATATTCCTGAAGTAATTCTTCATAAAAAACAGCTAATTCTGAGAACTGAAATGTTCTTCTCGTACGGGTGGTCAGCTTTTCAGTGGTTTGATAATAAGTCAATTGTACGGCGATCCGATCGATGGGTCTCCTCGGATCATTTTCTCCATCAGCAGTAGCTTCTGCTTCTAGTTTCTCTTGTTTTTCACTGTCATTAAGCGCTGCTTGTTCATTTTCTTGTAGTAAAAACAAATAAGCATAAACCATTCCCTGGGCAAAAAACAAATCGATTTGATCTTCAGGGATATCTTCGAAAGCTGGTTCTGAAGTTTTGATCTCATCGATCACCCAAGAATTAACAGCTACATCAAAAAAGAGACCATCGGCACGTCCTTCGACAGTGATCGAATCTTTCTCAATTTGGCTTTCTCGTTTGAAAAAGACTTCTTTTTGATACGCATCCCCAGCCTCTTTTTGTAGTTGGCGATGGATACGGGCGCCTTCTTGTGCGGTATGATTACTGACTTTGCGGCTATCAATATCGCCTCTGCGCAAAATAAATTCTACGATTTTTCTAACCGCAACTTTTCCTTTATACACGTGTTCACCTTCTCGTTTGCCATTATAGCGGATAGATCACTTTTGGAAAAGCGAACAGAAACAGCTTTTCATCCTCTGCGGAGAGTATCCTATCCAAATAGGTTTGATCTCTAAAAAAACCACTTGCGGCAAAATGCCTTCTCATCAGGTAATCAACGCCATTTCCACTTCCAGAAAATGGGTTTGACGAAAGGTTACCAAAAAAACCTACTCTACTCACCTAAGCAAGTAAAGCAGGAATATTTTTTTAAGAAAATTTATTGATCGACCTGAATGTCATAGCTAACGCCATTTTGATCATAGGCCTTCTGATTATTAGGATCTAAGGTGAACTCAAAGGTTCGCCCATCTGCCATGATCGTCAAACGTTTTCCTTCGACGATGTATGAGGCATCTTGATAGGTGATCTCGTAAATTTGATAAGGATCGTTGGACAACTGTACCTCTGAATGAGAAAAATGACGCTGAAAATCACTTTCGATTTGTCCTTTATACAAGGCAACATCACTAGAGCTGGCTGAACTATCTTCTAAGTCTGCCATCGGCAAATACTGCTTAACGATCGTCAACTCATTCTCATGGAAATCATAAACCCCTTGGCTTTGCGGAAAGATGACACTCTCATCTTGGATCAACATCAAATCAAGGTCGCCATTTTCAACCGCTTTTGAGGCGGAAGTAACGGTTTCAGAAACTTCTTTCGAATCATCGATGGATAGCTCTTCCTCACCACAGCTCGCTAAAAGAAGCACAGCAAAGCATACAGTGAAAAAGAATTGGAGCGATTTTTTCATAAAAAACACCTTCTTACAAAAAGTTGATGTATACCAATCAAAACGAACACAAGGTCCTGAACACTTACTTTCCCCGAACTTAGTCACGACGAAGGTTTCTGCTGCAGGAAAAAATTAGACCAGTTTCAAACGAAACACGCGCTTTCTTATTTTAATTAGTATAACAGCAGTTTTTTGCTAATGCGGTTTCTTAGAAAAATTTTCGAATTCCCACAATAATTCTGAGCTTTTCTCTCATCAAACTATTGGTTAGCCTTATCACCTGCCTGCCATAGGGTGGTCACAGCATCTTCACGAAATAAAGCCTATCCGTGCCAAGTACAGGTGTGTCAGAAAGCACAGCAAATTGTTCGAAGCCGACCGCTTGATAGAACTGTGGCGCTTGGTAGTCTTGGGTGGTAACTGTCACGGAACGACACCCCGCTTTTTTACCGTGATCGAAAAGTGCTTCCATCAATTGTTTCCCCACCCCTTGATTCTGATGGTTTGGATCAACTGCAAACAATTGAATATGAATCGTATTACCTGTCCGTTTCCCAATCAACCCACCAAGTTGATCGTGATTGTCAAAAAATGCAAATGAAAGCTGCTCTTGATCGGAAAAGGCACTCACTGCCTCTGTTTTTTTCGTTGAATAATTGAGCCATTGACAGATCGCCTGACGATTGTCTTCTGTGTTCATCGTTTCTATCATTAATTTTTCACTCCTAAAAACCTTTCTTTGTTTCCTCTTATACTTTAAGCTATACTTATAGTCAGACACAAGTATTTGTGATCCTAGGAGGTTTTAGCATGAAAATCATTGGTTTAGTGACAGGACCCGTTCAAGAAAATTGTTACCTTATTTGGAAAGAAGATTTTTTGTTGATTATTGATCCTGGAGCAGAAGCAGCGAGATTGATCGCTGAGATCGAAAAAACAGGCGTAAAACCAGCAGCGATTTTATTGACCCACACTCATTATGACCATATCGGTGCAGTTGACCATTTGCGGGATTATTATCAGATCCCCGTTTACGTTAGTCCACTTGAGCAAGAATGGCTAAGTGATCCTATGAAAAACCTTTCTGGTCGTCATCCTGAATTAGGAACCATCACCGCACGTCCAGCAGAATTCGAGCTAGAATTGAAAGAGTACGAGATAGCTGGCATGTCCTTTAAGGTTGTTGCAACCCCAGGTCATTCCATCGGCAGCGTCAGTTTTATTTTTGACAAGTTTGTCGTTTCTGGAGACGCCTTATTTAAAGGCAGCATCGGTCGGACCGATCTACCAACTGGCAACCTTGAGCAATTGCTGACCAGCATCCAAACGCAACTTTTTGTTTTACCGAATCAGATGGCCGTTTATCCTGGCCACGGGGAACCAACAACGATCGAGATTGAGAAACGGACCAATCCGTTTTTTAACGCATAAACGAATGACGAACCAAAGGAGGAATTACTACTTATGGCAAAAACGGAATTGTATGTCGTGCGTCACGGGAAAACCATGTTCAACACATTGCAGCGTGTGCAAGGCTGGTGCGACACCCCATTGACTCGTACTGGTGAACAAGGCATCCATTATTTAGGACTCGGGTTACGAGATGTGGATTTTGTGGAAGCAGTATCCAGTGACAGCGGCCGCGCGATCGAAACGATGCGTCTGATACTGGGTGAACATGTCAGAGGACCAGAGATCCCTTATCATATCGACAAACGGATTCGTGAATGGTGCTTTGGCTCACTTGAAGGTGCCTATGATGCAGAAATGTGGGGCGTTCTGCCACGGATTCTTGACTTTCCTGATTACGATGATATGATTGCCAATCATGTCTCGTTTGAGGCGATCGCCAATGCGATCTACCACGCAGATACAGCCAATTGGGCGGAAACCTTTGATGTGTTGACCGAACGTGTCAAAACAGGGTTTGAAGATATCGCCTACCGCGTTGAGAAAAAAGGCGGCGGCAATGCGCTAGTTGTGTCTCACGGCTTAACGATCGCTTTTCTTTTGCATCTGATCAATGATGAGAACAATGTTCGCATGGATATTGAAAATGGCTCGGTCACTCGACTGATCTACGAAGATGGCAGCTTTACGATTGCTGAAGTGGGCAATACCGATTACATCAAAAAAGGCTTGGCACTCTCTCAAGAACTTTTATCCTAAGAGAAACCTTTGGCAGTTGATCAATTTCTTTAAGAAAGGAGCAGTTTTTGTTTTAAAAACTGCCCCCTTTTTTTAGGAAAAAGATTGGTATTCGAATCAGGAAACGGTATACTAAGAGTTGTATTTTGTCATAGAAAGGACTGAACCAATGTTTTTTACAAATTTCATAAAAGCGATTTTATTTGGGATCATTGAAGGGATCACGGAATGGCTGCCAATCAGCAGCACGGGTCACTTGATTCTAGCCGACGAATTTATCGGATTGAATGTAACTCCCGAGTTTATGACGATGTTCAATGTTGTCATACAACTGGGTGCGATTTTAGCAGTCGTCTACTTGTATTTCCATAAACTAAACCCTTTTTCACCGCAGAAAAATGAGTTAGAGAAAAAAGATACATGGACGTTATGGTTTAAAGTCGTCGTGGCGGTCTTGCCATCGGTTATTATCGGATTACCGTTAGATGATTGGTTAGATGCGCACTTCTACAACTTTTTCTCCGTTTCGATCGTCTTGATCGTTTATGGGATCGGCTTTATCGTGGTAGAAAAACGCAACAAAAATAAAGCACCAAAATGTACCGATTTGAACAAGTTCACCTACAAAGCGGCATTGATCGTAGGAATGTTCCAAGTATTGGCATTGATCCCAGGAACTTCTCGTTCTGGTGCTACTATCTTAGGTGCTATCATGATCGGCGCTTCTCGTTATGTTGCTGCTGAATTTTCATTTTTCTTAGGTATTCCCACCATGTTTGGTGCCAGTGCCTGGAAAATCTTCAAGTTTTTGAAAGATGGCAATGCCTTTGATTTCCAAGGAACCGTCATCTTATTGACAGGAACCATCGTGTCATTCATCGTTTCGATCATCGCGATCCGTTTCTTGATGAACTACATCAAACGGAATGATTTTACCGTATTTGGATGGTATCGCATCGTTTTAGGAATCATTTTGATCGGCTATTGGCTGATCCAATTATAAGCAAAAAGAGCAACTCTTGGGCAGATAACTGCCGCAAGAGTTGCTCTTTTTTTCGTTTGAATGCTCTCTAGTTCCTCACGTGTTTTTGATCACCATACCATCGATGATATCAACCGCACTTTCGGTGTCGTTGATAATCGATTCAAAGCGATCATAAATATCTTTCCATTTAATGATTTCCAGCACTTCTTTTTCATCCGTAAACAACGCTTTTTTCATTTTTGAATACAAAAGATCTGCTTCTGATTCAATCGTATTGACATCGTTGATCATTTGACGCAATGTTTTTGAATTTTTGAACTTCGGAAACTCTTTTAATGCTGTTTCGACCCCCTGTGTCGCTTGAACGATCATTTCAGCAAATAAGTTCGTCTCGGGGCGGATCTTCGTAATGACCAAATTCTCAAATAAATAAGTCAGTCCCATAATGCCATCCAAAATATCATCTAAGCGCTCAGAGATGACCAGGATGTCTTCGCGATCGATCGGTGTGATAAATGAGTCGTACAACTCATTCGTTAACTCAGCGATCACCTGATCGCCTTCCTTTTCTAATCCATGAATCTCAGCTGCCGCTTCACTTAACGCTGTTTCAGAGTAATCATTGATCAACAGCGAAAAATGTTTCGCAGCTAGATGCCCATTTGTTGCCAACTGCTCCATTGCCGCAAAATAATCAAATCCTTTTTTTCGTGCCATTACTTTCTCTCCTCACAAAATTAGCAATAAAATTTTCACCATTAGAAACGCAATCAACCCGCAACCAGGGAACGTTAAAATCCAAGCATAGATCATTTCTTTCACGATGCGCCAATCAACGCTAGAAAAACGTCGAGAAGCCCCTACCCCCATGATGGCAGTCGTTTTTGTATGGGTCGTTGAAACTGGGATACCAAATACGGAAGACAAGAACAAACAGATCGCAGCGGTAACATCTGCAGAAAAGCCTTGGTATTTTTCCAGTTTTACCATATCCATCCCTACTGATTTGATGATTTTCATCCCACCGACAGAAGTACCGATCCCCATGGTCAAGGAACAAAGAACCATCACCCAGAGTGGAATCGAAAAGCCATTGCCGGTCTTTTCAGCAAGATTGTTGTAGAACAGCCCTAACATGAAGACACCCATAAATTTTTGGCCATCTTGTGCACCATGTAAGAACGCATTGGCACCAGCCGCAATGGCTTGACCAACTGTAAAAATTTTGTTGGCTTTTCGCCGTTGGGTATCGCGAAAGAGCCATACGATCAGTTTCGTGATCAGAAAGCCGCCAATGAAGCCCATCAACGTAGAAACGACAAGACCGATCAAAACTTTCAGCCACTCCTCGCCATTGACTGCATGTAACCCACCAAGGGCCATGGCTGCACCAGTCAGTCCTGCGATCAACGCGTGGGATTCACTGGTTGGGATCCCAAAATACCAAGCTGCGACCGTCCAAACAACAATTGAAAACAAGGCAGCGGCTAATGCGATCTGTGAGACCCGAAAACTCCCGCCTGAATCAAAAGTCACAATGTTGCTGATGGTTTCTGCAACTTGCGCATTAAAATACGTCATCACTAGCACACCTAAGAAATTCATGACGACTGCCATGCCAATGGCGATATTCGGGCGTAAGACTCTCGTGGAGACAGCGGTTGCAATAGCATTCGGCGCATCCGTCCAGCCGTTGACGAAAATCACCCCTAATGACAACACAATCGTTAGAAACAAAGCGATATTCACATAGATTCCCCCATTTAAAAATTCCGAAGTAATCATAGCATAGAAAGCTGTTTCTGTGTAAACTTTTTATAACTATTCAGTAAAAAATGTGTAAAGAAGCATTTTTAAAATCCATAAAGCAAAAAATAGCACGGCCAAAAAACAAATTTTTGTGTTAAGTAAAATTTCTTTACAACTTTTATTGCAATCACTCTTGGCATTAGGTATAATGACTAGTGTTGATTTATACGTTTTCTAAACGTAATTGAACTTTTTTTTCGGAGGTGAAATACATGCCAAACATTGAATCTGCAATCAAACGTGTTCGCACAAGCGAAGCGGCTAATGCTAAGAATTCATCTCAAGTAAGCACAATGCGCACAGCAATCAAAAAATTTGATCAAGCTGTTGAAGCTGGTGCTGATAACGTAGATGCGTTATATAAAGATGCTGTTAAAGCAATCGATATGGCTGAGACTAAAGGATTGATCCACAAGAACAAAGCTAGTCGCGACAAATCTCGTTTAAGTAAAAAAATTGCAAAATAAGCAAATTAAGAAAGGCGCAGCAATCATCGATTACTGCGCCTTTCTTTTTGTCTTACTGTTTGCCATGTTTTAAAACAAATAGCTGGAACAAATACTCTTTGTCCATCTGACCACTTTTTACTAAGTAATCATTTTCGATCAATTCACTATATAGTGCCGCTAATTGCTTTTCTCCAAACCCCCGAGCTTGCTGCATCGCTAACTTCACTCGGTACGGATGAATCCCCAACGTTTCTGCGATATTGGCTTGCTGGTAGCCAATTTTCATCAAAATCGCCGCCTGTAACAGCAGACGGACTTGGCTGATCAAGATAGCATTGATCTTGATCGTCTCTTCCCCTTGCAATAATAGATCGTCATACAAGCGCAACGCATCCGATACGTTCCCCTTTAAGACATCGCTGGTTAATTCAAAGACATTGTGTTCCAACGTCTTAGGGATCAACTGCAAGACGATCTCTTTCGTAATTTTATTGCCATTTCCTGCATACAGCCGTAGTTTCTGTAACTCCTGCATCGCTTTTGATAGGTGCAGATCCGTTAACCGTAAAAACAAATCAAACGCCTCTCGGCTCATTTCGATGCCATCATTGGCCAACGACTGTTGGAGATACTGACGCACGTCGGCTTCTTTCATAGGTGCGACATCAATCACAACTGCGGCTTTCTTCAACTGCTTAGTAATTTTTTTCCGTTCATCTAATTTATCGACATCTGCAAAAATCACCATTACCGATGATTCCAATGGGTCTTTGATATAATTCAAAAAATCATCTAGGTCATGCTCAGGTGCATTGCTCTTTTTTTCAGCCGTTAAGAAAAATGGCCGCTCAACGAACAGTAATCGCTGATCGCCAAAAAAAGGCAACGATTGGGCTTCTTGGATCACCATATCAAGGGAATCTTTCTCCATGTCAAAGGAAGCAAAATTCAGATCATCTTTCCCAACGGAAAAACGCTCCAAAAAGGCCGTGCGAACTTGCTCTTGTAAAAACATTTCACTGCCGATGACCAGATAAATCGATTGCAACTCCTTGGTTCGAATTGCTTGCAACGCTTTTTGTAATTCCATCGTTCCCCCCGCTTTCATTCTTATCCTACCATTAGTCAATCGGATAGTCTAGCAGCGTTTTTATCAAAAATGATTGTTGTTTTTCAGACCAAATAAATTGGATCATGCCCTGCTGATCGGTTCGCAAAACGGTCTGATTTGCCAATGTTTCAAGCACCTCTTCATGAGGATGCCCGTACCGATTGTTCCGTCCACTTGAAACGATCCCGAATTGGGGATCGATTGCCGCAACAAACTCAGGTGCCGTCGAGGTTCGACTGCCATGATGCCCTAGTTTCAATACATCAACTTTTAAATTCGGATAATCATGAATCAACTTTTTTTCCCCTGCCTGTTCGAGATCGCCAGTAAACAAAAATGTTTTATCCCCTACCTTGGTTTTAATCACCATCGAATCTTCGTTTTGTCCTGCACCTGATTCTGGTGCCAATACTTGCAACTGAAGGAAATCACCCACCACTTGGCCAACCGTCGTCCAAACAACGCTTGTCTGCTTAGGCAGTTCGTTTAAAAGCTTGGCAATGCGGTGATCTTGTTCACTTCCTGGTACAAGATATAACGTTTCAACAGGGATCGCCTTCATCAATGCTAGCGCATCTCCCATATGGTCCGTGTCCCCATGAGTTAGAAACAAACCAGTGATCTTCCTGACTCCCTCCCCTTTTAAAAAAGGAATCAATGTAGATTCCGCGGCAGCTTGTCGTTTGCGCTCTTGCCAGTTTTCTTTCGGAAAAGACAGAGAACCTCCAGTATCGATCACATAAACTTCGCGATTTTTTTCTGCCTGTAAAACGATACTATCGCCTTGACCAACGTCGACATAACTAATGGTAGGTAAAACGCGATTCTGTTGAAAGACCATTGGTACAACAAGCGAAAAACAGATCACCAGCAGCCACCGTTTCTTTTGGTAACAGAGCAGGCCAAGCAAACAACAACTAGCTGCCAATCCTGCAGGAACGGCACCCACCGTTATCGATACGCCTCCTACAGCGCCCACGACAACTTCCATAAGTGATAAAAGCCCTTCAAAAAGGGCAATCGGCCCACTGATGGTTGGGAAAAGCGTCCCAGCAATGAACATTACGAAACAGGCTGGCAGCAAAACCAATTGAAAAAACGGTAAAAAGACAAACGTCAAAAAGCCCCCAAATAATGGAAATTCATAAAAGAGCGAGACAATGACAGGCGCAGCCAGCACCGTGAGGAACTGACTGCGCCAAAACCACGTCAATTTGATCGGTCGCTGCATCATTATCAGGAAGGTCATCAAAAGACTTAGTTGCCCCGATGTTTGAAGCAATACTTTGGGATCAACGAATAAAAGAGCCGTTAAGACGATCCCATAATGATCACTTACCGATAGCCGTTGTTGATAAAGAGTGGTCACTTGAGTAACCGACAATGCCAAGACAGCACGCCAGACACTAATGCCGCCGCCACAAATCCCAATTACGACCAAGAAAAAGACCCCCATTGGCAACAGCATTTCTTGTTGCGTAAACCCCAATCGGCAGAAGCATCCGCGAAACCACTTGAAAAATAAGACGACATGCATTCCTGAGATCGTAAAGAAATGCAATAAGCCACTAGCACGATACATTTGACGTACTTCTTGAAAGTCATGGTCTTTAAAACCAAAGAGCAACGCATTGATATAGGCTGCTGAGCGTTCAGGAAAGATTCGTTGCACAGAAGAAATAACCTCTGCTCGAATTTTTGCAAGCGAAAAGCCTGAGTCTGTTGCTTCCATTCCTACCATTTGCTCGATATGGACTGTGCCAATAATTGATCGACTGGCTAGATAGGCAGAATAGTCAAACCCGTGGCGGTTTCGTGGTTTTTCAGGAAGTGAAAAAAATCCATTCACCAGCAGCTTTCTTCCCCAATCGGATCGATCCTGCCATTGCTGTTTTTCAGTCTCTGAAGAAATCGTGTAACGGCCAATCACTTTACCTGCGGAAGATTTTGCTTCAAACGTAAGCAGATCGCCATTGATTTTGATCGTGTCTGGCAACACATTGACTACCCCTTGATACTCACCTTCTTGTATGTTTCCAGTCCGAGAAAGACAGACGCGGACACTTAACAGCAACAGTCCGACAAAACAAATCATGCACAAAAATGCTTGTCGTCTTAAGACAAGCATCCCGAAATAATAAAGTGCAATGAGTCCCAGTAAGATGGACTGCACATAGTAAGCAGTCACCGAACAAGCGAAGATAATACTAAGAAATAAAAATGAATCAGTTCTCTTTTGTTGGTTGTGCATCATTCAGCACACCAAATGAAAGTTTTTCAAAATACACCGGATCAAGTTCAACTTGGTGGACGGAAGCACCTACTTGTTGAATCAATTCCATTGCATACTGATTGTTACGATAGTCATTCAAATAATGGATCGTTTTGACCCCTGCTTGCAAAATTGCTTTCGTACAGGGAAGGCAAGGAAAATGCGTCACATAGATTTCCGCATTGTCTGTTGACACCCCTAATTTTGCACATTGCAATAAGGCATTCATTTCTGCATGAATCGTCCGAATACAATGGTCATCGACAACATAACAGCCATCGTCGATACAGTGTACATCGCCACTGACTGACCCATTGTAGCCTCCAGCGATGATTCGGCGATCTTTGACTAATGTAGCGCCGACTTCAAGTCGGGAACACGTACTGCGTAAAGAAAGTAAAACAGCTTGCGCCATAAAATACTGGTCCCAAGGGATTCTCGTATTGCTCATTCATTTGCTCCTTTGCGATTGATTAGTTCTATTCTAATCGAATTTCTTGAATTTTCAACCGTCATTTCTTAGTATTTCTTACTTTTATTTGGTTCAGTCCGTCACTGTAATCATCTCTTTCAAGGACTCAAAGGTCTTCTCTCCGATGCCTGTGATCTTTTTTAGGTCATCAATCTGTTTAAAAAAGCCATATTCTTCGCGGTAAGCGATGATTGCTTCTGCTTTTTTGGCACCCACGCCTGGCAGTTCTTGCAGTTGTTGCGCATTGGCTTGATTCAGATTGATTTGTGTCACTGCTGTCTGGCTGCCACCTACTCCTGAAGCATTCATCTCCGTAAACGCTTGATCCTCTTTATGCGGGACGATCACCATCTGTTGATCTTGCAGCACCTGTGCTAAGTTTATGGCTGTTTCTAACGCCTCTTCTGTCAGACCACCTGCTTGTTCGATCAATTCATACATCCGCGCACCTGATTTTAAACGATAAATGCCCGGTTGGTGCACTTCTCCTTTGACATCGATAACGATCTCATACTCTTCATCGTTAAGACCATCTTCTTGAAGGGTTCCACCTTCCCCCATTTCAGACGATTGACCTGCTGCATCTGCCATTGATTGCCAGTTTGTTTCTTTGTTTTGCGAGAACGGTACGAACCAGATGATCAGCAAAACCATCAAAACAGCACCACCAACTGCAAATCGCCAATAGTCTTTGAGCAGCTTCCATTGATCCATTTTCACCACCTCATAGATGAAATACGCAGAAAGTAATCAAGGACAGAAAAAAAGTCAACACTTTCCACGTGTCGACTTTTTTTACTGGCTAACAAGTATCAGTTTCACGCAATTCAGGAATTTACGACGCCGATCCTCGGTGATACAACGTTGTATAATATGGCTGTTCGCTGGTATCGATCGCAATACCGATCCCGAGAAATTGATACTCATCATTTAGAATCGTTGCCCGATGTCCCTCTGAATTCATTAAACCTTGATGGGCGTAAATACTGCTGGCTTGGCCAAATGCCAAATTTTCCCCTGCAGCAGTGAAGCTGATCCCGTCTTCTTGCATCCGATCAAATGGAGTCGATCCATCTAACCCGATATGGTCAAAGTATCGATGTTCTGCCATGTCTTGGCTATGCTTCACGGCAGTCTCACTGGTTGCTTCGCTGAAATCAAGAGGTGACAAACCAAATTTCACTCGGGTGGCATTCGTTAATTCAAATAACTGTGTTCGTAAACCGCTTAAAATGGCGGTTTGATTTTGGCGAAAATCATTCGCATGGCGTGTTTCTAGGGAACGATTGATGATTTGGATCGCAGTCACTGTATCTTCGGCATGAACATCATAGAAAAAAGTAATCAATTGATCGTCTTGCAAGAACAGATCATAGTCGGCATCCGAATCGATGCGATACCGTCGTGATCCTCGTTGTAGACTTTCTTGACGCGTCCCCATCTGATTACGAACGCTTGCTTTTGAAGACCCGATACCTAGCGTGTCATCGATAAGAATCGTGTCTTGATTCGTATAGATCCCTTGCGCAATATCATGTTCATCGTACATCACCATCATGAAGTTACGAAAATCATCGTGATAGGAAGTCCAGTTCAGTCCATACCGATTCGCTGATTCATTGATCGCTTCCCCAAAGGTTTCTTCGATCACTTGTCGTGATTCATTATATAAATATGTCTGGACAGGCG
This sequence comes from Candidatus Enterococcus avicola, assembly GCF_047470845.1. Taxonomy (NCBI): domain Bacteria; kingdom Bacillati; phylum Bacillota; class Bacilli; order Lactobacillales; family Enterococcaceae; genus Enterococcus; species Candidatus Enterococcus avicola. The sequence goes on along the minus strand of NZ_JBLGTY010000024.1, from coordinate 19,639 downwards.
TTTCTGCCGCTGGCCTTGCTGAAGTGTCTTGTGAAAGAGAAAATTGGGACGAGAGAGATTGAGTGATCTCGTTGAGTCGGGCATCACGAAATGCCAAGCGCCCGTCTTGCCATGTGATCATCTGGCTTGCAAAATAAAGAAGCCCGATGAGAAAAATGCTTTTGATCAAGAATTTTATTTTTTTCATATGACACCTCCGTCAATGAATCTTTATGTGTTAGCTTTAGCGCGATCGTTTATCCATTCATTCATCCCTAGATTGGATCGCTGATGCACCTTTCCTGTCTTTTCTAAAGACTATCATTCCTGTGAGAAGTTGACCAGCTGCAGCATGAAATTTCTTAGATGATCTAGGTCTTTTTAAGCTCCTGTTAAGAAACTTTTTTTACTCACGAAAACTTTGCAGCGCCATCGAACGCTCCATCAAGGGATTGGCGATTTTAGCTAATGTATGTCGATCGTATTCTTCTGGTCGCTTGATGGTGAGGTAAAGAATAAACTGTGGATCATCCGTTGGGTAGATGGAGACCGCCGAATAAATATAATCAAACTCTCCCGTTATGTAGCCTTGACCATTCTCATTGGCGATCTGAGCAGTCCCAGTTTTGACAGAAATCTCATGGTTCGTCAGTTGGTATACATCATAAGCGGTGCCATAACGTTCATCCGTCACTACATCGGTCATGTATTCTAAAACAGCATCAGCTGCTGCTTGTGAAATAGGCTGGGAAACGACTTCTGGAAAGACTTGGGTCTCTTCCCCTACTCGCCGAATCAATTGCGGACGTATCATCTCGCCACCATTGGCAAATGCACTAAATAGCTGCATCATCTGCATCTGATTGACGCCGATCGCATGGCCATAGGAGCTCATGGCATAATCCACCCGATTTCTTGAAGGTAAGATCCCAGGCACTTCCCCAGGAAGCTCACTTCCTGTAACTTTCCCTAGTCCAAAATCAGTTAAATACTGTGCCCAATTATCAAAACCGATCCGTTGCTGAAGTCGAACCATCCCCGTGTTGCTTGACCAAGCTAACGCTTGCCGCATCGTCAACTCACCATTTGCTCCTGAGTCGTGGTCATTGATGACTCGATCTTCAATCTGCATACTCACAGGATTGTAGCGTTCCGTCGGATCAAAAACACCTTCATCAATAGCGGCCGCAACGGTTGCCAGCTTCAAGGTCGAACCAGGTTCATACATCTCTTCCGTAAAAAGATTACGCCAAATAAAGTGTTCATCCGTAATTCCTTCTTGGGTCTCTGGATGAAAACTAGGTCTTTGAGCCATCGTTAAAATCTCCCCAGTTTTCGCATCCATCAATAAAGCCGTTAGATTTTCTGGTCGTGTTTGTTCCATAACTTCATCCATCACTGATTCAGTGAATAACTGCAGATGAGCATCTAATGTCGTCCAAACATCCTTCCCATCTACTCCTTCTTCTACGGTTTGATTGGTTGCGGGAACAGGATTCCCTGAAGCATTGACTTGAAAGGACTCTCGCCCATTTTGATTCTTCAAAAAGTCGTTCAGTACATATTCTAATCCAGAAACACCGACTCGAATCTCTTCATCATCTGACGTTGTCCCTATCAAATGTGAAGAAAAGATACCATTCGGATAACTGCGACTTGAACGAGCATCGAAATAGATACCGTTGATTCCAGCTGCATCAAACGCCGCTTCGATTTGATTTCGAGTAGTCACACTTAGACCACTGCCAACATTGCCAAATTCCACTTGAAAGACAGGCGGATCTGTTTGATTCGCACCATCTGACAAGATTGACAAAACTTGCTCGTTAGAAATAGGTAAATACTCCGAAAGAATCGTTGCGGTCTCCTCAAAGCGCGCTCTGTCTAGATACATGGGTCGTCCATTGTCAATGTAATCTTCAGAAAGAACCGCTCGAACAGTATAGGAAAGAATATCTTGTGCGATCACTGTCCCCTGCCGATCAAAAATCGCCCCTCGACTTGTTTCGATCGATCTTGAACTATAATACAAATTTTCTATTCTTTCAGACAAAGAGACGCCTGCAATCACGCCGACTTGAACAATGTAAATCAAACGTGCAGAAAACCCCATAAAAAGCGCAAGACTGATTATGTATAACCAATGACCGACTAGCTTACGATTTTTCTTTGCTTTTTTCTTTCTGACCATATGATAGTCATACATCGCCAAAGCGCTCCTTTCGATTGAATATACCTCTATAGTATTGGGTATTTGTGATGATCTTGTGAGGGAAAGAACAATTATTTTTCAAAGAGTCATTTTCCTATTAAATCAGCGATTATGCTGTGATATACTTTAAAAAATATAAATTATTTTTAAGGATGTGAATAAAATTGCAAAAAATACTGATCGTTGATGATGACACCCATATGCGTGCCCTAGTGAAAACTTATGCGGAGATCGAAGGGTATCTATGTTTTGAGGCAGCGGATGGAAAAGAAACTTTGGAAAAATTAACCAATCATTCATTCGATTTGATCCTCCTAGATGTCATGATGCCGGGAAAAGATGGCTTTCAGACGCTTTCGGAAATCAGAGGCAGCTGTAACACGCCAGTCATCATGATTACCGCTCGAAAGGAAGAATATGACAAACTCTTTGGCTTCAATCTTGGTGCCGATGATTATATTGCCAAGCCATTTAGCCCTAAAGAGCTGATGGCTCGCATCAAAGCTGTGTTGAAACGAAGCAGTCAGTTTCAGTTCGAAAAGATCGTTTTTGGTGATCTCGAAGTCAATGTTTTTTCTCATACTGTAACGATCAATGGGAATCCTCTGCCGCTTACGCCAAAAGAATTCGATCTGCTGGTCTATTTGACGAAAAATAATCATATCGCTTTGAGCCGGGAATCAATTTTAGAAGGTGTCTGGGGCTTTGATTATTTCGGAGATACCAGAACAGTGGATACACACATCAAGTCCTTGCGAGAGCGTCTAGGGGATTACCGAGAGTTGATCCAAACGGTTTGGGGAGTTGGGTATAAATTTGATTATGAAGACTAGTCGGTTAGGTTTTACTTACATCAAAAGTAAATTACTCGTGCGGCTTTGGTCCGCCAATATGCTGCTGGTCATCATTGGCATCGCTTTTTTGTGGACTGTTCAAATTTTGCTCTTTGAACCAAATTATATCAATGTAACGAAAGAATCACTTTTAGAAACAGTTCAGGAAACAGCTGCCGCTATTGAAGAAATGGCAGTAGATCCAGATGATTTACCAGAAGAGCCATTACTTTTCCTCAGTAAAACGATCGTTGGGACTCTTTTCTTAGTCGACGAGGATGGCGAAATTCTGGCGGCATTTAACAATGGCCAACAATTAAACATAGATGGGTTGAGCAACGAATACAACTGGTTGTTATCTCACGCACCAACTGTCCTTGATGGTGAGAGCCTGAGTGCTGTAGAAGACTTTGAAAAGTCTTCTGCCATTCTTATTGGTGTTCCTACCACTCTTTTCCAACGCCCAGCTGCCCTTTTGCTCTCCAATACGATCACTCAAATCGAAGCGCTTCAAAGCTTGAATCGACAGCAACTCTTTCTATTCACCATCATATTAACTATTTTTGCGTCAACGATCTCCTTTTTTTTAGCACAGCATTTTATTCGCCCGATCAAAACCATCAAAGAAGCCATCATCCGCTTAACCAACGGCGAGCTTTATTCCGTACCCAAACTTAAGCGTAGTGATGAATTAGGTACACTTTCTGAATCTGTTGCGGACTTAAGCACAGAACTTCAGCGAGTAGACGTCTTGCGAAAAGAAGTGATTGCCAATGTTTCTCATGAACTACGCTCCCCCCTCGCGTTGATCACTGGCTATGGGGAGATGGTACGTGATGTATCTGGAAACGACGAACGCCTTCGAAAAGAACATATGGACCTAATTATCAGCGAAGCCCACCGCATGAGTGCTATGGTCGATGACATCATGGATTTCTCTATCATGCAAGCTGGTTACACACAACTTAAAAATGAAATCTGGAATACATACGAGGTGGTTTCCTCCGTCGTTGCTTACGCAAGAGGGATCGCCAATCAATATGACATCACTGTCGATTTTGAAGCAGATCGTACGAATGGAAATGCTCTTTTGGATCGCATCAAAATGGAACAGGTTTTGCGTAATTTAATAAACAATGGCATCAACCATACACCTAAAAATGAACGACTCTTAATCAAATTAACGAATACATCTGCAGGAACAAAAGTTGCTGTCATCAATCCTGGAAAAGATATCCCTCCAGAACAACTCGAACTTATTTGGGAAAGATACCAACGCGTCCAACATCAAGCAGGACATAAAGAAGGAACCGGCATCGGCTTAGCGATCGTAAAAACCATTTTGACTTCTCATGCCTTCGAATATGGCGCTGAGTCGAAAAATGGCGTGACTTGTTTTTGGTTTGTTGTGCCGAGACTAGAAGATCAATGAGAACCACGTTTATACCGTTCGTAATGAGTACTAAATAACTTACTTTCTTTGCGCAAAAAAAGCCTTGATTTCTCAAGACTTAATGATTTCTTGTATTTCAGCCATTGATTGGACGGTATGGTCGGCAGATACATCTTTTAAGAGACCTTCTATATCATAAAATATCGTCTTGACACCTGCTCCTTGTCCTGCAAAAACATCCATCGTGCGATCGCCGATCATGACAGTCTGATCTTTGTCTAGTTGATACTTTTCAACAAGATACATCAGGGAAGTTGGATCCGGTTTGCGGGGAAAGTTGTTTTCTGGGCCAACGATCTCAACGATCAGGTCTGCCATCTGTTCTTTTTCTAACAACTCTTTCGTTGAGACGACATCGCGGTGGGTCAAAATGTAGTTCTTGCCCCCAGCAGCAACCACGGCTTCTAATGTTTCTTTGGTTCCTGCAAAGGAAAGCGGCAAACGATCATCCAGCGCTTCATTTGCTTTGAATGCTTTAGTGAACTCTTGAAAATCTAAGTTGTATTTTTCAGCAACTTTTTTGGAAGATGAATCTTTCAGTATATAATAAATCTCCGCTGGATCTGGATCGAAGCCATACTCCTTCAATGTCTTGATAAAAGCTTTTAACATGATTGGGTAGCTGTCGTAAAGTGTTCCGTCAAAATCCCATATGTAAGATTGGTACATGATATCCCTCGTTTTCTGCCTTTTTCAAATGAATGAAAGTTCCATTCATTTTCTGTAACTCTAAAAAGTTTACCACACTTTGTTTGGTTTGTCTTATTTATCAAGGGATTTCCTCTACAAGAAAAAACGCCATTGACCATACAATCCTTCCGCTTGCACAAACCTACATGCAAGCGAATGCATTGCAGAACAATGAACGTTCCTCACTACGAAAAATTACCAGCTACCAGAAACACCGCCACCGCTGCTGCTTCCTCCGCTAAAGCCGCCAAAATCATTCGACGAACTTTGCGTATCGGCAATGACTTGTTCTTGATGGGTCACATGATTATTCATCATTACAAAGAACAACGCCATATTCATACCATGGGGGTCATACTCTTGGCGAGCATTATTCAAAACGGCTGCTCGATCAGAAGCATCAAATGAGGATAATTTGTTCGCTAAATCTGGGTGATTTTGATAAACCTGTTTCAAGTCAACTTGGAACAAGGCATCTGTTTTCACTTCCGCTAGAACATCAGAAACTTCTTTTGGAATGGCTTGTACCATCTCAGGATAGGTCGCTTTTTCCGTCACAAGTTGAGCTAAGTATCGCCCTTGCTCATTGCGTCTTCTGATCTCTTCTTTGGCTTGCTTGGCTATTTCTGCTCGATAAGCATCTGCTAAAGGCAGATTTTCGGGTAACACCGCATCAGTCAAATCGTAGTCTGCCATCCGTTCAGTCACTTCCCTGCCTAATTGGGCTTCATAGGTTTTTAAGGTGTCATGTTGTGTAAGGATCACCTGACCGAACTGTTTGACCGTGGTTTGTTTCTTCATCAGCAAGTTTGAAAAATAGGCGCCAATTGCTGGATTCGTCAAGCCATGTTGGATGACTCGTTTATCCGCTGTCGACAATCCATTGACCGAAGTCAATTTCGCTGGCACATAAGTCCTCGTCACATACTGCGTAAATGCTTGTTGACAATCTTTTGCTGTCTGATACTGATGGTAACGCTGATAGTTCTTTCTATTGCTAGCCCATTTCAAGAAGTCTTTCTGTTGGAAGTGACTATCTTCTAACAGATGTTTCGGCAATGGCAGGTGCTCTTCAAAACGCCGTTTGGTTTTAAGATGGCGAAAACTGATGAACCCGACAAGGCCTGCAGCAGCTGCTGCTACGACACCACTGACGATTTTTCCAATAGTGAACCACATCTGCTTAGTGGCTTCTGCTTCTTGTGCCTGTTTTTCTGCTAACATTTGCTTGCCATCTTGATAGATTGTCCCTAAACCAATCGTTTCATCCGCTTCTTTCATTCGCTGATAGACTTCATTAGAAGCTGCCAATATCGCTGTATCATAATCTTCATCTCGTAATGCGTCTTTGGCATCTTCATCCACTAAATCATCTTCCGATAGCTCACTGAAGACATAGGATAGTCCATCGCCATAACCTAGACGAAATTCACGATCGTCAATGGCAAAGAGAAACAATAGTCCATTATTGTCCTCTGGATTTCCTAAACCATACTCATTGAACAGTTCCAAATTACGCTCTTCAATCGATTGCCCATCTAAAGAAGGGATCGTGATCACAGCATATTCTGGTGCTCCAGTCAATGATTGAAAGCCCTCTTTATTCAAAGTATCGATTTGTTTGATCGTCTCTTGTGAAAGGACCCCGGCATCATCACGAACAAATGTCTGTCCAAAGGCAATTGATGGTTGAAGGACAAAAAATCCCATCAAACCAACAAAAACCAACATCCCAAGTTGGAAGATGTTCTTCATTTTACCACCCCTTTTCATCGTGTTATCTTTCATTGTATTCGATTTCAAATGATAAAACATCCGCCTTAAGCATGAAAAAAATAGTTACATGACTAAAAAACCTTTAAAAGACAGCATTTTGGTCGGTCTTTTAAAGGTCATTTTATCATATTTCCCTAGTAAAGGAGTACAAATTAATTTTTGAATGAATGGATCGGAGCGGGAATACGTCCCCCACGTAAAATGAAATCAGTAGACTGTGCAGGATTGGTTTTCATCACTGGTGCCGTCCCTAATAATCCACCAAATTCAATGCGGTCGCCGATTTTTTTGTCTTTCGCTGGAATGATTCGGACAGCTGTCGTCTTGTGGTTGATGACGCCGATCGCTGCTTCATCCGCAATCATTGCGGCGATCGTCTCAGCAGAAGTATCTCCTGGAATCGCAATCATATCCAAACCGACAGAACAGATCGCCGTCATGGCTTCAAGTTTTTCTAAATTCAATAAACCAGCTTCTACAGCCTTGATCATCCCTGCGTCTTCAGAAACGGGGATAAAGGCACCCGACAGACCTCCAACATGGTTACATGCCATTACGCCGCCTTTTTTTACTGCATCATTTAACAAGGCCAAAGCCGCCGTCGTTCCGTGGGTACCGACAGATTCTAGACCCATTTCTTCTAAAATCAATGCCACACTATCGCCGACTGCAGGAGTTGGCGCCAGCGAAAGATCGACGATCCCGAATGGAACGCCCAAGCGTTCTGAAGCCACGCGCCCGACCAATTGCCCCATCCGCGTGATCTTGAAAGCTGTTTTTTTGACTGTTTCCGCCACGACATCAAAGGACTCGCCTTTGACTTTTTCCAAGGCACGTTTGACGACACCAGGTCCGCTGACACCAACGTTGATTTCCACATCAGCTTCACCGACCCCATGAAAAGCACCCGCCATAAAGGGATTGTCTTCCACTGCATTCGCAAAGACGACGAGCTTCGCACAGCCCATATCTGATGCCTCAGCCGTCTTCTTGACTGTTTCTCCCATCAGACGTACTGCATCCATGTTGATCCCAGCTTTCGTTGATCCAATATTGACCGACGAACAGACAAAATTGGTTTGAGCCAAGGCTTCTGGAATCGATTCGATCAATGCAAGGTCGCCGCCTTGATAGCCTTTTTCTACTAGTGCGCTATAGCCGCCGATGAAATTGACTCCGACTTCTTGCGCCGCTCGATCCAAGGTCTTCGCAACTTTGATACAGTCTGCGGGTGTCGGCTGGCAAGCTGCCACTACGATCGCTACAGGGGTAACCGAAATCCGCTTGTTAATGATCGGAATGCCATATTCACTTTCGATCTCTTCGCCGACTTTGACAAGATCTTTCGCTTTTGTTGTAATTTTTTGAAAAATTTTCTCACAGGTACGATCAATGTCGGCGTCAATACAATCCAATAATGAGATCCCCATTGTGATGGTACGAATATCTAAGTTTTCTTCTTCCACCATGCGAATGGTTTCAAGTATTTGATTTGTCTCCATAGTGCCTCCTATAATTTGTGCATGGTATCAAAAATCTCTTGATTTTGAATGCTGATTTTTACACCTAATGTACGACCAATTTGGTGAAGCTCCTCACGAACACCATCAAAATCCTGATTGGCATCCATGTTTAAAAGCATCATCATCGTGAAGTAATCTTCCATGATTGTTTGGGACACATCTAAAATATTGATTTCTAATTCTGATAATTTCTGGCTAACACCAGCAATGATCCCAACCTTGTCTTTTCCAATAACGGTTAATACGGCTTTCATATCCTCCCGCCTTTCATAAAATTTTTCTTATTATAGCACAACAAAACCACATTTTCGATGTAACATCAAACGAAAATGTGGTTTATTCTTTAAATGTTCGTTATTACGCCCGTTCAATCAAGTTTGCTTGGCTATCAAACTCATAAATGATCGGCTGTGCGTTAGGAATATCGATCGTATCCATGGCATCTTTTGGCACGTCTTCCAAGTATTTGACTAACGCCCGCAAGCTGTTCCCATGACCAGTAATGAGAATATTCTTATGATCTTTAAGTAACGGAACCACCTGGTCTTGCCAAAATGGGACTACTCGCGCCACCACCATCCCCAGATTTTCTCCCTTAGGTATCAAGCGAGGGTCTAAAGAATCATAGCGTCGGTCTAAATCATTTTCCTTCACATATAAAGGCGGTTCATCATATCCACGTCGCCATTTTTGGACCTGTTCTTTTCCATACTTTGCCACCATCTCATCTTTATTGACCCCTACTAATTGGCCATAATGACGTTCATTTAGGCGCCATGTTTTTTTCACAGGAACCCAAAGCTGATTGTTGGCTTCCAGAACGGCATCGCAAGTGATGATCGTTCGCTGCAGCACAGATGCAAAGGCAAAATCAAAGGAAATCCCTAATTCTTTGATCTGTTCCCCCGCAGCCCAAGCTTGTTGTCGGCCTTTTTCGGTCAGAGAAACATCCAGCCACCCTGTCCAGTAATTTTCAAAATTTGCTTCGCTTTCACCATGTCGAATCAATACGACCTTCATTCTATCGCCTCCTCTTCTCTTTTATTATCGCAAGAAATCCAAAAAATGTCTTATGTTACGTTTTTGCCGCTTTGTTTCAAACAACTTTTCATTTTGTCATTGCAGATTCTGTTTCTCGTTTAAGCGAAGCTGCTTTCTTTCTTCATTATCCGTTATTTTCTAAGCATCCTTTCAAATAGATGTGTTTAGAAAATGGCTGCTGCTCCTTTTCCACTTTCTTCTTCCTTGGATTGCAAATAATTTGAATAAATGGTTTTACGCTCTACAACAATTTTTGACTTTTTTTCTCTGACTTATTGACTTCAACTGATGTTATGCTATGATAGTTTCTATCACTTATATGTATTTTTATACATTTATTAGTTATTATTTGCATTTTTAATAGATGCGCAGAAAAAGTTAAAGGGGCGTTTACATGAAAAGGTTTAGTAAGGGTACTGTTTTATTAGGGATCATCACAGCGTTGCTGCCGTTTTTCTTTGTCGGACAAGCACATGCAGAAGAAACCGATCCAATCTATGAAAAAGTCAAAGAAAATGGTGTATTGGTCGTGGGTTTATCTGCCGATTATGCACCATATGAATTCCGTGCCAATGTTGATGGAAAAAATGAAATCGTGGGGATCGATATCTCGATTGCCCAAAAAATTGCAGATGACTTAGGGGTCGATCTGAAAATTGAGGAGCTTGGGTTCGACGCGCTGTTAGGGGCTCTAAAAACGGGCAAAATCGATGTCGTCATCTCTGGGATGGCTGCTACGGATGAGCGCCGTAAAGAAGTCAATTTCACTGACACCTATATGGAAGTCCAACAGACCGTTCTGGTTCGAGCAGAAGACGCGGATCGTTTCCAATCGACGGCTGATTTTGATGGTGTAGCTGTCGGTGCACAACGACAAACCACACAAGAAGAGCTGGCAAATACAGAATTGACTGGCTCGACCGTCACCTCTTTGCAAAGGGTGCCTGATTTGATAACCAATCTAAAATCACGCAAGATCGATGCGATCGTGATGGAAGGTCCCGTCGCTGAAGCTTATGTGACGGCGAATGATACCTTGGCATTAGCCGAAAATGTCACGTTTGAAAACGGCGTGAAGGAGACCGCGATCGCCATCTCGAAAGAAGCGCCAGTTTTACTGGAAAAACTCAATTCCTCCATTGAAACTATCATTAGTAATGATCTTTTAAGCCAATACAAAGAAGATGCCTATCGATTGATGTTTACCGAAGAAGGCACGATCGATGAAGAGCAAAGCTTTTGGGAAAAATATCTGCCTTTTTACATCACTGGAACTGGCTATACGATCTTCCTAGCCTTGGTTGGGGTATTATTCGGCTCTATCGGTGGCAGCTTGTTAGCCTTTATGAAGCTTTCTAAGTCAAAAGCATTGAAAGTCATTGCCGCTGTCTATATTGAATATGTTCGGGGAACACCTTTGTTAGTACAAATATTTATTGTATACTTTGGAACAGGCGTGTTAGGCTTAGAGCTTTCGAAATTAGCTGCTGGCTGTATTGCCTTAGCACTAAACAGTGCCGCCTATGTGGCAGAAATCATTCGTGCTGGGATCAATGCCGTCAATAAAGGACAGCTGGAAGCCGCTCGTTCATTAGGCATGAATCAGATCCAAGCGATGCGCTTCATCATTTTCCCGCAAGCTATCAAAAACATCTTGCCTGCTTTAGGAAATGAATTTGTCACGGTCATCAAAGAGTCTTCGGTCGTATCGGTAATCGGTGTGTCTGAACTGATTTTCCAAACAGGCGTCGTTCAAGGGGCCAGCTTCAAACCGTTTTTACCATACGTTATCGTATCATTGATCTACTTTGTATTGACCTTCGCCCTCTCACGTCTATTGGGTGTTGCTGAAAGGAGAATGAAAACTAGTGATTAAAGTTGAAAAATTAGTGAAAACATTTGGCGAGAATACCGTCTTAAAAGAAATCGATCTTGAAGTGACACCTGGTGAAGTCGTTGTGATCATCGGACCTTCAGGAAGTGGGAAAAGTACTTTCTTACGCTGCTTGAATCTTCTTGAACAGCCGACTGGCGGGAAAATCACCTTCGAAGGCAATGATTTATTGGCAAAAGGGGTGAAAATCGATCAGATCCGTCAAAAAATGGGAATGGTCTTTCAAAGCTTCAATTTATTCCCTCATAAAACGGTGTTAGAAAATCTGACTATCAGCCCGATCAAAGTCAAACAGCAAGAGCAAGCTGCTGCCGAAGAGACAGCGAAAGGATTGCTGGAGCAAGTTGGCTTAGCTGAAAAAGCGGATAGTTACCCCTCTAGCCTTTCTGGCGGGCAGCAGCAACGGGTGGCTATTGCTAGAGCGTTGGCAATGGATCCTGATGTAATGCTCTTTGACGAACCAACCTCAGCATTGGACCCAGAAATGGTTGGAGAAGTGTTGACGGTCATGCAAGCTTTGGCAGAAAAAGGCATGACGATGGTCGTCGTTACCCACGAAATGGGCTTCGCAAAAGAAGTCGCCGATCGTGTCATCTTTATGGCTGACGGTATCATTCAAGAACAAGGAACACCAGAACAGATCTTTGAGCATCCGCAAAATGCGCGGACACAGGATTTTTTAAGCAAAGTTTTATAGAAATTGGAGATGACAAAATGAACCGTCCGTTGATTGCAGAACGTTTTTTACAACCAGAAGAAAACCTTTTAATGGAGATCGCCACTCTTGCGAAGAAAACCCCGAATTTGATTGATTTGTCGATTGGTGATCCTGATTTGATTACAGATGCGACAATCATTGATGCAGCTTTTGCTGACGTCAAAGCGGGTCATACAAAATACACCGCTTCAGACGGCAGTGCTGATTTTATCCAAACTGTCGTTGATTTTTATCAAAAGCAATACCAGCTTACTTTTTCTCCTAGCCAAGTACGAGGAACTGTCGGTGCATTGCATGGTATGTACTTAGCTTTGGCTGCCATCATTGATCCCGGTGATGAAGTGATTATTCACGAACCGTACTTTTCGCCTTACAAACAACAAGTCGAACTAGTCGGTGGTGTGCCAGTCTTTATTCCGACCTTTGAAAAAGATGGCTTTCAAATCGACGTCGAGGTTTTAAAGGCCGCTATCACTGAGAAAACCCGGGCAATCATTATCAATTCACCCAACAATCCTACTGGTGCTGTTTTTTCTCCAGAAACTTTTGAAAAAATCGCAGCAGTTGCCATTGACCATGACTTACTAATCCTCTCAGATGAAGTCTATGAAGCCTTTTGCTTTGATGACACCTTTGTACCGATGGCAGCCTTCGCACCTGAGAACACCATCACATTCAGCAGTTTCTCAAAAGCCTTTGCCATGACAGGCTGGCGGATCGGTTACATGATCGCACCTGAATCGATCAATCTTACGGCAAAACTGATCAATGAGGCGATCGCCTATTCGGCACCAACTCCTTCACAACGGGCAGGTATTTACGCATTGAATCACTATGATACCCTCGTGCCGCAAGTGGTTGCTGTCTTTAAGGAACGACTGACTTACATTGAACAACGGGTTGCTGAGATCCCCTTCCTTTCCTTATCCCCAGTCAAAGGAAGCATGTATGCCTTCATCAACATTAAACAAACGGGGTTGGACTCTGTCAGCTTTGTCGAGAAATTATTAAAGGAAACCAGTGTGCTGATGATCCCTGGGAAAGCCTTTGGAGAAACGACCGGCGATGGCTATGTTCGCTTAGCTGCCACCCAATCGTTGGACTTGTTGAAAGAAGCTTTCGACCGGATTGCCGCGTGCTCATTTGACTAAAAAAAATCCCACTCACTTCTAGTGTGTGGGATTTTTTTTGGTGGTAGCCGTTTTTCAAAAGTATCACGTTCCATATAAAAAGGGACAGAAGAATCCGATTTGATTCTTCCATCCCCTGACTATCTGCTCGTTTTTACTTTTTTGCTTCTTCTAGCAATTTTGCCATCGCTTCTTTTTGATAAGCTTCTGTCAATTCAGCGATTTTTGCTTTTTGGGCTGCCTCATCCATAGTTGGATCAGCCATTAATGCAGCTTGCATTTTTTCTTGGACATAGGCTTGTCCTTGTGTTTTCATAGTGTCTGCTTGTTCTTTCGCTAAAGAAGCCAGTTTTTTTGCTTGATCCACACTCAAAACTTCCCATGAATCTGGCAATGAGAACGTATTGGTACGGCTGACATATTGGCCATCGTTATCAGCGATCCCGAACAAGAAGCGTGATAGGTCACTTTTATAAACCCAGCGCGTCGTTTTTGTTTCTAATTGAGCTGAATCAGCCCCTGTTTCCACGACATTGGTCACTTTATCAGTACCGGTTTGTTTTGGTTCCTCTTGATCAGCATCCGTTTTATACAGGTAGATTTTTTCCGTACCATCTCCTAATGGCTGATACAATAGCAAATCAAAATTCTCGTTATCGGCACTAGAAACCAGTGGGGTTGTTTTAGCAGTCGTTTCTTTTTCCATTCCAAAATGATAGGTCAAATTGGCCATCAATGCGACGACACTTGCCACGAAGACTAGACCTAAGACCAATGATAAACCTGTTTGCAGCTTGTTTTTGGCAAAGACATTCAGTACTGCAAACCCTAACACGCTAAGAACGATCAAAAGCAAGATCATTTGTCCGCACCTCCTTCAAGAACCGTCAATCGTGGTTCTTTTTTCTTTAAGGAGAAGGCGATCAAGAATCCTAAGAAGCTAAAGACCGCTGCCACATAAAAGGCAGCATGGTAGCCAGATAAAGTCGCTTCGATTGCTTTTTCTTTGTATGCCAAAGGCGTTGCATCCAGCAAAGAATCACTTGGCAAGTTGCCCTTGGTGACGTTTGTCAAGACACTGATCAAGATAGCCGTACCAATTGAGCTGGCTACTTGACGGAACGTATTGTTTACCGCGGTACCGTGACTGATCAAATGACCAGGCAAGGCATTCATTCCTGAAGTCGTTACTGGCATCATCACCATTGAGATCCCGAACATCCGAATCCCATAAAGAATGATGATATGCAAAATCGGTGTATCTTTTGTTAAGAAAGCAAATGGTAAGGTTGCGGCAGTCAAGATAAACATCCCGGTGATAGCTAAACGTTTTGCACCATACTTATCAAAGATCGCACCAGTGATCGGCATCATGATCCCCATGATCAACGCACCTGGCAATAACATCAATCCTGAATGAAACGCTGACTCACCACGAATGTTTTGGATATACAATGGGAGAACCATTTCAGCACCGATCATCGCCATATTCGTGACCCCTGAAAGGATCGACGCCAAGGTAAAGGTCGTTGATTTGAACACGCGCAACTCTAAGAACGGATGCTCAATGTGCAATTGACGCCATGCAAAGAAAGCAATGAAAAAGACACCGGCTGCTAGAAAACCGATCACTTCAATACTGCCCCACCCTTTGTCGCCGACGCTTGAAAAGCCATAGAGCAATGTACCAAAACCAAGGGTTGATAAAATCGCTGAGAACAGATCGATTTTCGGATGCGACAATTCAATCACACTCTTCATTAGAAAGAGCGCTAAGACTAAGACTAAAACGACGATCGGAATGACCATTCCGAACAGATAACGCCAGTCATAATGATCAATGATCCAACCAGATAACGTTGGGCCTAAGGCTGGTGCTAACCCAATAACGATTCCTGACATGCCCATGGCTGAACCGCGTTTTTCTGGTGGGAAGATCGACAACATGATATTTTGCAAAAGCGGCATCGAGATCCCTACACCGGCAGCTTGCACTAAGCGGCCAATCAATAATGTAGAAAAGTTCGGTGCAGCAAAACAAGCGATCGTTCCTGCAAGGAAGATGCTCATTGCCGTTAAGTAAAGACTTCTCGAGCTGAACTTGTTGATCAGCCATGCGGTGATCGGGATCATGATCCCATTGACCAGCAAGAAACCAGTGGTCAGCCATTGAACATCAGATGCTGAGATGTCAAAGGCATCCATCAAAGTTGGAAAAGCCGTTGTTAACAATGTTTGGTTCAAAACAGTACAAAACGTACCGATCAGCAAAACCATGACCAGTAAGGAACGGTTGTAAGGTTTGCCGTAGATATCTAAAGGACGACTCGTTGACATATTTCACACTCTTTTCAGTATATTTTTCATAAAACCTTCTTTACTTTAAATCTTTCCCTAACATTTGTCAACCTACTTGACATAAAAGTAAAACAAGTTACAATATTAACAAATACCTTTACAAGAATGGAGTCCGTATGTCTCATCTTTTTCGAAAACTCGTTGATAATGAAAACTTGTTGGTCGGCATCAGCGAACTTAGCCAAATGTGTGATATCTCCCCTCGCCAATTGCGTTATTGGGAACAAAAAGGATTTATTCAATCGGTCCCACAAGAAGAAAATGCCCCACGAAAATACCGACTGCCCACGGTCGTCAAAGTGGAAATGATCAAAACGTTTTTAGATGAAGGCTTTACGTTGGCCAAGGCTGTTGAAAAAGCGGACAAAAAAATCAAGACCGCCCATCATATTCGCAAAGTGTTTTCTGGGGTTCTACAAAATTTAGAAGTCATCAATGAACGCTTTACGATCATCAGTCTGGGACCAGTAGATGACGAAGGAAAAATCCTCCATATCATTCACGATGAAGAAACAGAACGATTGCAATACGAAGTGCTGCCTGCTAATCAAACGATCGATTTTGAAAAGTTCAAGCAATGCACGTCAAAACAAGCAGAATAAAAAATCTGCCTAGCCTATTCGTTACGTGCGGCAAGTATCCATGACAATGATGCTTGCTGCACGTTTTTTGAATGTCTTGCCTTTGATTCAAAGAGGTGTTGATTCATTTACAAGCAAAAAACCTCATGATATAGTCGAAGGGAGAAACGAACCTTTAGTAGAATGGGAAGTGTCATATAAATGGAAAAAGAAGTCTTTACCCAACAAATCAAGGGCGGGTTGATTGTTTCTTGTCAAGCATTGCCTGGAGAACCCTTGTATACCGAAAACGGCGGTGTCATGCCCCTATTGGCAAAAGCAGCTCAAGAAGCTGGAGCTGTTGGCATCCGTGCCAATTCCGTTCGCGATATTCGCGAGATCCAAGCCGCTGTTGATCTGCCGATCATCGGAATCATCAAAAAAGACTACCCACCTGAAGAACCATTTATCACTGCGACCATCAAAGAGGTGCACGAATTAGCAGCTTTACAGATTGCGGTGATCGCTTTGGACTGCACCTTGCGCAAACGTCACGATGGCTTGACGGTCAATGCCTTTATCAAACAAATCAAAACTCTTTATCCCCATCAACTACTCATGGCAGATATCGCCACCTATGAGGAAGGCATCAATGCCTTTGAAGCGGGCGTCGATTTTGTAGGTACAACTTTGTCCGGCTATACGGCGAATAGTCCCACCATTGACGAACCAGATTATCAATTGATCCAGCAATTGGTTGCGGCGAAGGTTCCAGTGATAGCCGAAGGCAAGATCCACACCCCGAAACAAGCAAAGAAAATCCAAGATATGGGTGTGACGGGTATCGTGGTTGGTGGTGCCATCACCCGACCAAAAGAGATCGCCAGCCGATTCGTGCAAGAGCTGCGCAACTGAGTCGTTCATTTCCTAAAATAAGTCTTTCACTGCGCCTTGTGACAGAAGGCGCATTCTTTGTTGTCTTTTTGAGAAACGTTTATACTTAAAAGAGAACGAATGACAACAGAGAAAGCGAGTGAAGAAAATGACAAAAATCAATGCTGGTACAGCAATGATCAAGGTTTTTGAAGCTTGGGGCATCGACCATATCTATGGAATCCCCGGTGGATCTTTCAACTCAACGATGGATGCTTTGTACCATGAACGGCAATCGGTCAAGTATATTCAAGTACGTCATGAAGAAGCGGGTGCGCTGGCAGCAGCGGCTGATGCCAAGCTAACGGGAAAAGTCGGTGCGGTTTTTGGTTCTGCTGGTCCGGGTGCCACCCATTTGATCAATGGCTTATATGATGCTCAAATGGATAACGTGCCCGTCGTTGCCTTGTTAGGACAAGTAGCTTCGAGCTCGATGAACTACAATGATTTTCAAGAAATGAATGAAAATCCGATGTTCGCTGATGTCAGTATCTACAATCGCACGGTCATGTCCCCTGAAAGTTTGCCCCACGTGGTGGACGAAGCCATTAAAGCAGCTTACAAATTTAAAGGAGTCGCTGTGGTAACGATCCCAGTCGATTACGGGTTTGCAGAAATCGACGAACAGGAGATTGCAACCGCAAAAAATCATAAGACAGGTGTTCTCCAGCCTGATGAAGAGGATTTACAGGCTGCCCTTCCTTATTTTGAACAAGCCAAAAAACCCGTCCTTTATATCGGACAAGGTCTCTTTGGTCATTTTGATGCCATCGATGCTTTTTCTAAGCATTTCTCGATGCCTATCGCAGCTTCTGTCTTAGCCAAAGGCATCGTGCCTGATCTTTATGAAAACTTTCTTGGATTTGCTGGACGGGTTGCGACAAAACCTGCCAATGAAGCTTTGGCAGAAGCCGATCTCATCGTTTTTGTCGGCAGTGACTTCCCTTTTGGCCGTCGCTTTTTCAATCCTGGTGCCAACTTTGTCCAAGTTGATATCGACGCCTCGAAATTTGGTCGTCGTCATCAGACGGATGTCTCTGTTTTAGGAGATGGTGCGACCGCTCTTAGAAAATGGACAGAGATGGCAGCCCCTCGTCCTGCAGATGCTTGGTTAAAAGCCAATCAAGAAAACTGTCGCAATTGGCATGAATGGCGCCATCGTTTTTACCATGATTCGCAAGTTCCTTTGCGTCCTGAACCTGTCTATCGAGAAATCAACCGGATTGCAGCTCCTGATGCCCTGTTTGTCACGGATGTCGGTAATGTAACCATCCACAGTATCCGCCATTTAGAAATGACGGGTGAACAGCGTTTCACAACGTCTGGCTGGTTTGCGACAATGGGCAATGGTGTACCTGGTGGGATCGCAGCTCAATTGAGCTATCCGAATCGCCAAGTATTTACCTTTAGTGGGGATGGCGGTTTTGCGATGCAAATGCAAGACATCATCACCCAAGTGAAATATGATTTGCCAATCATCAACGTGGTCTTTTCCAATGACTCATTCGGCTTCATCGAAGCGGAGCAAGAAGATACCGAGCAAACCAAGTTCGGTGTCCAACTAGCCGGTGCTGATTTTGGTAAAGTTGGGGAAGCATTGGGTGCGAAAGGCTTCACGGTAACGAAGGAAGAAGAATTAGCATCCGTCTTTACACAAGCTAAAGAAAGCCACGGACCTGTGGTGATCGATGTCAAGATCGCTAACGAACGCCCTCTTCCTGTCGAAGAACTGAAACTTGATCCGAACCGCTTCAGCGCTGAAGAAATCGCAGCTTTTAAAGCAAAATACCAAGTCCATGATCTGCCAGCTTTGAGTGAGTTGTACGTGGATTCTCAAGAGTAAATAAAAAAGAGAGAAAGACAGAAATCCTGTCCTTCTCTCTTTTTTTTTCATCAACCATTTCATGTTTCTAATGCATCGTCTTACTTATTATAAATTTTCGGGCCTTTACGCATGTTTTTTCGATCGTTTTTTGGGGATTCCATTTTTTTTGAACGGCCGCCGCCTTGTTTTTTCTTGATTAGTTCTAACATTTTTTCTTTTTGATCCATCGATTCCACCTCTATTTCTTAGCAATACTGTCGGTTGAAAAGAAGTGTTCCTGACTTCTTTTATGTTTGCGAACAACTACCTTCGATCTATGGTAATAGAAAATAAAAGCTGCCTCTTACGATTCAAATCATCTGCAGCTAATTTTGCCTTTTTCTAGTACCCTGATTTAATCTACTTGGATTTTCCTGGTTTGTCAATGGCTGATGAAAAAAAGCTGATTTTTGATTGGCTCTTTCAAAAAAATAAACCTCCCTTTGTTGTACTATTTGTTCAATTTTACTATTTTATTTAATTTTTTTTATTATTTATTGGTATAATTATAACAGAACACCTATTCCGTTCTTTTCCTTCCCTCGTTCTTCTTTCGATTGTTTCTTAGCTTTCATTGTTCTTACAAATCACTCTATTTGAAAGACTAACTATATAGAGTCAAGTGAAAATTAGCTAAATCAAAAAAATATTTTATAACAGTTAAGTCCAAAAAAT
>NZ_JBLGTY010000023.1:0-45890 GCF_047470845.1 Candidatus Enterococcus avicola | reverse complement strand
TAACAGTTAATTTTATCGTACAAAAAAGGAGTGGATTTCTCCACTCCATAAAAGTCTAACTTTTTGGGGTCACTACATATAGCTAGTTTCTGCATGATGGGCTTTTTTTGTCTTGTTTATGAAGGTAACCTAAGCAGCCACAATCTGGCGAAAATCAGAAAAATCGTGGTCTATAGTGACAAATCATAAGGGGAGTTGCCGCTCGGACAGCGAATCAATCGAACCTTTACTATACAAAGAGAAGAAAAATACTCGTTACCGAAAGAAGCGAATGCCCTTGGTAACGAGTATTTTTCGTCAAAGTTCGTTAACTAACTAAAAAAGAAAAAAAGCAAAACAGGCAGATACACCATGTAGAGTAAGACGGAATAGCCTAGACAAGAAGTTGCAAATTCTTCATCCCCTTGATAGTTTCGCACAAGGATCGGGACAGAGTTTTGGACGGGCATGGAGGCTTGGATAATAAACACAGAAAGCATCAATTCAGGAACAGGGATGATCCTGCTTAATAGCCATACAACGAGGGGCGAAAGAACGAAGCGACCAAACAAGACACCAGCAATGTCTTTGGTCATTCGCAAGTTCTTGAGCCCGCCAAAGTACACGATGATCCCGATAATAAACATTGATAGAGGCGTCGTTAAATCTGCTAGGTAGCTTCCAAGCCCATCAACAAAGGAGGGCAGTGGTAATGTGAACAGCATCCAGATCAAGCCGATAATGAAACCAATCAAGGCTGGCGAAAAAATCTTTTTTAGCATGACCAATGGATGAAAGGAAATGCGGGCTTCGCCGAAATCGGGGTTATCTTTTGCTAACTCAAAAATACCGATGGTCCAAAATAATGTCGTATTTACGATGTAGTACAACAACACATAGGGAACGGCTTTTTCACCAAAAATGGCTAAATTGATCGGTAAGCCGATGAAGATCGTATTGGAAAAGGTAAACATGGCGGAAAATGCCCCTTGGTGTTTGGTTTCAACTTGCGCGAAACGGCGCCATAAATAACCGGCGAAGTAAGTGATCATCATGGAAAGCAAAGGGATGATCATCCCGGAAACTAATGAGAGAAACTCGTCTTTCGTAAAGTTTTTAATGATCGTCAAAAACATATTGGCGGGTAATGAGACATTTAACACCAGTTTTGAAAACGTATCGGCGGTTCGATTAGAAAACCATTGTTTGTAAGACAACCAATAACCGATAAACATGAGACTGAAAATGACAAAAATATTGATATATGCTTGAAACATGCGCTCACCTCTCATTTACTATAGCGAAAGGCAATAGAAGAAGCAACTGATTCCCATTTGAAAACAACAAAAAACCAAACCGCCCAATGAGCGATTTGGTCAAGAATTACTTCCGTTGCTGCTTGCCAGCGTTACGACCTTTTCCGTTAGGCTTTGTCGTGTTCAACGCTTTTTTGACAGCTTCTGTTTTTTCAGGCGTTACGTCTTTACGAGGCGTAACTACCGTTTTAGGCGGATTTGCTTTCATTTCCGCTTCGACTTGGGCACGAATTTTTGGTTTCATGATGACATTCGTGATAAACGTTTGGATACAACTGAAGACCCCACCAACTACCCAGTAGAGTGTCACACCAGCTGGTGCACTCATGGACATGAAAACGATCATCAAT
Organism: Candidatus Enterococcus avicola; assembly: GCF_047470845.1. Taxonomy (NCBI): domain Bacteria; kingdom Bacillati; phylum Bacillota; class Bacilli; order Lactobacillales; family Enterococcaceae; genus Enterococcus; species Candidatus Enterococcus avicola. The sequence goes on along the minus strand of NZ_JBLGTY010000023.1, from coordinate 44,245 downwards.
GGAGAAACGATCAACATGGTTTTCATCGTTTTTTTCTGTTCTTCAGGAATCCCGATGGTTGAGATATATCCTTGTGCCAAGTAGGAAAGACCAGCAATCGCCACAAAGAGGAGGCTGGGGTCGCCTAATGATACGCCAAAGAATTCAGAGTTTTGGATTCCTTGTGTGTAACGAGCGGTGAAATAAAGAGCAGAGAAGATCGGCATCTGAATCAGCAAAGGGAGACATCCGATACCGCCAAACATACTGACGTTGTTTTCAGAGTAAATTTTTTGCATCTCCGCTTGCGCTTGCATTTGTTCTTCCCGAGTGGTCGCTTTTTTCAAATTGGCTTGTGCAATATCCACTTGAGGTTTCAGAAACTGCATTTTTTCACTTTGAACCATCGTTTTTCGAGACTGATGGATCCCTAATGGTAAGATAATGACACGGACAACGATCGTTACGGCGATGATCGCCCAGCCGTAAGACCAGTTGAAGTTTTCTACGAGCATCGTGATCATATCCCCTAATGGTTTCACCAAAAAGCGATAAATCATTCCTGTTTCTTTCGGCGTACCATCAGCATTGGTACTGACACAGCCTGATAATGCTAATAACAGGCCAAATAATCCTGATGAAAGCAGCCATTTATTCATTTTAGACATTCTATTCTTCCTCTTCACAATAAATTTAGACAAAAATAACTATACTAAAAAAGACCGACTATTTCAATGTACAAAGAGAAATTCATTGAAAAATCAATCTTTCGACTTAGAAAACATTCAATTGTTAATAGTACACTACATCAAAACTCCGACGCTCTTTGATAGCATCGTCTGGTTGGATGTCGATCTGATTTACTTTCCCAGCGGGTGAAGGAGAATCCTTAACCCCAGCAACAAAGGCATCGATGGCTTTTTCATCGCCAATTGCTTCAATCGAAACAGAACCATCCGCTTCGTTTTTTACAGATCCGGTGACGCCCAACTGATCGGCAAGCATTTTTGTGGTATAACGAAAGCCGACGCCTTGGACACGTCCTTGCACATGGATTCGTAGTTTCTTCATGGACAATCCCTCCTCTGCTTTATATGATAGCGTTTTTTCAGTAAAAGAACAAGTTAGATCGATTGACTCATGCTATAATGAATCGAGGTGACAAGATGAAAGAAATTCAATCGAAAAAAAATACCTTTATCAAGGAAATCAAAAAACTAACACAAAAAAAACATCGGACACAAACCAATAGCTATTTGATCGATGGCTGGCATTTGGTGCAAGAAGCATTGCACGCACAAGTACCCATCAAAGCATTGTTGGTGACCCCGCGAGGGTTAAGTGAAGCCAACGGGCAACTCGATGATTATCAGGAAGAAAGCTATTTGATCACAGAGGAGATCGCAGCGATGCTTTCTGATTTGCCAACACCACAAGGGATTTTTGCCGTGGTGGAAAAACAAGAACAAGACTTACAGACACTGACGGGCAATTGGCTGATTTTAGATAATGTGCAAGATCCTGGAAACGTTGGCACCATGATTCGAACAGCGGATGCCGCTGGATTCAGCGGGGTTTTTCTCGGCGAAGGAACAGCCGATCTCTACAGCACCAAAGTCTTGCGCAGCATGCAAGGTAGCAACTATCATCTGCCGATCGTAGAAGGAGCGATCCCGCCATTTTTAAAGCAGCTGCAGGCAGCTGGTGTGGCGATTTATGGTACCGAGTTAAACAAAGAAGCAGTCCCTTATACCGAGCTTCCTAAAGGACAAGCGGCTGCCTTCATTTTAGGCAACGAGGGGCAAGGGGTCAATCAGGAACTGTTGGCATTGACCGATAAAAATCTATATATTCCTATCTATGGTCAGGCGGAATCATTGAACGTCGCCATTGCGGCAGGTATTTTGATGTATTTTGCTGTCAGCTAGATTTTTAAGGAACTGTTAAACTATTTGAATCTATTGCACCTCACCTAGAAACTTGCAGGAATAGGTGCTATACTTTGTCTTGTAACAATCAAGCAGATCAAAAAAGGTGGCAGACAAAAATTTATGACAGAAAAATGGCAAGAAGATAGCGAATATATGTCTTATGTGGCTGACCTGTTAGAAACAGAAGCTGTAAAAAAATTAGCCAATTTTGTGCAGCATATGAACTCCACACGTTTGGAACATTCGATCAGCGTCTCTTATTATAGTTACAAATTGGCCAAGAAATGGGGCGGCGATGCTCGTGCAACAGCTCGTGCAGGACTCCTTCATGATTTATTTTATTACGATTGGCGTACTACAAAGTTTGACGAAGGTACCCATGCGTACATGCATCCACGAATCGCAGTAAAAAATGCCGAAAAAATCACTGAACTTAGTGATCTAGAAAAAGATATCATCTTGAAACATATGTGGGGAGCAACGATTGCACCGCCACGCTATAAAGAAAGCTATATCGTCACGATGGTGGACAAATATTGTGCGATCAAAGAAGCATCAGAACCCCTTACAGACAGCATGAAAGAAAAATGGCAACAACGCTTCTGGAAGAAACATCGCACGATTCAATAAGAAAAAAGTTCTTCGAACCAACTGGTTCAAAGAACTTTTTTTGTTTGTTTAGCCAAAAATAAGTTGGAGGATCGCTGCACCTGCATAGAGAATCAGTAAGGTGATCAATACCGTTAAATGTCGTCTTTTGTGCATAAAAAGGATTGCCACAAATTCTCTTAAAAAGGCATTCGGTAGATAGTAAAAGGCAGTAGGTGCTCCGATACCATCCGCTTTAAGTTGGGCTTGATCTGCATAGAGACCAGCACGAAAAATATGGTAATTGTTTGAGGCAAAGATTGCTTTGTAGCCGTTTGGCTTAAGCGAATCCATGATTTCTTTCGAAAATTTCATGTTTTCATAAGTAGTCGTGGAATTTGTTTCCACTAAAATCTCACCTTCTGGTACGCCTTGGGCAATCGCATATTCTTTCATAGCAACAGCTTCCGGCAGCTGCTCATCGCTTCCTTGTCCGCCTGACATCAGTAATCGAGGCGCGGTTTTTTTCGCTTTAAATTGCGATTCGTAGAACGAGATCGCTGTATTGATGCGTTTTGCCAATAAAGGGGAGACCGTGGTGCCATTCAAAAGGCCTGCACCTAAGACGATGATAAAGTCCTGATTATAGCGAGGATGGTTGAACTGATAAATGACTGAAATGGATAAAAAGTTCAAAAAGACTACAAACAGATACAAAAGACTTAGGGGAACAATGCCGAATAAGGTTCGGATCCAATCTGGGAAAAAGTGCAAAAGGGTATCTGAAAATAGTAAAACGGTCAAAACCACCGCTAAGATCAGGGTTAACAAATTGGCGATCGATCGCGATTCTCTTCGTAATACGATAATGGAATTCCAGTAAAGAAAGACCACGAGTGTTGCCAAACCGAATAATAGTACAGCAACGAAGATTGCCAGTAATACAGCGAGTAGACCACCTACGAGTATGTCTTGGGTTCGGTATAAATTAATGACTAAGTAGCCGCCAAAAGCCAGCACGAACAAATTAAAAAGTAAGCCATTTACAAGTTGGTGCTTGTTGCGCCGATAAGAAAATAAAAAAAGGCCGGCGAAGGCGACGGGTATCAAAATAAAGAAACTACCTGTCCGTAATTCTGAGACAGCTAAATAAATTAGCAGGGCTAGAATCGTCCAACAACATTCAAAAAAGAAAATATCCGGATCATCTTTTTTCTTGCGCCATTTTTGAACGGCGATCACGCCCGACACATAGCTGATGGCAAAAATCAGCAATTGCGTAAAATCCATGTTTTTCACTCCTTTAACGATACACTTAGTATACCGAAAAATGGCAGAAATTGCTTGTTGCTAAGGTCAAAGTTGCTGAATTTCTTGCAATTCGCTAAAATGAAGGAAAGAAGGAGGAAGGAACATGCAATTAGGTGAAGTGATTCGCGTCGAACGACCCGCTTTTTATGTGATTGGAAAAGAGGGCAAGGGGTTAGCAGAAGAAGGTGCTTCTTGGGTACCAGCGCTTTGGGAACTTGCAACAAAGGATTTTGAAGAGATCGAATTTCTCGTAAGTGATCAAAAGGCAGAAGAACTGGAATTTTGGGGCTTGATGAGTGATGGCACCAATTGGTTAGAGCCTTGGCAAGAAACCGGTCGCTACTTGGCAGGCGTTCAAGTCCAGACAGAAAATTTTCCTCCTGTCGGTTGGGTCCGTTGGGAAATGCCCGCAATGACCTATCTCGTTGTAAAAACAGATGAAAAAAACTTAACGATGATGACTGAAAAAATGCTGATGGAAGTTTTACCAGAAAACAACGTCCAGTTGTCAGCAGCCATCCAAGAAAGGTATCTTCCTCATTTTAAGGAGGGGGAAGTTGAATTGTTTTTCCCTGTGGAGCCATTGGCAACAGCAACGGTGGAAACAGTAGAATAAAAAAAATCTGTCCGAGAAGCAGTCTTTGCTTCGGACAGATTTTTTTGTTTAGGTTAAAAAAGATTACTGAAAAAGTTGGACACGCCGCGCCAAGCACGAACAAAGATGTTGGCTTTTTCCACCGTTTGTGTTGTGATCAATCCTGCAGTCTCGTCATGATCGGAATCATCAATATAACCAAGCGTATCAGCTGGAATCGAAGCACTTACGGTACCGACTTCTGTGCCCTCAGTCAATGGCGCTTGCAGGGCAGAATCACGATAATGCTCATTAAAGTCAATAGTTGTTTCAAAGGCTGTGGCATCCATATCCCCACGCACCCATAGGGTCAAACCTTGATTTAAGGCAACGGGCACACTCAATTCTTTCCCATCTTTGACTGCAACCGTCTGGGTATCTTCTAGTTGCGCATTTTCTGGTAAAATCTCTACTTGTTCCCAAGCGTCAAACGAGTAATCCATCAAACGGCCTGTTTCAATAAAACGAACACTAGGATTTTCTGCATGACCATTGACGTTTAGCACCACGGTGATGATTCGTTGGCCATCTTTAACGGCGGTTCCGACAAAGCAGGCACCTGCCATATCTGTCGTACCAGTCTTCAGACCGTCGACACCATCTTTCGTATTCGTAAAACCTGGAAGCATCCAGTTCCAATTGACCATCTCGACAGGCGAATAGGAACCTTCACCAAATTGTTTCGTTGAAAGGCTGGTTACTTCCAAAACATCTGGAAAGTCTTGTAACAAATGACGGGCAATCAATGCCACATCTTTTGCGGATAGTTCGTTTTCATCCGTTGAAGTTGATCCTGGGTAAATATTTTCCCCTAGATAAGCATTGTTCAAGCCAGAAGCATTGACGATCTTTGCATCGGTGATGCCCCATGATTGCACTTTTTCTTGCATTAAATCCACAAAGGCACTTTCAGACCCAGCAATCAGCTCCGCGAGCGCGACGATTGCAGCATTTGCAGATTGGATATAACTGGCATCATACAAATCTTTTACTGTATAGGTAACGTCTTGATGCAAAGGGACATTTGATAAGTTAGGGGACACGCTGAGATTAGCGGCATAATCGGAAATCGGCACAGGATCATCCCAAGCGATCGTTCCTTGTTCTACTTGCTCAGCGACAAGGTAGAGGCTGATGATCTTGGTGATGGAGGCAATACCCATGGCTGTCTCGCCATCTTGATCATACAACACTTTCCCTGTGTCAAAATCAATGGAGTAGGCGGCTTTGGCGTCAATCGAAAACTCTTGGATCTCTTCGATGCTCATTGCTGTATCATCAGCATATGAAACGAGGGGGATGCCGACAGCAGCAAAGAGGATTGCCAAAGCAGCAACGAAGGAATACCCGAACTTGGTTATTTTCTGCATATATGTAGTAGCTCCTTTTAAGTTGTATCTAAGCAAAAATTTTAACAAAGAGTATCCGCTGTTGCAATACTCTAAGAGAAAACTTAGCATTTAATTGCACGAAGACCGCTCAAAGGGGGAATGGACGTTGGTAAACCATTTCAAACTAGAAGACCTAAGGGCAACAGACCGCAAAAAAAAACTTGCCTTCCTATTTAATAAAGAAGACAAGTTTTTCTGAATTGACATCGGGTCAAACGATTTCACTTAGCGACGATTGGAATGGATTCTCGGGTTTTGGTTTTGGGCTCTGACGGGAACTTTCACTGCTCTCGTTTCTTGTTGCATGGCCAATTTTGCTAAAAAGAATGTCCCAGCTAGTAACGCAGCTAAAGCAAAGATGGAAAAGAGTGAAATAAAGGTCGTTAACATAAAAATCCCTTCTTTCTGTTTAAAATAAATGTGGAAGGTAGGAATCGAACCTACACCTTAATCTATGAACGATCAAACATCACTCAACGGAACACCTTGTTCAACCACTTGTTAAGTTAATGATAGCATGGATTGCCAGGAAATGCTGATAAAAAGTCTGAGAATTGACCGAAGAAAATGTGAAGAAAACATGAACTCGATCTTCTCATGTCCCTTACGTGATTTTTGTCAAAGAATAGTGGCAATCTTCTGCTTCATCATATAAAGTAATAACGGAGCCTTTTTGTTCCAGAACTAAATGATAGCCAAATGTGTCCAGTAACACTAATCGCATCGGAGTCAGTTCAACAATGGAAACAGGCAACGGTTTGCCTTCGATGGTCAATGAATAATCATTGGCAATTTCTAAAATGACATCTTCTTTTGTCTTTGAAGTAAAACGCCAATTTCCAATGAAATTTTGGCGGTTTTCATTTTTTTGTTTTTCCTTTCGCAACAGCAAGGAGCTGACCACGCCCGTTGCTAGAGATAAACCAATCAATAGAGACCTTTTCTTCATTTATACACGTCCTATCACTTACGATTCATCTAGTTGCACCTTGTGAACAAGATGCCCGCTTCTGCACACTAGAAAATAATTGCCATAAGTATACCATGAGAAGGGAAAAAAGCATGGTACTTTAGTTTGAAGTTTAGAAGTTTTTATCAAAATATGCTATGATTCAAAAGAGCAGGTGAGAAAATGAATTATCCGAATACCCTCTTAGCCACGTTTCTCGTTCGCGACAACCGATTCATTGCCCGATGTCTAGTCGATGGGCAAGAAGTGATCGTCCATGTGAAAAATACGGGACGAGGAAAAGAACTATTGCACAAAGGGGCACTCGTGACCCTCCAATATTGGGACAATCCGAAACGTAAAACCAATTACGATTTGATCTCAGTCAAGAAAGAAGACCAATGGATCAATATTGATAGTCAAGTACCCAATCGGTTAGGCTATGAAGGCCTTTTGGATGGCACGATCCAGTTGCCAAATATCAAAGGGAAAATTGCCCTCTTGCGGCGTGAAGTCGTCTATGGGATGTCTAAGTTTGATCTTTATTTTGAAACAGACGAACAAGAAAAAGGGTTTATAGAAATTAAAGGGATGACACTTGAAAACAAGCAAATCGGCGCTTTCCCAGATGCGCCAACGATTCGCGGCTTGAAACACGTCAATGAATTGATCCATGCCAAAGAAGCAGGCTATTATGCGGCGGTTTTGTTCATGATCCAATTTGAAGTGGTGCAAAGCGCCACGATCCATCGACAGATGCAGCCGGATCTGGCCGATAAGATCGCTGAAGCGCAAAGCAAAGGTGTCGAAGTGTTTGCTTATAATTGCCAGGTAAACCAAGGGATGATCGCGGTCAAAGAACCGATCCCTTTTGATTTGAACGTCGAATTTGACGACCCCAATCTATAGAAGAAAGAAGGAAAACACATGATTCATTTAGGGATTATCGGCACAAATTGGATCACCGATCAATTTGTACAAGCAGCCCACGAAACCAAACGGTATCAATTGGTAGCCGTATACTCAAGGAAATTAGCCACAGCGCAACGCTTTGGGGAAAAATACGGGGACATCGAATATGCGACCGATTTGGCCACTTTTTTTGGCTTAGCTCATATGGACACGGTCTATATCGCTTCTCCGAACAGTTTGCACTTTGAACAAGCCAAGCAAGGGATTTTGGCAGGAAAAAATGTCATTGTGGAAAAGCCAGCCTTTTCAACGCCTGAGGAAATGGCGGAGATCATTGACCTAGCAAACCAACAACAGGTTTTATTCTTTGAAGCAGCTCGCAACATTCATGAAGCGAGTTTTTCAACCGTAGCCGAATTCTTACCGACACGCGGTGCCATTCTTGGGGCGAACTTTTCTTATATGAAATACTCGTCTCGTTATGACGCTGTACTAGCTGGGGAGGAACCAAATATCTTTTCTCCACATTTTTCTGGCGGAGCTTTAGCAGACTTGGGTGTGTATCCAGTATATGCGGCGGTCGCTTGGTTTGGTAAACCGCAGGACGTTCATTATTTTGCGCGCAAATTACCGACGGGTGTAGATGGTATCGGGACTGCTGTGCTACGCTATGCTGATTTTGATGTCACGATCCAAACAGGCAAAATCGCTGATTCAGAGTTACGATCAGAAATTTATTTTGAAGACGGGACATTAGATTTGAATGCCGTCAATGCTATTGAAGAAGCAGCATTTTATGAACGCCAAACAAAACAAACGCATCCATTAGCAGTCGCTGCTTTAGACAATCCGATGATCGAAGAAGCGCAAGACTTTGCAGACATCATTGAAAACAAAGATGATCCTAAACAAGGACAACTCTATGAGGAATGGGTGGAACTTGCCCGCAGTGTCAATGAAACCGTCTCTTTGATGCGTAAGCAGGCCGATATCATTTTTGATGCAGATAAAAAATAAGGAATGGAACATTTATGACAGTATTTGAATTGACACAATTGCCAGACGTCTGGCAGGAAAAATGGCAAGCGGCTGGTTATCACGCACCGTCCTTGATCCAAGAAAAAACCTTTGGTCCTTTAAAAGACGGCGCGTCTGTCATAGGAATCTCACCGACCGGTTCTGGTAAAACATTGGCATACCTTTTGCCACTGTTAACAAAGGTCGAAGCAAAGCAAGGCAATCAGCTGTTGATTTTGACTTCTTCACAAGAATTAGCGATGCAAGTCACAGAAGTAGCAAGGGAATGGGCCCAAGCCATTGGTTTGACCGTTCTGCCGTTAATTGGCGGCGCAAGTACGAAACGCCAAGTGGAAAAACTAAAAGACAAACCCGAGGTCTTGATCGGTACCCCAGGCCGAGTGTTAGAATTGATCAAAGCCAAAAAAATCAAGACCCAGCAGCTGCAATCATTGGTATTGGATGAGGTTGACCAATTATTGAAGGAGGGTGCCTTCACCCTAGCAGCCAAGATCAATCAAACATTACCAAAACAAATCCAGCGTAGTTTCTTTTCAGCAACCGCGAACGAAGTGATTGATGAGATTCGACCATTCGTGTCAAAAGAGCCGCTGATCATTGATGTTACCCAAGAAGATCAGAGCAAAGGCGTCATCCATCATTACTATTTGAACTATCCGCAACGACGAATCGTGGATGCTTTAAGACGCTTTGCTCATTTAACAAACTTTCAAGCTTTGGTTTTCTTCAATGAATTAAGCACAATGGGGAATGCGGAAGAAAAGCTATTGTTTCATGGCTTGCCGGTGGCATCTCTGGCATCTGATCAAAACAAACTTGCACGAAAAGGTGCATTAGAGAGCTTTCGCCAAGGAAAACTAGTGGAACTATTGACGACCGATGTCGCCTCTCGCGGCTTAGATGTCGTGGATTTGCCTTACGTGATCAATACAGAAGTCCCTTTAGAAAAAGAATCCTATTTACACCGCGCAGGACGCGTTGGGAGAATGGGCAAAGAAGGAACCGTCGTCACGATCGTTCAAGACCATTCCTTGAAGGATTTGAAAAAAATCGCGAATCAGTTGTCCATAGAACTCAAGGAAGTCTATCTGCATGGGGGACAGTTACACACAGAAGCACCTGTTGTCGAAAAAGAAAGCAAGAAAGAAACGAAAACAGCAAGTGTGCAGAAAATTTCCAAGAAAACGCCTGAAAAATTACACACTCCTGTCAAAAAGAGCAAGAAAAAGACGAAAAAGCAAAAAGACAAAGGAAAAAGACGCCATTGAGCGTCTTTTTGTGTTACCATTAACGTTGTTTATTATTAGTGTGTAAAAAAATGAGGAGGCTATCGAATGAATTCGCGAAAAGAAGAGATTTTTCAAACGATCGAACTGCATAAGCAAGGGTTGACCGCAGTTGATGTCGCTAAAATCTTACAAATCGATCGCAGCAATGCAAGCCGTTATCTCAGTGAGCTTTATAAAGAAAAGAAAATCGGCAAACGTTCCGGCCGTCCGGTTGTTTATGAGCCTTTAGAAGAAACGGTCCATGTGGATGTTTCCTCTGAAGTGAGTTTTGAAAGTCTGGTTGGAGTCCAAGCTTCCTTGAAAGTAAGTATCCAGCAAGCCAAAGCGGCGATCTTATATCCGCCTAGAGGGCTCCATACCATTATTTTTGGGGAGACAGGTACGGGTAAATCCTTATTTGCCGAATGTATGTATCACTTTGCGGTTGAATCAAATATGTTAGAAAAAGATGCCCCATTCGTATCCTTTAACTGTGCGGATTATGCACAAAATCCGCAATTGTTGTTTGGTCACATCTTTGGCATCAAAAAAGGCGCCTACACTGGTGCCGCAGAAGATAGTCCAGGGTTGATGGCAAAAGCCGATGGCGGCATCCTGTTCTTAGATGAGATCCATCGACTGCCGCCAGAAGGCCAAGAAATGCTCTTTACCTTCATTGATAAAGGGATCTACCGTCCTCTAGGGGAAAGTAATCAAGTTCATGAAGCCGCCGTGCAGATCATCGGTGCCACCACGGAATCATCAGAAACCTTTTTAACGACCTTCAATCGGCGAATTCCCATGGCTATTACTTTGCCAAATGTGGAAAGTCGTTCCTTAGATGAACGGTATGAAATCATTTCATTGTTTATCAAGCAAGAGGCGACCCGTCTGAATCAACGAATCGATGTCGAACGAGATGCGATATTGGCCTTTATGCTCTATGATGCAGAAGGCAACATTGGCCAAATCAAGCGCGACCTTAAACTCGTCTGTGCCAAAGCATTTTTGCATTATCGAACCTATGGAAAAAAACACTTGCTGATTCGAAAAGGCGACTGCTCCTTGCAAGTTCAAAAAGGCTTGTTAAAGATCAAAGAAATGTCGGAACGCTTGGATCGGTTTTTGGATGGCAAAGGCGACTTTCTAAGTTTTGAACCTGGCGACCCAGATGTCGTCTGGTCTCGTGATCCACAACGGAATATGCAAGTGTATAACGAGATCGAAGAAAAAGTCAGCTCGCTGATTGAAACGGGCGTAGCCAATGTCGATCTGGAAAATTTGATCTCTAAAGATGTCGATGCGTACTTTGAAAAGTATGTCGAAGAATTGATCCAAAATCCCGTTCATAAAGAACTGATTCCAGAAGACATTTGGAAACTGACAAATGTTCTTTATGATCTAGCTGGGCAAAGATTGTCTCGAACCTATAGTGAAAAAGCCCGCTTTGCCTTTGCACTGCATCTGCAAAGTACACTGGAACGTGTCAAAGAAGGACATATGATCGTTCATCCAGATTTGAATACAGTCAGAAAAAACTTGAAATCCGAGTTCCAGGTGGCAATGGATCTATCGACCATTATCGAAGAAGAACGCCATGTCGAGATCCCCTTCGATGAGATCGGCTTTATCAGTATGTTTTTAGCGATTCAAGTCAAACAACCCTCGCAGCTGCCCCTTGAAAAAGTCGAGATCATTGTCTTGATGCACGGCAAGGCGACTGCCAGCAGTATGTTGGAAACGGCACAAGAGCTGCTTGAAACCGACCACGGCAAAGCGATGAATATGTCTTTAGATATGGAAGTCGGTCAAATGTATGAGCAGCTATTGAACTATGTCACTGACAATAAGGAAAAGATGAGCAACGGCTTATTGCTTTTAACTGATATGGGTTCCCTCAATTCATTTGCGAATTTGATTTCTGAAGAGACCGGGATTCGTACGAAAGCCATCTCGATGGTCAGTACGATGATCGTCTTAGAGGCTTTGCGAATGGCGGAAAGTGGCCGAAGTTTAGAAGACATTTATCAAAACATTCAGCGTTCTTTTGAAACCATCGTGCAAGAACAGTTCCGCACAGTTCGCGAAGCGAAGGGGAATAAAAAAGCAGTCATCGTCACTTGCTTTACTGGAGAAGGTGTCGCTGCTAAACTTTATCAACGAATTTATCCCGTCGTCGATCAATCAAAAGTCGAGATCATTCAAATGCAATTTATTGAAAAAGAAACCTTCAAGAAACATATTGATGGCTTGCTAGAAGAATATGAGATCAAAGCCATTGCGGGCACCGTCGAGATCGATTATCAAAATATCCCGTTCTTTTCCGCCTATGATGTCTTTGATGACAATCGGTTGAATGTGCTGAAGCGGATCGTTTCAGATGAAGTGCCGATTGAAAAAATCGTACGTTCATTAGAAAATACCTTAACGCATGTGGGGTCCGTCTATCATCTGATCGAAAGTCTGCAGCGAATCGTTCATCAAATTCAAAATCAATTGCATGTGATTGTTGAACCTACCGTTGATGCGGGCTTAGTGATTCATTTAGCCTTTCTAGTGGAAAGTTTATTGAAGAAGGAACATTCCCGTACCTTCCCCAATTTGACGGCCTTCCAAAAACGCTATCGTATCGAAACAGATGTGTTGCGAACTCATTTATTGCAGATAGAGAAAAACTATCAAATCAAAATCTCTGAAGATGAGATCGCCTATTTAACACAAATGTTCTTAGAAAATGAAATAAAAAGTTATGATGAATCCGCACACAATATTAGTGTGTAATGATAAATCCGTGAGTGTGCAAAAGAAAAATTGGTTCAGACCATTGATATATAAAGGTCTGGACTTATTTTTTTTTGGCACGCTTTTTGCTTTATAGTAAAGTGTAACTTACAACAGAAAGGAGCAGATACGCGATGGCGAAAAAAACGATTATGCTTGTTTGTTCAGCAGGAATGAGTACCAGTCTATTGGTGACGAAAATGCAAAAAGCAGCCGAAGCAAAAGGAATGGAAGCAGATATCTTTGCTGTTTCAGCTTCAGAAGCCGACCAACATTTGGAGTCGAAACCAGTCGATGTTCTATTATTAGGACCACAAGTACGATTCATGAAATCACAATTTGAACAAAAACTAGCACCAAAAGGCATTCCTTTGGACGTGATCAACATGGCAGACTATGGCATGATGAACGGCGAAAAAGTATTGCAACAAGCAGAAACATTAATGAACTAAGATTTTTAGGATCGAAGTGTAAGGAGGATTTTTAAAGATGGATGAGCAAAATTTGGAAGCCATTATGGGATTGATCATGTATGGTGGTAATGCAAAAAGTGACGCAATGGAAGCAATCGCGGCAGCAAAAGAAGGGGACTTCGAATTAGCTGACCAAAAAATCAAAGATGCTGAAGCATCTCTTGTGGAAGCGCATCATTCGCAAACAGGATTATTGACACAAGAAGCTCAAGGCAATCATATGACCGTGACATTGTTGACAGTGCATTCACAAGATCACCTAATGACGTCAATCGCATTTACCGATTTAGCGAAAGAAATCATTGATGTCTATCGACGTCTAAATAACGAATAATCTTTGAACGGATAGAAGTAGTTATTGTCGATGAATCAAAAAATCTTCTTTGACGAATAGAACTTATAGGAGGAATTAAGAATGGATGGATTAACAAGTTGGATGGAGAAGTACATTCTCCCTGTAGCTGCAAAAATTGGAGCCCAGAAGCACTTAGTTGCATTACGTGATGCCTTTATTGGAACAATGCCCGCTACTATGGCTGGTTCGATCGCAGTAATGATCAACGCGATCATTCGTGACTTACCACCGCAATTTTGGCCGAGTTATGATGCCAGTACCATTCCAGTTATTCGTGAAATTATTAGTATCAATGGCTTCGTATGGAATGGTACATTGGCTGTTGCTGGTTTAGTATTTGCCTTTTCTTGGGGATATAATCTGGCTCGTGCTTATCGAGTGAATGATCTCGCAGGTGGGATCGTTGGGGTAGCGACATTGATTCAAGGTATTGCTTTTTCATACAGCACTTCTGTGGCGACAGCTGTTCCAACAGCTTTGATGGATGAAATCAATGCTGGGTCAGCAACTTCCGGATGGTCTGCAACAGCAGATGCAATTACAGCAGGTGGATGGGGTTGGTTGAAACTCGATCATCTAAACGGAAACGCTTATTTTACCGTAATGATCATGGGGGCTATTTCAGTTATTATTTTCTGTAAATTGATGTTAGCTGATATCACTATCAAAATGCCTGATTCAGTACCGCCAGCAGTATCGAAAGCGTTCGCAGCGATTTTGCCAGCAACAATCGCCTTATATGTCATTGCAATTATTAACTTTATTGTCGGTAAACTAACTGATGGACAATTAATTATTGATCTTGTCCAAAAATATATTGCAGAACCATTCCTGGGCTTGTCTCAAGGACTTGGCGCAGTTTTGATCGTAACTGTTTTTGTTCAAATTTTCTGGTTCTTCGGAATCCATGGTCCAAACGTACTGGCTCCAGTTTTAGAAGGTATCTGGGGACAAGCGCAGTTGATCAATATCGATATCTTCCAAAAAGGATATGAAGGACAAACTGGGACAAACGCGGTCCTTGCCGCAATCGAAGACGGCAAGGCATATATGTGGGTACGCGGATCCTTTGACTCATTTGCTTGGTTTGGCGGTTCAGGTGGTACAATTGTATTGCTGATTGCTATTTTGATCCTATCAAAACGTGCGGATTATCTAACTGTTGCAAAATTGTCAATCGGACCTGGTGTATTCAACATCAATGAACCGGTAATGTTCGGTCTGCCAATCGTATTGAATGCGATCATGTTTATTCCGTTCATTATTGCTCCGCTAGTAGCCACTTCAATCGGCTGGTTAGCAACGTACTTTGGTTTAGTAGCACCTGTTTCACAACAAGTAACGTGGGTCGTTCCACCAATGTTGCTATCATTCTTGGCAACAGGAGCTGACTGGCGTGCCCCAATCGTAACGTTGGTATGTATGGTCGTTACATTCTTCATTTGGGCGCCGTTCGTTATTTCAGCAAATAAAATTGATCCAAAACTAGGCGAATAGACCTGTAGATTGTGAGGAACTGCTATGGCTTCGCTTGAAGTAAAGCAGCTCCTCCTTTTATTATTGATTATTTAGGAGGAAAAGAATATGATTTCAATAGCAAGTGCAATGCAGCAAGATGCCATCAAAGAATTACTTGAAGGATATAACGAAGATGGAATTTCTTTTACATTCAAAGAAAAACAAGGGATTAAACTTATTTTTACTACCACAGCTTCCGATTCAGAAGCGGCGGCAAAAAAAGCAAAAGAATTGATCAAAGCACAGCCTTGGGGTTCTGTTTTATACTTTCAAGCAGTTGGTGTTTGAGTAGGTTCTCTGTGGATCAACGAATAGATAGGATGATTGAAAATGATAAAAAACGGCTTGTTTATATGTAGTATCGGTCTACTCGTAGTCCTATACAGTATGAATCCAAGTAATCAGCAGTTAGATATATTCAGTTTTACAACAGGTATTTTCTTGCTTATTTCTGGCAGTCTTTTGTTCATGAAAGGAAAGAAGAAAGCCGAAGAGTCAGATAGGAGGAAGTCTTAATGAGAATTGAAAAAGATTTATCGATTCCAGCAAATGTCTTTTACGATCAAATTATGGATTCTGTTATCTTTGACGTACGAAAAGCAACTGGAAAAACACTTTCTAGAAAGCAACTGGCAGGATTTCAATATGTAAAGGAATTTTCTACTACGAGTCGTGCGAAGATAGAGATCGAAGAAATCATTGAAAATCAAGTTTATCAATTCAAAACAGAAACAACGAAAAATGAATTTGTCGCTCGCTATGAAGTAGCGCCGCTTGATGAAAAGAGCAGTAAAGTCATTTATACGGAAACCATGAAATCACATGGCTTCATGCAACAATTGAATGACATGCTCTTAGGCACCATTCTAGGATATTTCAAACGCAAGCAATTTAAAAAAATGTTGAGTATGATGGAAGAAGCATATTAAGGGGTCGACTGACGCCTTTTTTGCGTTTCTTGCGTGTTTTCAAGTAGAGGAGATGAAGGAATGACAGATGTCAAAAAAATGACCGAATTCGGTTCGCAAGAAGTACTGGAATTGGTTTCTTATGCCTTTCAGTGGGAGTTGAATGAAACAAATATCAAGCGCTATCGCAAGCTCGCGGAGAATTCATGGAATTATGGTTCCTACGACGAGGATGGAAAACTAGCGAGCCAAATCATGGCAACTATTTTTGATGTGAATTTTCATGGAACGACCTATCCAATGGCAGGGATCGGTTTTGTGGCTTCTTATCCAGAGTATCGCAGCCAAGGTCGGATCGATCGGATCATGAAACAAATCATTAAAGATTGCTATGAACAAAAAATCGTTCTGTCCTATCTGGCACCTTTCTCCTTTGCGTTTTATCGCAGATATGGGTATGAATATACCTTTGAACGCACCGTTTATGAAGTTGATGCGCATCAATGGCCCGATGGGAAGAAAGTGAACGGAAGGATTCAACGCATGAATTGGGAGGAAGCACAGCCGATCATTCACGAGATTTATCATCAATTGCCTCGCCATCAAAAAGGTGGGCTGATTCGCCAAGCCTGGTGGGAAGAAATCAAGTTTGTTTTGCGCAGACCGTATACGTTTGCGATTTATCGCAATGAAGCGGGCGTTCCTGAAGGGTATTTGATCTACTTTGTTGAAGGAGGACGCTTTGATATTCAAGAGTGGGGCTATTTGACCGCTGACGCATATCAAGGATTCAATCGGTTTATCGTTTCCCATGCAGATTCAGTAGCGCAGATCCATTATCGACCAGGGTTTGATGGGGAAGTCCTGCAAGTAAATGCAGCCAAACCATTGGCTCACTACCAAGTGCGCCCGGACATGATGGCAAGAGTCGTCGATGTGGAAGGGTTTCTAACAAGCTATCCATTTACGTTGAAAAAAGCTGGTCGTTTTGCCATAGAAATTCAAGGGGACGAATATGCCCCATGGAATAATGGGTGTTATGAAGTGACGATCGAAAACGCTCAGCATCATGTCACGAAAACGACCGCCACCCAGCTGCCAAAAGCAACCTTGTCGATTCAGCGCTTTGTGCAACTGTTTTTGCAGGCACAATCCCTTGATTCCTTGGTTTTTTTCCAGCAAATGGAAACGGAGAAGGAAGCTGCAGTGATGATTCAGGAAAACTTACCAGACGGAAAGCCGATTCTGGAAGATTATTTCTAAGCAAATCGAGGCAGAGGTAGTTGCTTTCCAACAAAAAAAGATTCCTTAAAAATAAGGAATCTTTTTCTTCAAAAAACGTTCCCTGCCGGAATCGAACCAGCAACTAATCCTTAGGAGGGACTTGTTATATCCATTTAACTAAGGGAACACAATAGCTATATTTTACCTGTTATTCGTGTTTCTCGCAAGATGAGAAGGAAAAGAAAGGAAGAAAAACATGGTCAAACGATTGATAAGTGCAAACTATAGTGAAATCAAAGAAATGTCGGCGCAAGAATTGAAACAATCCATTAAAGCGAGCGAAGGACGAGTGATCGTCTGTGAAACGGTGGTTCAAACCATGCCGCAAGCTGGCGACATCCCCAACGCAGAAGTCGCGGCAGCTTTTGGGTCTGACTTGATTTTGTTGAATGGCTTTGATTGTTATCGTCCAGCTATTTTTGGGATGCCTGGTATCACATTGGAGCAGCTGCTTGATCCTACACAACCCATTGAAAATCCGATTCCTCAACTAAAACAACTGATTGGACGACCTGTTGGCATCAATCTTGAGCCGATCCCAGCTACGACGGAAATGATGAGTGAAAAGATCAGCATCAGTCAAGGCCGAACAAGTTCGGTTGACACCATCAAAAAAGCCCAAGAACTCGGGGTGGACTTTCTTTGCTTTACAGGCAATCCTGGAACGGGTGTGACCAACCGAGAAATCGCTAAAGCAGTAAAATTGGCAAAAGAACATTTCTCTGGGTTGATCATCGCTGGAAAAATGCACAGTGCCGGCTCAGATGAACCTGTGGTTGATCGAGAAGCCATCATTTCTTACGCTGAAGCTGGGGCAGATATTTTGTTACTGCCTTCCGTGGGCTCGATTCAAGGCTTTCTAGAAAAGGATCTGATCGAAGCTGTTCAAATTGCCAAACAATATGACTTATTGACGATGTCAGCGATCGGAACGAGTCAAGAAAGCGCGCGTCCAGAAACGTTGCGACAATTAGCCATTATCAACAAAACTTGTGGGGTCGATCTGCAGCATATTGGTGATGCTGGCTATGGCGGCATGGCACCGACCGAAAATATTTTCGAAACATCAGTTGCAATTAGAGGTATTCGCCATACCATCAATCGTGTCGGGCGTTCAATCAACCGTTAAATCAGAAAAAATTACTAGCGAAGGAAAACGGAGAATCGTTCTGCTTCGCTTTTTGCATTTTTTTCGCTAAGTTAGAAAGAAAGGAGGAAACACAAAATGAAACAAGCATTGATCATTTACGGAGGTTGGGAAGGACACGCCCCAAAAGAAACCAGTCAGTTTTACCAAACGTTGCTGGAGTCAGAAGGATATCAGGTGACACTCGCCTCAGATTTTGAACCTCTCTATCATAAAGAAGAATTAAAAAGGCTGGATCTGTTGATCATGAATTGGACGCGAGGAGAATTGCCTGATGAGCCGCTGCAAAATGTCACTCAGGCTGTAGCAGAAGGGTTAGGATTAGCAGGCGTTCATGGCGGCTTTGCCTCGGCTTTTCAAGCCAGTAAAGGCTGGTTGTTTCTGACTGGCGGCTGTTTTTTGGCACATCCTGGTGGATTGGAAACGACCTATAGCATCGATCTTACGACAGATCACTATATTACGGCAAATACTCAATCGATCCCTCAGTTGACGACGGAGCAATACTATTGTCTGGTTGATCCAGCCGTCACTGTGTTAGCTACCTCAACATTTGCCGCTAAAGATCATCCGAATGCAGCTAACCAAGACGTCATACTGCCAATGATGTGGATCAAAAAATGGGGCAAGGGCAGAGTCTTTTTCCAATCCGTTGGACACAGTCTAAAAGAGCTAGAAGAGCCCACCATTCAGACTTGGACCAAACGAGGCTTTCTATGGGCCACCAGAAATCCCTTGGCTGATCCGCTGAAAAATAGCCAGTATAGTGAGTAATCAGAAAAACGAATGAGGAAATAAACGCGTGCAATCGTTTTACTTTATGGAAGAAAATAAGCATGGTACACTTTATTTGTATTTGATTAAGCAGGAGGTAATGTGGAATGGGAAAATTTGGAAAAAGTTTTTTATCGCAGGTAATATCTGACGGAATCAAAGGACCATTTGTCACGATCATGCTCAATACGCATGTCGGCCACCAGAATGTCGAAAAGGATCAAATCAAATTTAAGAACTTTGCCAAAGATGCGAAGCGCCGCTTTGAAAAGAAATACCCAGAACATTCTTGGGATCTTTTTCAAACGAAAATTGATGAACTGCTTGCAGATCAATCATTTTGGCGTAACAGTACAACGAGTGTGGCGGTGATTATCACACCAGAAGATGTACTAGTTCATCGGTTAAGTATTCGTGTGGATGATCAATATTACGTAGGGGAAACCCCGTATGTATTAGCTGTCATCAAAAACGCACAATTTAATTACCCATTTTATCTCTTAGCGTTGAATCGCGATTCAATGCAAGTCTATCAAGTTGAAAACAATCAAGTGCGTGAAGTCGAGTTGCCAGAAGAGGCACCGACAACGATCGAAAAAGCGCTGGGGGAAGAAATCACTGGCGGCGGCAACTTTAATTACAGTGCCCAAGGTGGCCCTAACTCAGGGGGAGAAGGCGTCGCTTATCACGGCTTTAGTGCCAAAGATGAAGAAGTCGAGATCGATCACGTCAACTACTACCAAGCAGTTGATGCATTTTTTAAGAATGATTTTTCAAACGAAGAGCATTTACCAATGTATCTTTTTGCTTTACCAGAAAATCAAACGCTGTTTAAAAAAGTGGCAAAAACGAACTTTTTCAAAGCAGAACCAAGCATTTCCTCTTCACCAGCATCGTTATCTTTGAAAGAGATCCAAACGTGTACGCAAAAGCTGATTGCGGAGTTGACACAAAAAGAAGTTGGGGAATACGGCAAGCTGTTGGATCGGAAATTTATTGACCAATTGGTTGATATCGTACCTGCAGCTAAAGAAGGCAGGATCGCCAATCTGTTTGTAGCGACTTCCAATCTCGCCGATGGGTTTGGAGAAGATCCTGACACGGAATACGATCGTCGCCAAGTGTTAAATACGCTGGCAATCGATGTTTTAGAAAACGGCGGCGAGGTATCTATTTTGGAACAAAAAGATGCCCCAGGAGAAAAAAGTTTGACTGCGATTTTGCGCTACTAAACGCAGTTTCGTCCTTCGTAAATAAATCGTTTCCAAAAAAGAAAAGACTGTTGCAGATCTTTAGTGCAGCAGTCTTTTTGCGAATCACAAAAAAATAAAGGCGTTTTCATTTTTTTTGATTTTCTATTAGTCATAAAGAAGATAATGTGCTATAATACAAAGTGTAGTTTTTGTTACGGTAAATTATGGTAGCTTGTTTCATCTTAAACATCTTCCACATTTTCACCTTATACAAGTAATTGCAAAATATGTGTATAAACACAAGGAGGATTTTTATTATGGAAACAGGTACAGTTAAATGGTTTAACTCAGACAAAGGTTTTGGATTCATCACTGCAGAAAACGGTAACGATGTATTCGTTCATTTCTCAGCTATCCAAGGCGAAGGCTTCAAAACTTTAGAAGAAGGTCAAGCAGTGACTTTCGATATCGAAGACGGACAACGTGGCCCTCAAGCGACTAACGTTAACAAAGCGTAATTTATGAATGCCTTTTAAGAGCAGCTTAGCTGCTCTTTTTTTTGTGCGCGTGATATTTGCTTGCGGAGAAAGTAGTTGTTATACTCTTAGAAAAAAAGGAGGCAGACTGATGGGATTGAATGAATTTATTCTTGGATTGGCTAATTTAGAAAAAATCCAACGAGCACCTGGATTTTTTAAGTTTACCGAGCACAGCGTGGCCGCTCATTCGTTTCGAGTAACCATGATTGCCCAGACCTTAGCCGATATCGAAGAACAAGCGGGAAATCAAGTCGATTGGCAAATTCTTTATGAAAAAGCCTTGAACCATGATTACACGGAACGTTTCATCGGCGACATCAAAACGCCAGTCAAATATGCAAACAAAGAATTGCGGGCGATGTTATCAACCGTTGAAGAAAAAATGACCGATGCCTTCATCGAAGAAGAAATCCCCCAAAGCTTTCAAGCGACGTATCGCAGACGCTTGGCGGATGGCAAAGACAACAGCCTTGAAGGACAGCTTTTGGCAATTGCGGATAAGATCGATCTTTTGTATGAATCTTTTGAAGAGATCTCAAAAAGCAACCCCGACAAAGTGTTCAAAGAAATGTTTCGTGAAGCGGTTTTGACGGTCAAAGCGTTTCAGCATCGTCCATGTGTGACCTATTTCTTTGAAGCCATTTTTCCCGAGTTATTGAATGCAGATTTTTATGGCAAGACTGCTTTTCTAGAAGAAATCGCAGCTTTGGTGGAAAAATAAACAAAAAGAAAAAACGAAAAATCAAGAAATGATCCATCTCACAGGTTTTACTTGAAACAAGTGAGGGGATCAGGTTTGATTTTTCGTTTTTTTGTTGTATTAAAGCAAAGATTCCGCTCCATCAATATAGACTTCCGTTCCAGAAATATTGCCCGCAGCCTCTGAAGATAGAAAAAGCACAAGGTTGGCGACTTGTTCTGGCACGCCTGTTTCTTGTTTTAATGGTCGAGAACGTTCTGGATATTTGACGGGGATCTCAACGCGAGCAACCTCTTCTTCAATTTCTGTGCTGGCATCGATATTCGTTGCGATCGCCCCAGGGCAGATGGCATTGACCCGAATATTATAACCAGAAAGTTCCAGCGCAGCCATTTTTGTAAAGGCGACTTGACCTGCCTTAGATGTACTGTAAGCAGTCGCACCAAAATTGCTGAAGATGCGGTTTCCATTGACTGAACTCGTAATGACAATGCTGCCGCCGTTTGCTTTCATAAATGGGATCGCAGCTTTGACGGTAATAAAGGTACTGCGTAAATTTGTGTTGATTGTCTGGTCCCATTCCGCCACCGTCAATTCTTCGATCGGTGTCCAAGTACCGTTGATGCCGGCATTGACGTGAAGTACATCGAGACCACCTAGTTCTTCCACAAGACCATTCATCGCTTCTTGCAGCTTCTCTGCTTCAGTGACGTCAACGGCACGATAGTGGGTTTGTGCGTCATAGTCAGCAAGAAACTCCTGTAGCTCCTCTTCGTTGCGATCAATCAACCCAACAAGAGCACCCTGGGCTAGAAATTGTTCTGCCACCGCTTTTCCAATCCCTGAAGCAGCCCCCGTTACAATCACTCGTTTGTTTTTGAAATCATTCATTTTTTTCGCCTCCTTAGAGTAAATTATAAAAAAGATCCCTTTTTTTGTCGAAAAAAGCGATCAGCGACGAGTGACAAATTCCTTTAGCTGATAAATACGGATACTAGATAGTAAGGTTCTTCTTCCTGCGAACCCTCGTATCCGATGGGAAAACAGATGTAATCGCCATTGATTTTGTAGTATAATGCAGACAGTGTGCAAGGAGGAATACAATGAAACCCATATACGCTGTGGTGGATCTTGAAACAACAGGAACTGATTCGACGATTGATCGAATTATTCAATTTGGCTGCGTCTTAGTCCAAGATGGCAAGATCATTAATCGTTTTGCCGCAGATATCAACCCTGACCGCAGAATTTCTAAGCAAATTCAACGATTGACACACATCACAAACCAGCAAGTAAGCAAAGCGCCTTATTTCGAAGACATAGCTGACACAATTTACAACTTACTCAGCAATACGATTTTTGTGGCGCATAACATTTATTTTGACTATCATTTTTTAAGCAATGAATTGGTTCGTTGCGGTCTGCCGCCTTTATCGATTCCAGGGATCGATACGGTGGAATTGGCGCAAGTGTTTTTGCCGACAGAAAGCAGCTTTCGCTTAGGTGATCTAGCAGACAGCATCGGCTTTCGTCATGACAACCCGCATCAAGCCGATAGTGATGCAGAAGTGACCGCAGCATTATTTTTATACATTGAAGCAATCATGCGACAGCTACCACGGACGACTCTTAAACAGATTGCGCTTTTAAGCGGTCAGATGGGGATGCAAACGAGTGAGTATATTCACGGAATTTTGAAAGAAAAAGGACCAGAGTTGGCGGAAGATTTCGAAGTGATCGACGGCGTCGTCCTGCGAAAAAAAACTGTTCCGCTTTTTGAAGCCACGCATTTTCAAGAAACGTATCCGAAAGTAAAAACGGAAAAAGAACAGCGCTTTGGCGAGCACTTGATCTATCGGAAACAACAAGCACGTTTGATGAATGCGGTGTATACGCATTACACCCAACCAGAGAAAAATTTGATTATTGAAGCAGAAACGGGGATGGGAAAAACCATCGGTTACTTGTTTCCAGCCGCTTATTTAGCGACGCCAGAAAATCCATTGATCGTTAGCACCTCATCGATTCTTTTACAAAATCAGATCATTAGCAAAGACATTCCATTGGTGAACCAAGTACTGCAGCAGCCTTTGCAAGCGGTCTTGGTCAAAAGCCATCGTCATTACATTGATTTGCAGCGCTTTAAAGCGACGCTGGATCAACCGGTAGAACAAAAGCAATACGCCCAATATCAGATGGGGATCTTAGTCTGGCTGACCAAAACAGAAACAGGTGACTTTGATGAATTGAATTTAGTTCGTCTTGATCATCCTTTATTTACCGACATTCGCCATCGCGGGGTCGACTTTTTAGCCAAAGATCAACCCTTCTATGAACAAGATTTTGTTCGACATTTATATCGGCGGATGGCGCAAAGCAATGTTTTGATCGTCAATCATGCCTTTTTAATGCAGGAAAACCGACGGGCGCAGCCACTGTTGCCAACGAGTGATTATTTGTTGATCGATGAAGCCCAACAGTTGCCGCAGCAAGCAGAAGGGTTTAGTCAACATATCTTTGACTCTGCTCATTTCAAGCGGCAGTTTTTACAGCTGAATGAAGAAGGACTATTTGAAGAAATTGCTCAGATCATTACCGAGGACGATTTTTTGCAACGGATGTTCTCGTTGTATCGAAATGCATTGTCGGTTTTGGTCGAAACACAAGAACAGTATTTTCGCACCTTATCGATCGATGCCCCAGAATTACAAGTCGTTCAGCATCATGACCTCTATGATGGGTCATTAGAGCAGGACAAGCTACATCAAAAATTGAGCCTCTATTATCAGGAAATCAATGAGATTCAACAGCAGCTGCGTCAGCGATTCGAGTTGACCAATGATCGGTGGTATGCAAGACAACGGATCGTGATTGCCCGTTTATTTGATTTCTTTAGTCAAATGGACGCACAGGAACAAACAGTGACCGCGTGGTTGACTTGGTGGCATCCTCGTTACGTTCATTGGCTGAAAAAGCATCCCCAGTCAGGAAATGCTGTGATTGAGTTAGCTGATCTAGAAGGACATTCGATCGTGGAGAGCACATGGTACCAACGCTATCAGCACATCATTTATCTAGGGGGGACATTGAAGATCCCAGGCAACAAAGAATATTTTGCCCATCAGATCGGCTTGACGGATGTGCCAGTCAAAACGATTCCTGCCTTTTATGATTACAGCAAGCAAACGCGACTGTATGTAATCAAAAAAGGTCTCTCGATCCAACAAGCATCAGCTGCCGAATACGCGGATTATTTAGTCGAAGCGTTAGTCCCGATTTTGTTTGACAATCCGCAACCAGCGCTTGTGTTGTTTACGGCGCACGAAACTTTGAAAAATGTCTATGATCGATTGAATAAAAAAGCCCTGCATTATGGCAGAGAAATCGTTGCTCAAGGGACTGGCGGAACCCGTGAAAAAATCTTAAAGAAATTTTTATTAGCGGAAAATGGTATCTTATTAGGGACTAGCAGTTTTTGGGAAGGGATCGATTTACCAGGACAGGCACTGAAGATCGCTGTGGTGACCCGATTGCCTTTTGAGAACCCTAAACAACCCATGGTCCAAGCACGGCACGCCTTTTTGGAAGCAGAAGGCATTGATTCTTTTAAAGAAGATGCCTTACCTAAAGCGATTTTACGGCTGCGCCAAGCATTGGGGCGCTTGATCCGTTCCGAGGAGGATACCGGCGTGATGGTCGTCCTTGATCGACGCTTGCTATCGACAAAATATGGCAAACGAATGGTCAAAGGCTTACCCAAAAACTTACCTCTGATTGAAGCAAGTCCAACCGAGATCGCCGAAGACATCCAACATTTTTTTGCGCAAGAGGAAAAAGCAGCAGCCGATTTTGAAAAATGAGTTGAACATCTGATATAATGGATTTTATTTAAGATTGGAGTACGAAGTGTGAAAACAAAAGACAAAGAACATCGGCGTGTGGTTATTTTGCTGAGTGCGATCACAGTCTTACTGGTCGTTATTCTCTTCGCTTCTATTTTCTATCTCCGTTCTTCTCGTCCAATGCGACAAGCAAGAAACGAAGCAATCGAAATAGCAGAAAGATACACCGATTTAGCAGAGGTCGAACAATTTTATTGGTTTACTCGTGAGGAAACCTCCTTTAGCATTGTTGGAAAGGATACGAATAACAATGAGATCGTTGTGATCATCCCAAAAAGCGGTGAGAAGGTTTCTGTTTTTAATCAAGCGGATGGGCTGACGGAAGCACAAGCTAAGGCATTTGTTCGCGACAATCATCAAGGTCAGGAAATCCAAAAGGCCGCATTGGGTATTTTTGAAGGCGAGCCAACTTGGGAAGTCATGACGAAAGATGGCGAGGGTCGTTTGAACTATTATTTGATTGGTTTCAAAGATGGCGAAGAAATCAAAGCGATCACTGAACTATAGGAAGACGCTTATGATAGAATGAATTTTGGATCGTAGAAAGGATGATAAACATGGTACTTTCAAAAAGAGCAGAAAAATTGGAACCCTCCGCAACGTTAGCGGCATCTGCTAAGGCAAAAGCGTTAGCGGACCAAGGTGTAGACGTATTAAGTCTAACTGTCGGTGAACCCGACTTTATTACCCCGAAAAACATTCGCCAAGCAGCGATCGCAGCGATTGAGAGCGGCAAGGCCAGTTTTTACACAGCAACTGCGGGGATTCCTGAGTTAAAACAGGCGATTCTTGCTTATATGAAAGAGTTTTATGGTGCTGACTATGATTCAAACCAAGTGATCGTGACAGATGGCGCGAAGTTTGCCCTTTATACGCTGTTTCAAGCGCTCCTTGATGAAGAGGATGAAGTACTCATTCCAGTGCCTTATTGGGTCAGCTATGCGGAACAAGTCCGTTTAGCGCAAGGGACACCTGTGTTTGTTGAAGCCAAGCAAGAAGCCGATTTTAAAGTTTCTGTGGCTCAATTAGAAGCTGCTCGTACAGAGAAAACGAAAGCCATCATTTTAAACTCGCCTGCCAACCCTACAGGGGCGATTTACTCAAAAGAAGCGTTAACGGCAATCGGCAACTGGGCAGTGGAAAATAATATTTGGATCATTGCCGATGATATCTATGGTCGTTTGGTTTATAACGGCAATACCTTTACATCGATCGCAAGCTTATCAGAAGAGATCCGCAAGCAAACCATCGTGATCAATGGCGTTTCTAAAACCTATTCTATGACTGGGTGGCGGATCGGATTTGCTGTCGGCGATGCAAAAATTATCAAAGCGATGATCGATATCGCTTCCCAAGCTACTAGCAACCCGCCGGCTGCTAGCCAATACGCAGCAGTTGAGGCACTGACTGGGAATCAAGAATCGATCGAAGTGATGCGTCAAGCCTTCGAAGAGCGCTTGAACAAACTATATCCGCTAATTGCCGCTATTCCTGGTTTTCAGGTGACGAAACCCCAAGGCGCGTTTTACTTGTTCCCAAATGTCAAAGAAGCCATGACGATGTGCGGCTATCAAACCATTGATGCCTTCGTGGAGGCCTTGCTGATGGAAGCCCACGTGGCAGTAGTGACTGGTGCTGGTTTTGGTACACCAGACTATTTACGCATCAGCTATGCAACTGATTGGGACACGTTAGCGGAAGCTACCAAACGAATCCATGATTTTGTTGAAAAGAAACGCCAAAAAGCTTAAAATGCTCTATGGTGCCTTTATTAATTAGATAGGAGAGAATCAAGTGGAATCTATTCAAATTTTAGATGCAAAAAAACACGTTGGCGAAACCGTTCAAATCGGAGCATGGGTTGCTAACAAACGTTCTAGCGGCAAGATCGCCTTTTTACAACTTCGTGACGGAACAGCGTATTTTCAAGGAATCGTTGTAAAAAGTGAAGTAGGGGAAGAAGTTTTCCAATTAGCGAAAAATCTAAATCAGGAAACTGCCGTACTGGTCACTGGGGAAATCAGAGAAGACAGCCGCTCAAAATTCGGCTATGAAATTGGTATCTCTGGTTTAGAGGTTGTTGGGGAAAGCCATGATTACCCAATCACCCCAAAAGAACACGGAACAGATTTCTTGATGGACCATCGTCATTTATGGTTGCGTTCCTCAAAACAACACGCCATCATGCAAATCCGAAACGAAATCATTCGGGCAACGTATGAATTTTTCAACAAGAATGGCTTCATCAAAATCGATCCACCGATCCTAACCGGATCAGCACCAGAAGGAACGACTGATTTATTCGAAACCAACTATTTCGATCAAAAAGCATATTTGTCTCAGTCTGGTCAATTGTACATGGAAGCTGCCGCTATGGCGTTTGGCAAAGTCTTTTCTTTTGGACCAACTTTCCGTGCCGAAAAATCAAAGACACGTCGTCACTTGATTGAATTTTGGATGATTGAACCAGAAATGGCCTTTATGCACCAAGAAGAAAGCTTGGAAGTCCAAGAGCAGTACGTGGCATTCTTAGTGCAAAATGTGCTCGATAACTGTGACTATGCATTAGACGTCTTAGGCCGTGACCGTGAAGTCTTGAAAAAATACACCAAATTACCATTCCCACGAATCTCTTACGATGATGCAGTGGCATTATTACAAAAGAACGGCTTTGATGATATTCAATGGGGCGATGACTTTGGCTCACCACATGAGACCTTTATTGCCAATTCATTCGATCAGCCCGTCTTTATCTTAAACTATCCAAAATACATCAAACCTTTCTATATGAAGCCACATCCAACGAGAGAAGATGTCGTGATCTGTGCCGATATGATCGCACCAGAAGGCTATGGCGAGATCATAGGCGGTTCTGAACGTGCTATCGATCATGAATACCTGCTAGAACAAATCCGCGCCCACGGCTTGGACGAAAATGAATATTCATGGTATTTAGATCTACGCAAGTACGGCTCAGTTCCTCACACCGGATTTGGTCTTGGATTAGAACGGACCGTTACCTGGTTATCAGGAATCGAGCACGTAAGAGAATCCATTCCATTTCCACGGTTGTTGAATCGGATTTATCCGTAATTTAAACAAATTTTGTGCGAAAGCGTAAATGATTCACTCATCACACCATCCCTTGCTAGAAAGTCTCTAGCGGGGCTGGTGTTTTTTATCTGCTCTTGACGATGAGGGATTACTTCAGAAAAGAAGCAAGCAGCAATCCAAAGGGCGGCTGGGACTGAATAGAAGAAATCGCTTTGCTTGCTCGAGTGTGCTTTTTTTACGCGCGGGGATGTGATATAATAACAAATTGACTAGTATCTCTCATTTTATAACATTAAGGACAATACACTATGGATAATAGAAAAACGAATAAAATAATCATCAGTATTGTGACACATAATAGTCGTGATATATTCAAAACATTGGATCATCTGGAGAAAGAGATAGGAGAGGATCCACGCTTTGAAGTGAAAATATTTGATAATAATTCGAAAGCAGAATACATTGCTAAAATGCAAGATTATCCATTTGTCACTGTCATCTCAGCCAATGAAAATCTTGGATTTGGTCATGGACACAATCAATTATTAATGAATGCAACGCAAGAATACGGATTTATTTGCAATCCTGATATTCTTGTCACGAAAGAATCAATTGAAGGATTATTAAAAAGAATTCAAGAGAATGAAGCAGCTGTCGTAGTTCCTCAGGTTTTGAACGAAGATGGCTCTATTCAGTATTTAGTAAGAAAACGATTAGCTGTATTCGATTATTTCTTGCGATTTATTCCGTTTCATTGGGTAAAAAAAGTATTTAAAAAAAGACTGTCTGCTTATGAGTGCCGTGACCTTCCACAAGATCAAACCAGTTATATCCGAATGGGCTCTGGTTGTTTTATGCTGGTAGAAATCGCTCGCTTTAAAGAAATCGGCGGCTTTGACGAACAGTTCTTTATGTATTTTGAAGACAATGATTTGTGTTTGAGATATGAAAAAGCGGGGTACCGCATTTTGTATACGCCCTTTGAAAAAGTCGTGCACTTATACGGTAAAGGAGCTCATAGAAGTGCAAAACTCTTTTTGGTGTTTATGCATTCGATGATGAAATTTTTTAATAAATGGGGTTGGAGGCTGTTTTGATGAACCGTTTATTTGTGACGATCGTAATGTATGAAAGAAGCTGGCAAGAAGCATCGGCTTCACCGCTTTTGGAAAAAGCGGTGAAGAACCAGCAAATCCAATTGCTGGTTTATGATAACAGTCCACAAAGTCATGATGAGCCTTTTTTTCAGCATCCATTAGTGACCTATTTTCATGATCCAGCCAATCCCGGCCTCTCCAAAGCATACAATAAAGGGTTTAAGTCTGCGTCTAGCGGCGATTTTGATTTGCTGCTTCTCTTGGACCAAGATACGGAGCTGACAAAAGCCTACCTAAACTTTCTTATGGCTGAGACGATCGGAACTGAAATAGGTGCTGTTGTGCCGCTGATTTACAGTGGCACAATACAGGTATCACCGGTCTTAGCTGATCGTTACATCAATCGAAATCTGGCATATCCTGCTATCGGTGAGCAAAAACAGCGGATTATGGCAATCAATTCCGGCACCGCAGTCACTCTCGCGGCTATAAAAAAAATCGGCGGATTCAATGATGCTTTTCCGCTGGATTTTTTAGATCATTGGCTTTTTCTTCGCTTACATCAAGAAGGCTTTCGGTTTTTGATCGCAAACCAAAAGCTGAATCATGATCTTTCAGTCATGCATTATAAAACGATGACTAGGGAAAGATATGAGCAGATTCTTACCAGTGAATCGAAATTCTATAGGGATTTCGATAAAGAAAAGAAAAAGGAACATGAAAAACAGCTTTTTTTTCGAACAATAAAACAAGCACTTTCACCCAAAATGTACCGATTCAGTCGAAGAACATGGAAAGAATACTTGTCATTTAGGAAGGATCATTTATGATATCAGTATGTGTAGCCACTTATAACGGAGAAAAGTATCTTCAAGAACAGCTGGACAGCATTCTAATTCAACTTGCACCTGATGATGAGCTGATAATTTCGGATGACTTCTCTACTGACAAGACAAGAAGTATCCTCGATTCTTATCGCGCAGATCCCCGAATCAAACTTTTGGAAGGACCGCAAAAAGGCATTATCAAAAATTTTGAACACGCAATTAACCAGGCTTCAGGCGATCTGATTTTTTTGGCCGACCAAGACGATGTGTGGCTTCCCGATAAAGTTGCTGATACAAAAGCAAAATTTAATGAAAAAAAAGAGATACAGGTAGTCATTTCTGATTTGAGAATTGTCGATGAACAGCTTGAACTGATTGAACCCTCCTATTTTGCCTATAGGAATGTGAAAGTCGGATTTTTACGAAATTTGCTTAAAAATAAATACATCGGAGCAGGCATGGCTTTTCGAAGAGAGTTGAAGCCATCTATTCTTCCGTTTCCGCAAGCAATTCCAATGCATGATATGTGGATCGGTGCAATGGCAGGCAACCGTATCGAGCTTATCGATAAGCAGTTAACGTTGTATCGCAGACATGAAAAAAATGCCAGTGAAATCAAAACATCCGCTTCATTTGCCCAGCAATTCGTGTGGCGCTGGGGTTTAATCAGAAGCCTGATCATGAGAAAGGTATTTGATAAATAAAAGTTACATTTTCATTTCAAAACTTTGAATTGAATGACAAAGCTTTCTAGAAATGAGATAATGCTGTGGTGAGAAATACAAGTAAATTAATTAAGGAGCGTAATGAATGAAAGGGATTATTTTAGCAGGCGGTTCAGGAACACGCCTTTATCCATTAACAAAAGCAACTTCTAAACAATTGATGCCTATTTATGACAAACCAATGATTTTTTACCCAATGTCTACTTTGATGTTGGCGGGGATCAAAGAAATTTTAATTATTTCCACTCCTCAAGATACTCCTCGCTTTCAAGAGTTATTTGGCGATGGCAAAGACTTAGGACTGCAAATTGACTATGCAGTACAGCCAAGTCCTGACGGCCTCGCTCAAGCATTCATTATTGGGGAAGAGTTTATCGGCACTGATAGTGTTTGTTTAGTCCTAGGAGACAATATTTATTATGGGGGCGGTCTATCAAAAATGCTTCAACGAGCTGCTGCAAAAGAATCAGGTGCAACCGTTTTTGGCTATCATGTAAATGATCCTGAACGATTTGGTGTAGTGGAGTTTGATGACGATATGCACGCCTTGTCTATTGAAGAAAAACCTGAGAAGCCGAAATCAAATTATGCTGTAACAGGTCTGTATTTTTATGATAACGAAGTAGTCGAAATCGCCAAGAATATCAAACCGTCTGCGCGTGGAGAATTAGAAATTACCGATATCAATAAAGTTTATCTAGATAAAAATAAACTTTCTGTTGAAGTCATGGGAAGAGGTTTCGCTTGGCTTGATACAGGAACACATGAAACATTGCTTGAGGCATCTACTTTTATTGAAACGATTGAAAAACGGCAAAACTTGAAAGTTGCGTGTTTGGAAGAAATATCATTCCGAATGGGCTATATCACAAGAGAGCAGTTAGTTGCTTTAGCTGAGCCATTGAAAAAAAATCAGTATGGTCAATATTTATTACGACTAGCTGCTGAATAAAGAGGAGACGCTTTGATGAAAGTTATAGAAACAAAATTGACAGATGTAAAACTAATAGAGATGGACGTTTATGGCGATCATCGAGGTTTTTTTACTGAAAGCTATTCAAAAGAAAAATTTTCAGCACAAGGAATTGACTTTGATTTTGTTCAAGATAACCACTCATTATCTGCTGAAGCAGGTGTGTTAAGAGGCCTGCATTTTCAAAAAGGTGAAGCAGCACAGACAAAATTGATTCGTGTGGTGACTGGTGCGGTACTTGATGTTATCGTAGATATTCGTAAAGGCAGCCCGACCTATGGAGAGTGGGAAGGGTACTTGTTAACCGAACACAACCATCGTCAGTTATTAGTACCTCGCGGATATGCTCACGGGTTTATGACACTGACTCCAAATGTGAACTTCTTGTATAAGTGTGACAACTATTATAATGCTGAAGCTGATGGCGGCATTGCATTTGATGATCCCGATTTGGCAATTACTTGGCCTATAGATGTGAAAAAAGCGATTCTATCAGAAAAAGATAAAAAACATCCAACACTGAAAGAATTTGAAATAGAAAATACATTTATCTATGGTGAAGTATAAGGAGTGAAAGTGATGAAAAAAATTATTGTAACTGGTGGAGCAGGATTTATCGGCTCTAACTTTGTTCATTATGTGATCAATAATCAGCCTGATGTTTTTGTAACAGTTTTAGATAAGCTGACCTATGCGGGAAATAAAAACAATCTTAATGGTCTTCCAAAGGATCGCTTTGAATTAGTTGTCGGCGACATTGCTGATCAGGAGCTGGTAGATAGATTGGTTCAGGATACAGACGCTGTCGTTCATTATGCTGCAGAATCTCATAATGACAACTCGTTGAAAGATCCTTTTCCGTTTGTTCAAACCAACATTATTGGAACGTATACGCTGATAGAAGCATGCCGAAAGTACAATGTAAGATACCATCATGTTTCAACCGATGAAGTATATGGCGATCTTCCTTTGAGAGAAGATCTTCCGGGACATGGCGAAGGAGCGGGAGAAAAATTCACGGACAAAACGCCGTATAACCCATCAAGTCCTTACTCTTCAACAAAAGCTGGTTCCGATCTTTTGGTAAAAGCTTGGGTGCGCTCATTCGGTCTCCAAGCGACGATCTCCAATTGTTCTAATAATTATGGACCTTATCAACACATTGAGAAATTTATTCCTCGACAAATTACCAATATTTTGAGCGGCATCAAGCCGAAATTGTACGGTGACGGGAAAAATGTCCGTGACTGGATTCATACAAATGATCATTCATCTGCTGTGTGGACGATTTTAACAAAGGGACAAATGGGTGAAACGTATCTCATCGGTGCCGATGGTGAAGAGGATAATAAAGCAGTAATTGAACTGATTTTAGAACTAATGGATCAGCCCAAAGACGCGTATGAGCACGTAAATGATCGACCAGGTCATGATTTACGCTATGCAATTGATTCGACAAAATTGAAAGAAGAATTGGGCTGGCAACCGGAATTCACCAATTTCCGAGATGGCTTAGCCGATACGATTGAGTGGTATCGCAACAACGAAAAATGGTGGAAGACAGAAAAAGAAGCGGTAGAGAATAATTATGCTGCGAATGGACAATAAATAAAAGCAGGGAAACCTGCTTTTTTTGAAGGGATGAGAAATATGATTTTACTGACAGGCGGAAATGGGCAGCTGGGCACGGAGCTGCGACATCTATTAGATGAAAAAGGATTAAACTATGTCTCAACGGATGCCCAGGAAATGGATATTACGGACGAAAAAGCAACTCTTGCGTTAATTCAAGAATTAAAACCGACCGTTATTTATCATTGTGCTGCATACACAGCAGTAGATAAGGCGGAAGATGAAGGCAAGGAACTTGATGAGAAAATCAATGTCAACGGGACGGAAAACGTGGCGAAAGCGGCGAAAGCGGTAGGAGCAAAGTTTGTTTACATCAGTACTGATTATGTGTTCGATGGAACGAAAAAAGAGGGGGTCTACAAAGAAACAGATACGCCGAATCCTCAAAATGAATACGGACGTACAAAATTGCTGGGTGAACAAGCAGTGAAAGACCTTTTAGATGAATACTTCATTATCCGAACTTCATGGGTTTTTGGTAAATATGGACATAATTTTGTATATACAATGAAACGTTTAGCGCAAACGCACCCGCGCTTAACCGTCGTTGATGATCAATATGGCCGTCCAACATGGACCCGAACATTAGCTGAATTTATGGTCTATATTATCGAAAACAATGCAGACTATGGAATCTACCATCTATCAAATGACAATAGCTGTTCATGGTACGAATTTGCCAAAGAAATTCTGAAAGAAACGGATGTTGAGGTTGCACCTGTGACTTCAGCAGAATATCCGCAAAAAGCAAAACGACCACAATACTCGGTGTTGGATCTTACAAAAGCAAAGAATACCGGTTTTGTTATTCCTACTTGGGAAGAAGCATTGGCTGATATGACTGCATCTTTAGAGAAAGAAGAAAACTAGAAAAAGAGGGATCATGATGAAAGTTTCCGTTTTTGGTTTAGGTTATGTAGGATTAGCAAACGCTTTGTTATTGGCGCAAAAAGAAGAAGTACTTGCTTATGATATTGTGGATGAAAAAATCGATCAATTGCAAAAGAACATCTCACCTCTTGAAGACAAAGAAATTCACCAGTTTTTGGAGCGGACAGACTTGTCCGTTCGTTTCACCAAAGCTTTTGATGAAGCTGTTGACTTTGGGGATGTATTAATTATTGCGACGCCTACAGATTACGATGAGCATAAAAACTATTTTGATACGTCGACTGTAGAATCGGTGATCGAAAAAGCGCTAGAGTTGCGTCCAGATGCTGTGTTTATTATTAAATCAACAGTTCCTGTAGGATATACATTAGATCTTAAAGCACGTTTTAACACAGAGAACATTTTATTTTCACCTGAATTTTTGCGTGAGGGAAAAGCTTTATACGACAATTTGCATCCTTCGAGAATTGTTGTTGGAGAATGCAGTGAGCGAGCGAAAGAGATCGCCGAGATGTTCAAGCGAAATGCATGGGAAAATGAAATTCCCGTGCTTTTAACAAATCCGACTGAAGCTGAAGCAATAAAACTGTTTTCTAACACGTATCTGGCGCTGCGCGTGGCATATTTCAACGAATTAGATACCTATGCGGAAGTGAGGGGACTTGATTCACGACAAATCATTGAAGGCGTCGGGCTGGATCCTAGAATCGGCTCCCACTACAACAATCCGTCTTTTGGATACGGTGGCTACTGTCTGCCCAAAGATACCAAGCAGCTCCTAGCTAACTATGATAAGGTTCCGAATAATATCATTCAAGCGATCGTCGAAGCAAATACGACCCGCAAAGATTTCATCGCGGAGCAGATCCTTGGTCGACAACCGAAAGTTGTGGGCATCTATCGATTGACTATGAAAGCTCATTCTGATAATTTCCGCTATTCTTCCATTCAAGGAATTATGAAGCGGATCAAAGCCCATGGAATCAACGTAGTAGTATACGAGCCTTCTTTAAAAGAGAAATCCTTCTATAACTCTGAAGTGATTGATGACTTTGAGACGTTTAAAAAGATCTCTGATGTTATTGTAGCAAATCGTATGGAAGATGTACTGCATGACGTAGAAGACAAAGTATACACAAGAGATTTGTTTGAAAGAGACTAAAAACTTTGAGAAAAAGGAGGCCAAATTTCGTTCGTTGAATGCGGCTTTCTTTTTTTCGTTTAATCTGTCAATGAAACATTAATTTTTTTTCTCAATTTTTGAAATGATCTGGTAGAGGTTGAGAAAGAGGGGAATGTCGAGTATACTTTTTAAGGATAGCTTTAAAAAGTTTTACCGTAAAAAAGATTAGTGGAACCTTAAAGGAGAAAATGATGTTCGAGCGTAAAAATAGAATTTTATTGAAAGAATTAGTAAAAACCGATTTTAAACTAAGATATCAAGGAAGTATTATGGGCTATGTTTGGTCTGTTTTGAAGCCCTTGATGCTGTTTACTGTCATGTATGTGGTCTTTGTACGTTTTCTTAAATTTGGACAAGATGTTCCTCACTTTGAAGTGGCGTTACTTTTGGGAACCGTTCTATGGAGCTTTTTTAGCGAAACGACAAATTTAGGTATGTCATCAATCGTCACACGAGGCGATCTGCTTAGAAAACTAAGCTTTCCTACACATATCATTGTTATTGCTGTATCGATCAACGCCTTAATCAATCTAGTAATCAGCCTTGTGATCGTTCTTTTATTTGCGATGATCAATGGAGCGGATATTTCAATCTATGCTTTTTTAGCACCGCTGCTTCTGATTGAACTCTATGCCTTTTCATTGGGCGTGTCTTTTATTTTGGCAACAATCTATGTTAGGTTTCGAGACATTGGACCGATCTGGGAGGTTGTCCTTCAAGCGGGTTTTTACCTTACACCGTTAATTTACCCATTGACACTTGTAATGAATATGGACGTGAACATTGCCAAACTTTTGATGATGAATCCAATGGCTCAAATTATTCAAGATATGCGGCATATCTTAACAAGTACAAGCAATATTACGGTATGGCAATTAATAAATACGAATTGGATCGTCGCAATTCCATATGTTTTGCCATGGATCGTATTAGTTGCCGGCTACATGATTTTTAATAAAAATTCGAAAAAATTTGCGGAGATTATTTAATATGAATAATGAAATAGCAGTGAAAGTTGATCATATAGGAAAATCGTTTCGTCTTCCTACAGAAAGTACAACGAGCTTAAAAAGAACGATCGTTAATTATTTTAAAGGAATCAAAGGATACAATGAGCAAAAAGTCCTAAGAGATATTTCGTTTGAAGTGAATAAAGGAGATTTCTTTGGAATTGTCGGAAGAAATGGGAGTGGAAAATCAACCTTATTAAAAATTATCTCCCAAATTTATACACCTGAAAAAGGGTCTGTAGAAGTGAACGGAAAATTGGTTTCTTTCATCGAGTTAGGCGTTGGATTCAATCCAGAATTAACTGGGAGAGAGAATGTCTATTTGAATGGCGCTATGCTTGGTTTTTCCGAAAAAGAAGTGGATGGAATGTATTCCGATATCGTTGAGTTTGCGGAATTAACTGAATTTATGAATCAAAAATTAAAGAATTATTCAAGCGGCATGCAGGTTCGGCTTGCGTTTTCTGTAGCGATTCAAGCGAAAAGCGATATTTTAGTTTTAGATGAAGTATTGGCTGTCGGGGATGAAGCGTTCCAAAGAAAATGCAATGACTATTTCATGAAGGCCAAAGATGAGAACAAGACCATTATACTCGTGACTCACTCAATGGAATCTGTTCGTAAATACTGTAATAAAGCACTGATGATCGATAAAGGGGAAGTAAAAATCATCGGAACCCCAGATGATGTAGCAAATCAATATTCTTTAGACAATGTTACACAGACGGGGGCCTCCACCGTTATTGAAAAGGAAGAGGTTTTAGAAGAACCACAAGAAGTTGAAACAAAAAGTAAAGAAGAGGAAACAATTCGAAACTTTACAGTAGATTTATTATCTGATGAAATGCTTACCGATGAGAATCGACGAGTAGAGTTTTTGATTTCTTATGAAGTGTTAAAAGATATGGAGACGTATATTGCTTTTTCAATGACAGATATCGATCGCAACATTTGGATGTACAACGACAATTCATATGATGAAATGACAAAAGGTATCGGTAAAAAGACTTTTAAATATGCTTGCGAGTTAAATCATATCAATGAATGCAAATTAAGGTTAGGCGTATCAATTCGAAACGCCGCGGACGAACCATTTGCTTTTTCAGATCAAGAAAATTCACCCGTAATAATCGTTTCCCCAAGAAAAAATCGATCAAAAAGCGAGCGGATCGCCTCAAGCGGTATTTTGACAAGCAATGGAAGCTGGCAGAAGCTTAAGTGATCAGAAAAATCTACTTATAGAAAAAGGTGAGTCGTATTGGAACCATTAGTTTCCGTGATTATAACTTGTTATAATCATGAAAAATATGTTGGTCAGTGTCTGGAAAGTGTATCTTCCCAAACCTATAAACATTTAGAATTAGTGATTATCAATGATGGATCGACAGATAATTCAGATCAGATTATTAGAGATTATTTATCACATGTTTCGCTAAAACATGAGTATTTGGTTCAAGAAAACCGAGGCGTTTGTGTGACACGAAATAAAGGACTCGAGCGAGCTGTCGGAAAATACCTATTATTTGTCGACAGTGATAATTATCTAGATAATCAATATATTGAAAAGCTAGTTGAAACTGCCGAAAAAGAAGAAGCAGATATTGTATATACTGATCTTGTAAATGTTGAAACAGGTGAGCTGTTTATGGAAGCCAAACCATTCCAATTGGAAGAGTTTCTTTCTAGTAACTTTATTGATAATTGCTCGTTGATAAGAAAAGAAATTGTTGGTCAGCTAACATATGATTTAGCGTTAAACAGAAAAAAATTAGTCGACTATGACTTTTTTATGCGACTGATTCTTACCAACCATGCGAAAGCTGTTAAATGTTCTTCCACAAAATTAAATTATCGAGTGCTACAAGAATCAATATCAAGGAAAGGGCAGCATGGGACCGAAAAATTTTATTATGAGATTTATCTTTATCTCCTGAGCAAGCATCAGGAACAATATCCACAACTGGTTCTTTCAGCAATTAAGAATAATATCATGCAACTGGAAGACCGAAACGAAGATTTAATCAATCATCTTGCAGATTTGACTAATTATATAAAACAACAAAACAAAGATAATGAATTATTGCTTGCAGAAGTTAATGAATTAAAAGTATCTGTGGAAGACTTAAACAATGAAAAACAGGCGATAGATCAGCGATTACGTGAAGAAAATCTTGAAAAAAATGACTTGCAAAATCAGAATTTATCTATGGCGCAATTAATTCAGTTGCTGGAAAACGATAAACAAGCGTTGATGTCATCTAAGTCATACAGGGTTGGTAAACTTATTGTGAAGCCTTTTAGTTATGGACTAAGATTTTTAAGAAATCCTAGTAAAGGATTAGTACTTGTTGATAAAGCAAAACAAAAGTTATTGGTTAAACTCAGAAAAATCCCTAATTTGCAATTTTTAGTTTTATCTAGCAAACGAAAAGCAACACGCAAAAAAAATGTTTATCAAAATCCAAAAAGAGTATTGGTATATGTTATCTATGAAAGCCAATCCCAGCTGCAAGAGTATAAACTCATTTTTCTTTCCTCTTTAGCAGATTTTTCAGAAAAAGTATTAATCGTAGTGAATGGTAAATTACCGGAGTCTGACTTAGAAAAGCTTCGTAAGTTTGGGGAGGTCGTTCTTAGATCTAATGATGGATATGATACGGCAGCCTTTAAACATGGTATCGATTTTCTTGGCGAAAAGGAATTAAGTAAGTATGATGAATTGTTATTGGTGAATGATACGAATGTTGGTCCAGTCTCAGATTTAACAGAAGCATTTAATAAAATGGCAGCTAAAAAACTTGATTTCTGGGGAATTTCTTATGGAGAAGAACAACCTGATTTTACCAAGTATAACAAGTATGGATATATCCCTATTCACTTACAGTCCTATTTTTTAGTAATTGAGAAATCAATGTTCCACGATCCATCATTTTATGACTATTGGAAAAATCTTGGAGATACAAACTCAAGAGAAAAAGCAATCGGAAAGCATGAAACGGTTTTTACAAAACATTTCAGCGACTTGGGCTTTAAACACGGGGCTTTAACCGAAAAGAATACGGATAGTCCAATGTATATCCATCCCCTTCAAATGGTTCGAGAGGGTGTACCTATCGTTAAATACACAGCTTTTGCAAACGATACAGACGAGAAATTTGCTTGGCAAGGACTTCAGAGGAAAACAGAAGTTCCTGAATTAATTGAATATATTAGAAATGAAACAGAGTATCCAGGTGCTGTGATCGATCAAATCATGGAGGATATCAAAAATAAAAAGCACAAAGAACATATTCTCATAATAGATGGTGTCGAAAATGCAATTCCGCAGTTAACAAAATACCGTGTACAAAATAAGATTGAACAGTTAAAAAACCTAGGCTTTGATGTCTGGCATGTTAATCTTTCTACATTTCAGATGGGATTAGCTGAACACGCAAGTCATATCATTATTTATCGTGCACCATATGATGAGCGATTAGCAGAACTGATTCGTTTAGCAAGAAAGTACCATAAACCTGTGTTGTATGATATTGATGATTTAGTGATCGATACCAAGTACACGGATCAGTTGACGTACGTCCAAAATCTTACAAAAGTTGAAAAAAACAATTACGATAGCGGCGTTATCAGTTACAAAAAAATGATGCTTATGTGTGATGGAGCAATAGCTTCCACAGGTGTCTTAAAAGAGGAACTTCTGAATTATCACCAGAATGTACTGCTTAATCGAAATCTTGCGAACCAAGAGTTGGTGGCGATCAGTCATGATGCAGTTGAAAATAAGATGGAAGATAGTACAAAGGTGAAAATCGGGTACTTTTCGGGATCAATTACCCATAATGAGAATTTCGAATTGATTAAGCCTGCTATTCTAGAAATCTTAGAAACTTTTCCGCAAGTGGAATTGCATTTAGTTGGGCATTTAGATGTCCCGAAAGAAATGGAAAGGGTAGAATCGCAACTGGTCATTCATCCATTTGTTGATTGGAAAGAATTGCCGAAACTGATTTGCCAAGTGGACATTAATTTAGCACCGCTGGTACATTCGATTTTTAATGAGGCAAAGTCTGAAATCAAATGGATGGAGGCTGCTTTAGTGAAAATACCTACATTAGCAAGTGAAATTGGCGCTTTTAAAGAGATGGTAACGCACAACAGAAACGGCATACTCGTCAAAGATAATGAGTGGTTCAACCAATTAGAAAAAGTGATAAACGATAAGACTTTTAGAGAAACTATCGGTGAGAATGCTTATAATTACGTAATTGAAAATTGTACAACATCAGAGCATGAAGATGAACTAAGTGCTTTTTTAAGGAGTATCCATTAATGCTATTTATTAAAAACAATCTAATTGAACTAAAAAAGAATTACAAGCTGCTTATTCTTTTTCTATTCATTCTTTTGACTGCTCAGTTTTTCTTACAATATATAGAATTAACTTGGCCTAAACTGTATATTGTTTTGGCCTTAGCGGCTGCTATACTCTTACTGATAGTTTCAAGAATAAGTGATGAAACGAAAATTGCCAGAAATGCGTTTGTCTTAATCTTTATTGCTGGTACATTAAATACACTGATTCTACCAATTCGACAAAACTATGACGAGAATACGCATTATTACCACGCATTAGAAGTAGCAGATGGAAAAGTCAGAAATCAAACAGATGAAAGAAATTTTCTTGCCATATCCCCAGATTTCTTAGCTATTACCAAATTACCTAGTAAACCCGAGTATGGAAATGAACTGAATACTAATCTTTACCACAAAGAATTCCTTGAAATTGAATCTATTCCCTCTACCTA
The DNA here is from genome assembly GCF_047470845.1 of Candidatus Enterococcus avicola. Taxonomy (NCBI): domain Bacteria; kingdom Bacillati; phylum Bacillota; class Bacilli; order Lactobacillales; family Enterococcaceae; genus Enterococcus; species Candidatus Enterococcus avicola. The sequence continues at coordinate 2,473 of NZ_JBLGTY010000023.1, read as the reverse complement.
TAATGAAGACTGGCTTGAAAAAAGCGGGTTTAATAATCCCGCTTATATACCAAGTGCTATAGGCATATCCATTGGACGATTATTCTCGCAAAGAGTATCTGTTCACTATTATTTAGGGAGAATTTTTAATGTTCTGTTTTATGCATTGTTGGCTTTTTGGGCTATAAAGGTAAGCAAAGTTTATAAATTAGCGCTTTTCGTTGCAGCTACGACCCCATTTGCCGTATGGATCTCATCTGGTTTTACCTACGATAATCTTTATTATGGTCTAGTACTATTGATATTGGCTCAATTCACCAATTTTTTTGTTGGTGAACGCGAAGTTAATTTTCGAAAAATCATACTTTATATGCTTACTTGCCTTGGGCTGGTTTTTTGTAAGGCACCAGTGATTCTGTTGGCTGCACTGCCTTTATTTGTGCCTACAAAATATTTTGATACGAGGAAAACAAAAAAAATTACGGTTTTTGCAGTACTTCTATGTTTTTCATTAGGCTTTTTATGGTTGATGAACGGTGCGATTTTCCATATATTCGAGGATGTTCCTGCAGCTAATACTGTCGCAGTGGATGAAAATGAAGATGTTCTTTCGTATTTAATCAGTAATATTGGATACACAATTACTTTGTTTTTACGATCATATTCGGATGTAATTGCTTCTATCGGTTATTTTCTGAAGAATCCAATGCCATACTTTATGGCTAGTGAAGCCGCGGGGTTCATCAATTTGATAAACTATACTTTGATGATTACTCTTTCTGCTATGCTTATTAAAATCACTATCCCTAAGAAGACACGTGTGCTTACTTTGGCTACTTTTTTTGTGATTATTTCAGGAACAATCTTGGCAATAACAGGTGATCCACGAGTATTTGCAATTGGTGATTTAAGAGTCCCAGGTGTACAAGGTAGGTATCATTTTTATTTACTCGCATTCCTGCCGTTATTTCTAGGGCCTATTCTTAATAAAGTAGGCTTTGAAAGTGAAAAGGTAATGAGTCATTTGGATTCAAATAAAATTACTAGCTTTTGCGTTAAAACAATCTATGTCATTACATTTTTTAATTCTTGTGTCGCACTGTATGGCTATTTATAAGAATAAGAAAAGGAGATTTTAATGAAAAAAATATTATTCCTTTCACCAACTGGCACAATGGACAACGGGGCAGAAATTTCAATATTTAATTTAATGAAATATCTAGTTGAGCAAGGATATGAAGTAGTAAATATTGCACCGGTTAGTGGAGACGTCGAAGTAAATGACTACTCGCGAATTTTTGAAAGTAATGGGATCAAATGTTTTTTAGTTTCAAATCAACGGTGGTGGTGGGAGGATGCACCAGGAATGTTATTTGGAAGTGAAGAACAACGAGCGGCATCTTTTAGAAATACTATCGATCTCATTGCAAAAAAGATAGACGAGTTTGATATTGAGTTGGTAATCACAAATACAGCAAACATGTTCCAAGGTGCGATGGCGGCGGCTGTTCAAGACGTTTCTCATATCTGGTTAATTCATGAATTTCCTTCCGGCGAATTTGCTTACTACAAGGATAAAATTGAGTTTATAGAAGAATTTTCTGATGAGATTTTTGCTGTTAGAGGCGAGTTGAGCAATAATTTGCAAGAGCTGTTTACAAGAAAAAAAATTAAATCATTCGCTCCCTATACAGAGTTAGAACAAGTTTCCCTTAAAAAGGGAGATGTTCAAAGAATCGTTTCAGTAGGACGTATCAACCCGAGAAAAAATCAATTAGAACTAATTAAAGCATATCATCAGTTGAACAGGGACGATATTGAGTTGGTTTTTATTGGTGCATGGGATGATGAGTATAAAGAAAAATGTCTCGATTATATCAAAAAAAATCGTTTAAAAAATATTACTTTTCTAGGAAATGTAGACAATCCATGGGAGCACGTGACATCGAAAGATATATGCGTTTTTTCTTCAGCAATGGAAACATTCGGTTTAGTTTATGTTGAGGCTCTTTTAAACGGTGTACCAGTTATTATATCCAATAATCCAGGGCACATGTCAGCATATGATTTCTTTAATCACGGTTGTGTCTATCCATTAGGTGATATAGATAAATTAGTAGAAATGATCCGCGTTCGATTAGATAACTTCGATGACTTCAAAAGCGAAACAGTCAATTTCTCCGTTGAAGCAAAAGAAAAGTACCAGATTTATTATGTTTATCAAGACTTAATCGAAGCGATCGATTCCGTAACTGCTTCGCCAAAAGCGATTCGCCATATAAAATCTTTATTGACCTTAAATGAAAAAAAGAGCAAACTGGCGCAATTTGAGTATCAAACGAGAAGTTTCCTGCAAAGAGTTAAGTATAAAATAAGCAAAAGCTTTAAATAAAGTTCAAATGATTCTAAGTAAAAAGGGCTCTTTGTCAATAAGGACTGATGAGTTGTGTAAAATCAAATCTGGGTCAGAATGAACCACATTCTGGCTCAGATT
>NZ_JBLGTY010000022.1:0-47197 GCF_047470845.1 Candidatus Enterococcus avicola | reverse complement strand
GTTTTCAAAGGTCTACCGTGCTGTGTTAGCAACTTTTATATCATATCAGAGCGACGTTTGTTTGTCAACTCTTTTTTTAAAAGTTTTTTTCAAGAAGTTGTTATTTAACTTCTTTCTTAACCTCAGCGACTTTTTTATCTTACCATCTCAACCGTTATATGTCAAACACTTTTTTGAAAAGTTTTTTTGATTTATTAGGTTTTTCAGAGATGAAATTTTTTCGACTTTGTTATAATAACACTTGTAAAATGTTTCGTCAACAACTAATTTCAAAAAAGATCAATCAGTGTTTGTTACAAATGTCTTAACAAGGACAAGTAATAATATAGCAATTCTTAAAGGAAAAATCAACTAAAAAAATAGGCTTTTTGGCAACTATTTTTATAAGCGAATTATTCATTGTCAAACGATTCGAACGTTCGTTTATAAGAAGTATTTTGCGGCTAAATCTATCATTAATGGATAAAAAAAGAGAACTTAAGCTTTTCGCCTAACGTTCTCTTTTCGTCCGATCTTCTGATTGAACGATCGGTATATAGATTCGAAAGATCGTTCCTTGACCGATGACACTCTCTGCTGAAATTTTTCCTTTATAGCTTTCCAATAACTGTTTCGCAATAGAGAGCCCTAGCCCGTTTCCGCCTTTGGTTCTAGCACGGGCTTTATCTACCCGATAGAAACGATTAAAGATCTTGTCGAGGTCTTCTTTGGAGATTCCCTCACCAAAGTCTTGAATGGCAATTTCAAAGGATTGTCGATCCAACGAAATGGATAGATGAACTTCTTTTCGATCAGTGGAATATTTCACTGCGTTATCCAAGACAATAATAATGATCTGTTCAAAATGATTGCGATAGATTTTCAGCTTCAACTCATGGTATAAGTCATCATCCAATGTAAAAACAAAATCCGGATACAGTATTTTAAAGTTATTGAAGACTTGATAGACAACTTCTTTTGCATTGGTTGTTTCATTTGCATAATGAACATCCACTTGTTCCGCTCTTGAGAGATCCAACATTTCCTGTACTAGCGTCTTCATCCGACTGATCTCTTGCATACTGGCTGCCAGAGACTCATCCAAAATCTCTGGATCGTCTTTTCCCCAACGCTGCAACAGATTCATATGTCCTTCAATGATCGCCACAGGCGTTCGCAACTCATGAGAAACGTCTTCGACGAATCGCTCTTGCTGTTCAATGTATAGGCGCATGCGATCCAGCATTTCGTTAAAGATATCTGCTAAATCAGACAGTTCATCGTTCGTATTTAATTCTGGCATATGCACCGTTGACTGTGGGTTTTTCCGAACGGTTTCCATCGTATCTCGCAAGACCTTTAACGGCTGAAGGAAATACGCTGATAAAAAGAACCCAAGCACACTACTAAGAATCAGAGAAACGACTTCTAAGATAATCAAAGTCAGCAGCAGTTTGCTGCGTATTTCGTAAAAAGAAGTCAATTCATAAAAGGTTTGTGCATAGCCAATCCGCTCTCTGGTGCCTTTTGAATAGATGGGTTGGATCGAGAGAAAGCCTGTGATACCATCCAGCGTTACGATGGTTGGGGCTTTGCGCTGCGTGTCGATCAGTGCTAAATCATTTTCATGGGTTTTAAACACTAGATCCTCATTCAAATTATAAACAAACAAGCTCAACGGCGCTTGGCCTAATTCCGAAATAAAGGAATCGATTTTCATTAAGTTGCCATCGATCGTTGAAGTGCGATCATAAATGCTCGTCGTCCCCGCATCATTTTTGGTTAAATTACGATACGTCCGAACCAATGTTAGTTCTTGATCCGAATTGGCTAAACGAGAAGCAACCTCTGACATCGTCCGCTCCACATTGTTTTCTTCTTTAGCGACGATCAAATTCACCGATGTTTTATAGGTGATCACAGCAAAGATCGTAAATACGACGAATATAAAGAAAGAACTTGCGAAGGCCCACTTTACAGTTAAAGAAGGCCCCTTCAGTTCTTTTAATTTTTTCATTCTTTTTTTAAGGTTCACGACCGCATCACATAACCTGTACCACGAACGGTTTGGATATAGCTTTCCTCCCCTGGCACATCAATTTTATTTCGTAAGTAGCGGATGTAAACATCGACAACGTTGGTTTCAACTTCTGTCTCATAGCCCCAGACTTTGTTTAATAAAACATCTCTGGCTAAAACGACATTGACGTTTTCCATTAAAGTCAACAATAGCTCATATTCGCGTTTTGTTAGTTCAATGACATCTGTTCCACGTCGAACGACACGGTTTTCTTTTTCAATCGTTAGATCGCGGTAAGTGATCGTGGTTTGTTTTGCGACGTTTTTGTCCCCTTCGATATCGATACGGCGAAGCAACGCACGTAAGCGTGCCAGCAATTCTTCAATTGCAAAAGGCTTCACAATATAATCATCAGCACCATGATCCAAACCTGATACTCGATCAATCACAGAATCTCTCGCGGTCATCATGATGATCGGGGTGTTCTTCGATTGACGCACACGTCGGCAAACTTCTAACCCATTTAGCTCTGGAAGCATTAGATCCAATAAGATTGCATCCCATTCATTATTCAGCGCAGCATCCAGTCCCGTCCGTCCGTTGTAATGAACTTCGGTATTATACCCTTCATGCTTCAATTCTAATTCCACAAATCGAGCTAAGTTCTTTTCATCTTCAATGATTAGAATATTACTCATTATTGATAGCCCCTTTATTGATTATTCTGCCTTTAAAATAGACATTATCTGTCTTATTTTATCATGTATCTAAAAAATAAAAAAGAGATTGACCGAAAGTTCTCACTTTCGGCCTTTCTCTTTTGGATTCTCTTAAAGCTTACGCTTCGTCATACCATGAATAATGGAAAATTCCCTCTTTATCTGTCCGTTCATACGTATGCGCGCCGAAGTAATCCCGTTGTGCTTGGATCAAGTTCGCTGGCAAACGATCAGAACGATACGAATCAAAGTACGCGATCGCAGAGGAGAACGTCGGCACAGGGACACCCGCTTGGACAGCTAGCGCAACTACTTCACGTACAGAAGATTGATAGCGTTTCGTGATGTCTTTGAAGTAATCATCTAATAATAAGTTTTCGATGTCAGCATTCTTGTCATAAGCATCCGTGATTTTTTGTAAAAATTGCGCACGGATGATACAGCCTGCACGCCAAATTTTGGCAATCTCACCAAAAGGAAGATCCCAATCGTACTCTTTTGATGCTGTACGTAATTGCGCGAAACCTTGTGCATAGCTCATGATTTTACTGAAGTATAAGGCTTCACGGATCTTATTGATAAATTCTTCTTTGTTTCCTTCAAAAGCAACCGCTTCTGGTTTCGGTAATACTTTGCTGGCATTGACCCGTTCTTCTTTGTAAGCTGAGATATAGCGAGCAAAAACAGATTCAGTGATCAATGGCAATGGAACACCTAGGTCTAAGGCACTTTGGCTCGTCCATTTCCCAGTTCCTTTATTGCCTGCAGCATCTAAGATCACATCAACGATCGGTTTGCCTGTTCCTTGATCATCTTTACGTGTCAAGATATCCGCTGTGATCTCAATTAGGTAGCTATCCAATTCACCTTTGTTCCATTCGGCAAAGATATCAGCCATTTCATCAACAGATAGACCTAAAATGTTTTGCATCAAGTCATAAGACTCCGCAATCAGCTGCATGTCGCCATACTCGATCCCATTATGAACCATTTTTACGTAATGGCCTGCACCATTTGGCCCAATATAAGTTACACAAGGTGTACCATCTTCAGCTTTTGCTGAAATTTGTTCCAAGATCGGTGCAACCAATTCATATGCTTCTTTTTGACCACCAGGCATGATTGAAGGACCTTTCAAGGCGCCTTCTTCCCCACCAGAAACACCCGTACCGATAAAGTTGATTCCTGAGTTTGCCAACTCTTCGTTACGACGAACGGTATCTTTAAAGAAGGTATTTCCGCCATCGATCAAAATATCGCCTTTGTCTAAATGAGGCAATAGTTCTTGGATCGTAGCATCCGTCGCAAATCCTGCTTTTACCATTAATAAAATACGACGTGGTTTTTCAATTGATTGGACAAATTCTTCTATCGTATAAGTTGCTTTAAAATTTTTATCTGGATGTTCTTTTACTACTTCTTCTGTCTTTGAACCAGTACGGTTAAATAAGGCAACTGAATAACCGCGGCTTTCGATGTTCAACGCTAAGTTTTTGCCCATAACAGCCATACCGACAACGCCGATTTGTTGTTTTGTCATCTTTCATCCTCCTAAGATTCAATTATCTTTTTCATTATAGCGCAAATGTACCTGCTTTTGAACTATTCTCTTTCGATGGACAAAAAATATTTCTGAAAAGTTCCATCTTTTCCAAAAAAAACAAAAAAACCTCAGGCTCCATGGTTAGCCTAAGGTTTTAGAATCCTCTTTCTGAAAAAAAGGAATTATGCTTCTTTTGTTGCTACGTCTTTGCCATCGTAATGACCACAGTTAGAGCAGACATGGTGGCTTTTTTTCATTTCACCACAGTTTGCACATTCGTTCAAACCGTTGATTGTCAATTTGTAATGTGTACGACGTTTTGCTTTCTTCGCTTTCGAAGTTTTTCTAGCTGGTACTGCCATTTTGCTACACCTCCTTGTTAATGAACGCAACCTTGAGGCTGCAATTTATTCCAATCCTACGCGTTATCGTCATCTGATTCATTGAATAATTCGGATAATTTTGCAAGACGAGGATCAACTTGTTGAGCTTGCGCTTCTTTTTGATTTGCAAAGTCTTCTTCTGACAAAACAGCCCAATCGTTGCCAGATGGCATTGCTGAACCTTGTTTTTCTTCTTCTGTCAGGACTTGCAAAGGAATCGCAAGTAATAGGTTATCAGCGACCGATTCATCTAAGCTGATGGTTTGACCTTCAATGATCAAAACTTCTTCTTCAACGATCGTTTCATCGCGACGCTGAAATTGCTCTGGTGTCATGAATTGTTCATCCACTGAAAAATCAAAAGGAATCGCTACGGGTGTCAAAGAACGAGTAGATGGCAATGTCATCGTCGTTTCCACTTGATAGTGCAGCAAGTATCCTTGCTTATCAACACTCATCAGCCCTTTTACTTTTACAGGAGACAAATCAATGATCTGTCCATCGCGTTTTATCAGTTGACTTTTTAGGTCAAGTGTTTCTTCAAACATCAGCGGTGTCTCTTGGTATTTTTTTAATTCCAATAAAGACCATTTCATTTTTATCACCCCTAAGCAACAAAAGCAATTATACAGGGCTTCTGAGGCTTTGTCAATGAAATTTTCTTGACACCTTTTTCATTTTTGATCGTGTCATTTTAATGCCTTTTCTCAAGGGATTTCGACACTCTCAAAAAAACAACAGGAAGCGCACAACGTGCACTTGCCTGTTGCTTGATCAATCGTTAAAAATCATTAGATCGCTGTTGTTTCTCCACGATAAACGATACCGCGACGAGAATCAAGAGTAACCAATTCGCCATCTTTGATGGTTGTTGTTGCGTCTTTGGCACCAACGATCACTGGTAGATCTTTCGCGATTCCGACAACTGCTGCATGAGAAGTCAAGCCGCCATCTTCAACAACTAAAGCTGCTGCTTTTTCGATTGCTGGCATATATTCTTTATCTGTTGTTGGTACAACTAAAATCATGCCATCTTTTGCTTTCGCAATTGCTTCTTCGGCACTGTGAGCGATCACGGCATTGGCAACAACTGATTTTTCACCAATTCCTTGCGCTTCAAGCAATTTTGATCCGATCAATTGGATCTTCATTACGTTGGTTGTTCCGCGTTCACCAACAGGAACACCGGCTGTGATCAAGATTAGATCGCCTTCTTTGGCAAAGCCTAAATCAACTGCTTGTTTTGCTGCTAATTCAAACATTTCATCAGTTGTTGATGGTTTTTCAGCAACGGTTGGGTACACACCCCAGTTAAGCATCAAGCCGCGTTTTGTGCGTTCGTCAAATGTGACAGCTAAAATGTCAGCATCTGGACGATATTTAGAGATCATTTTTGCAGTGTAGCCAGATTCAGTGGCAGCAACGATTGTTTTAACCCCTAAGTTTTTCGCTGCACGAGCAACAGATAAACCGATTGTTTCCGTTACATCTGTTTTATCAAATTGGTTGATTTGGAAAGTGCTGTTTTCTGATAAAGCTTTTTCTGCTTCCACGTCGATACGTGCCATTGTTGCTACTGCTTCAACAGGGTAGTCACCGTTTGCTGACTCACCAGAAAGCATTGTTGCATCAGTACCGTCAAAGACAGCATTGGCAACGTCAGAAGCTTCTGCACGAGTTGGACGTGGGTTTTGTTGCATTGATTCTAACATTTGTGTTGCTGTGATAACTGATTTACCAGCAGCGTTACATTTTTTGATGATGCTCTTTTGAACCATTGGTACTTCTTCAGCAGGGATCTCAACACCCATGTCACCACGGGCAACCATGATACCATCAGAAACTTTGATGATTTCATCGATATTATCGATACCCTCTTGTGATTCGATTTTAGAGAAGATTTGCACATGAGTCATGTCTTTTTCTTCTAAAATTTCACGAATTTCTAAAACGTCTTGCGCTTTACGTACAAATGAAGCGGCAATGAAGTCGATATCGTTATCAAGACCAAAACGGATATCTTCTGCATCTTTTTCAGTAATACCAGGTAAGCTGATTGATACGCCAGGAGCATTGACCCCTTTACGTGATCCTAACATTCCAGCATTTTTAACGACAACCACTAATTCACGGGTTGCTTCGTCTTTTTCTTTGATTTCCATGTCGATCAAGCCATCATCAAACAAGATGTGTCCGCCCACATGAACATCTTCAAATAAACCAGGATAAGTTACAGCAATTTTTTCTTTTGTTCCTTTGTGTTCTGGATCCATTGAAATACGTGTTTCATCGCCAACGTTGAATTGGATGTATCCAGCACGACCAAAGTCTGCTTCTGTCGTATTTTGTACAGTTGTACGGATTTCAGCACCTTTTGTATCTAAAAGGATACCGACATCTTTACCAGTTTTCTTTACGGCTTCACGAACCATTGTCATACGCGCTAATTGTTCTTCATGATCTCCATGAGAGAAGTTAAAGCGGAAGACATTCGCACCGGCTTCAATCAGTTGAGAAATAATTTCCACACTGTTACTTGCTGGTCCTAATGTACTTACGATCTTTGTTTTTTTCATTACTAAACGCTCCTATTCATTTATTTAAAATAGCTAATAAGCTTTTTTTACAAAATTACTGTTGCGTTGCTTTAAAAATCTCTTTAGAATGAGATTTCTTTGTTCAAGTTATACAAGCTAAGATCTGGTTTGTGACGATTGTTTTCAAGGGTATCGATGATATCAGAAGCAATCATTTCATTGTTTTCGATACCGATACATAGACCGCCTTTGCCTTGTTGCAATAATTCAACGGCATATGAACCAAATTTACTTGCTAACACACGGTCACGAGCGCTTGGTGAACCACCCCGGACAACGTGTCCTAGAATGGATACACGGGTATGGAAATCGCCGTATTCAGAAAGTTTGTCAGCAAATTCATTTCCGCCCATCACACCTTCGGCTAAAACGATCAAGCAATGTTTTTTCCCGCGGTCGCGTCCTTCACGGATACGATCAGCAACAACTTGCATGTCAAAATCATGTTCTGGGATGATGATTTCATCCGCACCACCGGCCACACCTGACCATAAAGCGATATCGCCAGCACCACGACCCATTACTTCGATCACGAATGTGCGGACATGGGATGTCGCTGTATCACGGATCCGGTCAATCGATTCCAAGACAGTATTGATCGCTGTATCAAAACCAATCGTGAAATCTGTTCCTGGAATGTCATTATCGATCGTTCCTGGAATCCCGATCGCTGGGAAACCGTGACGAGTAAGTGCCATCGCACCATGGTAAGATCCATCTCCACCAATCACGACTAGCCCTTCGATGCCAAATTTCTTTAATTGTTCGATTCCTTTTAATTGTCCTTCTTGTGTCGCAAATTCTGGATAACGTGCTGAATATAAGAATGTTCCACCACGTTGAATTTTGTCACCAACATCAGCAACATCTAAGCGACGAATGTCGCCTGCAACTAGTCCGGCATAGCCATAGTTGATTCCGTATACTTCAAGTCCGTCAAAAATACCCTTTCTGACAACTGCGCGAATCGCTGCGTTCATTCCTGGTGCATCGCCGCCACTGGTTAGAATTCCAATGCGTTTCATTATTCTTTCACCTCATCAAAAGATTTTGTTTAGGGAAGCCCCTGTTTGCTAGTTTTCAAGTAATAACCACGAGACATATTCTACCATTATTCCATGAAAATGTCTTGAAATAGTGGGAAAAAGTTGAAAAAAGTGTAAGTCGAATTACCGTTTTCGGAAAATTACTTGAAAATTACATTTCCATTTCCTAATAATGCGATCAGTTGTTTGACAAAGTTCGGCTCATCCGTCACCCAGTTTTCTTCTGCTAATAACACTTTTTTGCCACTGCTTTCATAGAACATCACCACTGGAATATTTCCGTGATGCTGCTTCATTTCCTTCGACAATGCTTGCAGGTGCGACGTTTCAGCTTCAGCAGAAATCTTTAAGTAACAAGTTTGTGACGCAATTTTATTTTGAACGTTTTCTGCTAAGTCTATTTTATCAGCAATGAGTTGGATTTCACCATTGTAACGACTTACCTCGACCTTTCCTTCGATATAAAGAACAGCATTTTCTTCAATCAAGGAACGTACTTGTCGATAAACGATGGGAAAAATCGTTACTGACACTTCTTTGCTGGCATCTGTTCCTTCGACAAACGCCATTTGTTCGCCCTTTTTCGTTCGAATCTCTCGAATCTTGCGCACATATAAAAGGATACGCACCCGTTCATTCGGAACCAGATCAGCAATATCAGTGATTTGTTTTAATTGGTGCAATTTTTGAAACTGTTCCACGGGATGGCCAGACAAATAAACACCTAAGTATTCTTCTTCCAAAGCCAGTTTTTCTTCTAGTTTGTAATCGGCAACGGCTTCTTCTTTTAATGCCATAGTTTCTAAGAGATCCAAACTGCCGCCACTATAAGTAATGTTTTGGATCTTTCCTTCTAGCTGGATCAGTGCTTGTTTTCGATTGGGGGCGATCCCATCGAATACGCCGATGCTCAAAAGCGGCAATAAATAATCCAATTTTAACCATTTGCTGTTACGCTGATTCAAGCGAAGCAAAAATTGATCCATAGACGTGAAATTACCATGCTCTTTTCTTTCTGCCAAAATGTCTTGGATCATGTCGCGTCGGATTCCTTTGATACTGCTGAAACCAAAACGAATTTGTTTTTCATTTTGCAGTTGAAAACTAAACCCACTGGCATTGATCGAAGGCGGCAGTACTTCTACGCCATAACGTGCGGCTTCATTTAAATATTCTTTCATTTTGCTGGCGGTGTTGCGTACCGAGTGTAGGATCGAAGCAAAAAATGGTGCGGGATAGTGTACCTTCAGATAGGCCATTTGAAAGCCGATAAAGGAATAGGCAAACGCATGGGATCGATTAAACCCGTAATTGGCGAACCGCTCGATATAGTCATAGACCAAATTGGCGGTCTTTTCATCGTACTGATTGGCTAAGGCGCCTTGCACAAAATGACGACGTTCCTCATCCAAGACGTCTTTTTTCTTTTTACTGATTGCTCGACGCAAAATATCTGCTTGTCCTAAGCTGAAACCAGCCATTTTGGAAGCTACCTGCATGATCTGCTCTTGGTAGACAATGATTCCGTAAGTGTTTTGCAAAATCGGAATCAAGCTGTCATCTGGATAAGAGACACGCTCTTGTCCTTTTTTCCGCTTAATAAAGGTATCGATATTTTGCATCGGTCCTGGACGATACAAGGCATTGACTGCGGCAATATCCTCGATGCTTTCTGGTCCTAACTTACGCAGCACATTGCGTATCCCCGCTGATTCAAATTGGAAGATCCCTGCGGTCTCGCCTTTTTGAAACAAGCGCAATGTTGCTGGATCATCAAGAGGAATCTCCTTTTGGGTAACGATTTGTTGGCTGATTCGTTTAATGCCTTTCAAGGTATTATCAATGATCGATAAGTTTCTCAAGCCTAAAAAGTCCATCTTCAATAGGCCGATGGCTTCTACGTCATTCATGGTAAATTGGGTCAGCCAGATCCCATCGCTGCCTTCTTGTAAGGGAACCAAATCAAGCAAATTCTTGTCACTGATCACCACACCAGCGGCATGAGTCGATACGTGACGTGGCAAGCCTTCTAAAATTTTGGCGACTTGAAACATTACGTGGTTTCGCTCATTAAACGACACCAATTCTCGCAGCTGATTGGATTGTTCATAAGCAAGATCTAAGGTCATTTTCAAGGCATTGGGGATGGCTTTTGACCAGCGATTGGCTTCACTTTGCGAAAGACCAAAGACACGAGAAACATCTCGCAGAACCATTTTGGCCGCCATGGTGCCAAACGTCGCAATCTGTGCCATATATTCTTGCCCGTATTTTTGGCGCACATACTGTAAAATCTCGTCTCTGCGATTGTCAGGAATGTCTAAATCAATATCAGGCATCGTGTAACGTTCTGGATTCAAGAATCGTTCAAACAAAAGATCGTATTTGATTGGATCCACGTCGGTGATCGATAAAACATATGCCACCAGTGCGCCAGCAGCCGATCCCCGTCCAGCGCCGGTAACGATCTCTTGTTGGTGGGCAAAGTCCATGACGTCCCAAATAATCAAGAAATAGTCATCAAAGCCCATCTTATGGATGACGGACAACTCATAATCCAAACGCTGTTCGTACGCCGATGTAACGTGGGCAACACGCTGAGGCAGACGCTCAAAACAAATTTTCCGCAAATAGTCCGCAGCGCTTTCTTCGGCTGGTAGCGGGTAATGAGGCAACAGCCGCTGATGCAGCGGCAGCTCGACGGCGCATTCAGCTGCAATCCGCTGATTATTCATCAATGCCTGCGACCATTCTTCAAATGCCGCGGTCAGTTGGTCTGCTGGTTGTAGAAAAAGCTGCGCAGCCCCTTGCTCTTTAGCCTGACGAAAGTCTTCAATTTGCGAGCCCTCTTTGATATGCGTCATCACTTTGACTGCAAAGGCTTCTTCTTGTGCTAAAGCCGCGATTGGTTGATAGGCACATGGTGCAATGTTTTGCTCGTTAAACCAAGCGATCGTTTCTGGATCTAGCCCCTTGCTAGTAATACCTAAAAACAAGCTCTCAGAATCAAATTTATGGCTGATTGCTCGCAGTGCTTCTTGATTGGCTTCTAGATCATCGTGCTGAGAAGGCAGAAACCCCTCGCCTTCAGGCAGCAAACCAAAGAGGTCCTGCAAAGAATCACAAGTAGCCAAATTCAACTGCTCGGTGATCATTTTTTCACTTGATAAACGCATCAAGGTTTGATAACCCTTGAGGTTTTTTGCAAATACGTACAATGGAAAGGACATTGATCCCTCTCCGAAGGTACAGTCGAACAAAGCGCCAAAAATCGGCTTGATGCCCTGTGCTAGGCATTGCTGATAAAACTCGACCGCGCCATAGAGAACATTATGATCGGTCAGACCCAACGTCTGATAGCCCATCTTTTTGGCTTGCTCTATATAGTGAGGAATTTTGATCGTACTTTGCAGCAACGAATAGGCGCTTAAGGTGGTGAGCTGTGAATACATTGAAATCCCTCCAAAAATGAAAATTCTCTTTCTTTCTGCTAGTAATTAGATTTGAAAAACAAAATGAAAAAGTGAAAATCTTTACAATAAATATTTTTGTGATAAACTAAAGTCGAAATGGAAGATACGCAGAAAAGAGGTGTCGTCATGCGTTACTTAGTCACTTTATTTTGGACTTTTGTATTAGGTCAAGTCGTTGGCTATCTAGGCAGCTCACTTGCTGGAGCAACTTATGATTTTCAATTAACTTCAATCATCTCTTTGGTCACAGGTGTGGTGATCATTCTTGTTGGTATTATCGCACCAGCGCCTGAAAAGACAAGCCATTAAAAAAAAACCAGTTACCTTTATTGTAACTGGTTTTTTTTTCTTTTCAACTATTCACTGATGTCCGTTTTACGCAAGCTTTTACGGAAATTAAATCCTGAGATAAAAATATTGATCAGTACAAACCCGCTAGTTACCCAAAAGACGGCGGGATAACCAAAGCCAGCTGCCACCGTTGAGCCGACCATCGGACCTAACACTTGTCCAAAGTTAGAGAACATTTGGTTGTAGCTGTAGATGCGGCTGACCCCTTCCATCGGGGTGATCTTGCTGATCAGTGTGTTGATCGACGGCATCAACGCACCTGTCGAAAAACCAAGCAAGAAGCGCAGCACGCCCAACTGAAACGGTGTGGAGACAAAGCCCATCGGAATGAAACAGAAAAATGACAGCAATAAACCGCCTAACAATACCTTGTGATTGCCGTAACGATCACCGATTTTGCCTAAAAATGGCGAAGAGATGATTGCCGAAACACCAGCAACAGAGACGATCAATCCGCTGACAAACAAAATATTGCCACTGTTCCCGCTTAGATCACGAATATACAATGTAAGGATCGGGCTGATACTCGTTACACCTAGCTGTAAAATCAGTGACGTAATAAACAAACCGACAAGCAACTGCATATTTTTGATTTGACCAAAAATTTCTTTGATGGACAGCAAATCGCCCTTTTCAACCGGCTCAAAATCTTCTTGAACGAGAAAAATCGTAAGCAAGAGCGTAATTAGCAGCACAACACCAGTAATGATAAAAACATTTTTCATGCCGAACCATTGCGCCAACGCCCCACCCATCGATGGACCGATCAAATTCCCTGCGATGGCTCCTGTAGCCAATGTCCCAAGCGCCCAACCGCTTTTTTCTCGAGGCGCCTGCGAAGCAATCAATGCAGTCGCATTGGGAATATACCCCGATAAAATTCCGGTAAAGAAACGCATGATCAACAACCAATAGACATTCGGTACAAAAGCCAAAGACCCCATCGTCACTGTCATCCCCGCAGCCGCGCGAATCATCATTAAGCGACGACCTTTTTGATCTGCTAGATTTCCCCATACTGGAGCAATGATAGCCGCCGCAAACGCCGTTACTGAGATTGCTAATCCAGAAAACAACTCAATTTGACTCTCTGGAGCGCCTAACTCTTCTATATATAAGGGAATGAATGGCATGACAAGACTAAAACTGGCACCCGTAAAAAAACAACCTACCCATGAAATCAGTAGATTTCGTTTCCAATCAATCTTCATTTACAAACCTTCTTTCACAAATACTATACCGTATCGTGAGTAATAATCAAATAAAAAAATCTTTCTGCAGGTAACATACAGAAAGATTTTCTTCATTAAACTTAACTGATCAAAGCCAAAATGACAAAGTTTAGGATAAACAACGCATTGACGACCCAGATGATCGGAGACACTTCGTTGGCTTTTCCTTTCACTACTTTCACTAATGCGTAGAAAATGAAACCAACAGCGATCCCATTGGAAATACTGTAAGACAAGCCCATAAAAATAGACGCGAAGAAAGCGGGAACTGCTTCTTCTAGATCGGTCCACTTGATGTCTGCAAACGAAGCCATCATCATTACCCCAACTAAGATCAACGCTGGTGCTGTCGCTTGTGCGGGAACGATTGAGATCAGTGGAGAAAAGATACTGCTGATTGCAAAGAGTGCTGCCACTACAACAGAAGTCAAGCCCGTGCGTCCACCAGCACCGATACCAGCTGCTGATTCCACATAAGTCGTTGTATTTGAGGTCCCTACGATGGCACCTACAGAAGTGGCTACGGCATCTGCAAAAAGGGCTTTATCCATCTTCGTGTTCAACCCGTTACTGTTTTCAACCGCTTCTTCATCTTTTTTCGAAAAGATCCCTGTACGACGTCCAGTCCCGATAAAGGTACCGATCGTATCAAAGACATCTGATAAGCTAAACGCTAAAATCGTCATGATTACTTGAGGGATTTTGGCAGAATCACTGAATAGTGAGCCCATTCCTTCAGAGCCAAACGCAGCGCCAAATGTGATGCCTAGTTCGCTGATGGAACTTCCTAATGAGTTCCCGTGCCAATCAATGGCACTTAAATCCACCACACCCATCAAAATACCGATGATCGTCGTTCCTAAAATACCAAAAATAATTGCCCCACGAACATTTTTCACCACTAATAAAGTAGTCACTACTAAACCAATCACTGCTAACAAAACAGGTGCATTATTGAAATTCGCCAAAGCTGGGACGATCCCCCCATTAAAATTGGCACTCACGATCGTCTCACCGTCGACAACTGAACCCGTCACTGCGGCAGTGTCTGCACTGAAGTTTAGCAAGTTGGCATTTTTGATCCCTACATAAGCCACAAAGATCCCGATCCCGCCGCCGATTGCATGCTGCATGCTTTCTGGAATCGCATGGATGATCATTTTTCTGATACGAGTGACCGTGATAAAAATGTTGATCAAGCCGCAGATGAAAACCATCGCTAATGCTTGCTGCCACGTATACCCCAAACCAAAAACGACGGTAAAGGTGAAGAATGCATTAAGGCCCATTCCAGGTGCTTGCGCGTAAGGCACATTTGCAAATAAGCCCATGATCAGGGTACCAATCACTGAAGCGATGATCGTTGCTAAGAAAACAGCTTGAAACGGCATGCCTGCAGCAGATAAAATCGTCGGATTCACAAACAAAATATAACTCATCGCGAAGAAGGTGGTGACCCCAGCCATCACTTCTGTGGAAACCGTCGTTTTATTCTCCTTTAATTTGAAAAACTTTTCCATGTTATGTTTCACTCCTGAACTTTAATCGTTTCTATGAAAAGAAAAAATGAATAATTGCGCTTTTCATCGAACAATTACAAATTATAAGGGAATAATTTTCGCTTTTCAAACCTTTTTCCGAATAAAACGAACCAAAAACGTTTAATGTTCGTGTTTTGCTTTGTAACTATTATGAAAACTTATCGAAAACTTACTTGTATTGTGAAATGACAGAAATATGTTACACTTAAGCCACTACCATAAGAGAATGGAGCGAGTCTTTTGAAACCAAAAATCATCGCCATTGATTTAGATGGCACAACCTTAAATACTGAATCCCAACTTTCCCCTCGCACACGTGAGGTACTGGTTCGCGCCACCAAAGCGGGACACTTTGTTACCATCGCTACAGGAAGACCTTTTCGTATGAGCGATCAATTCTATAAAGAATTGGCGCTCACAACACCAATGGTCAATTTTAACGGTGGGTTAGTCCATAAACCTCGACAAGTCTGGGCAAATGAAATGGAGCACTCGATCTCTCGAGAAATTGCGTTTGAGCTCATGGCGCAAAAAGAGCAGCTGGGGCTGACGTTTGTGGCAGCAGAAAATCGCGAAACCTTTTTCATTGATGACCTAAGTGGATTTGATCAACACTTTTTCTTTTCGGGCAATGCTTCCGAAAAAAATCTATTAGCAAATTTAAAAACGGACCCCACTTCATTACTGGTGAAAACCGAAAATGAATTAGCAGAATCTGTTTCTTTACGTATCAAGGATCAATTCGACGATGCGGTCGATGTTCGAACATGGGGCGGACCTCAAGCTATCTTAGAGATCGTACCAAAAGGGGTCCATAAAGCACTTGGTCTTTCGGTGATCGCGGATTCTTTGTCTTTGGATCGACAAGATATCATCGCTTTTGGTGATGAACACAACGATTTGGAGATGCTAGATTATGCGGGCTGGGGCGTTGCCATGGCGAATGGCACGCAACAATTAAAATCGATCGCCAATGATGTTACCGACAAAACCAATGCGGAAGATGGCATGGTCGATTACTTGGAAAAATATTTAGGTCTATAAAAAAAGCCGATGCGGGATGTCCGCATCAGCTTTTTTTTGCTGCCATATTCAAATCAAAGTGTTTCATAAACGATTTCTTTGGCTTCTGGAATCGATTCATCAATAAAGAATACTTTATACCAGGTCAAGAACGTAAAGATCGTCCAGATTTTTCGCTGAAGATTCGGTTTTCCTTGGCGATGGTCTTCAAGCATTTGTAAAATGGCTGTTTGATCGAAGAAGGTTGCCGCAAAGTCTGACTCAAAAAGGCTCTTGACTGCTTCATATCCTGTTCCTTCTTTCAGCCATGCCTTGATAGGTACAGGAAAACCGAGTTTTTCACGGTTTGCCCACTCTTTTGGCAAATGACGGTTTGACGCTTGTCGAAACACATCTTTGGTGTTGTTTTGATTGATCAAATATTTCGTCGGGATTGTTTGCGACAGCTTTTGCATCTCAATATCCAATAAAGGAACGCGTAATTCCAAGGAACTCGCCATGGACATTTTGTCTGCTTTTAACAAGATATCCTTCGGCATCCACTGATGAAGATCCAAATATTGCATCTTATTGACCTCGTCTTTGAGACCATTGACTTTCTCGTAATGAGGCGCAACGATTTCAGCAACAGAGGGTCCTTTTTGATACGTTGGTTTTAAAAGCTGCAGTGCTTCCTCTTCTTCAAAGACCAGTGCTTGCCCGATAAAGAAGTCTTGGGCAGGTGCCGTGGCTTCATAAAGATGGATTCGACCATGGAAGTTTTTCATTTTGCCGATTTGACGTCCCAAACGAAAGCGGATGTTTTGTGGCAATTTTTTCAACCCTTGGGCAAAAACGCGCACCGCTTTAGAGTTTGTGTGGAATCCATAAGCAGCATAACCGGCAAATAATTCATCTGCCCCTTCCCCAGATTGAACGACTCGCACTTGCTGTGCTGCCAGATTGGCTAAAAAGTACAAAGGGACACAGCTTGGGTTAGAATCTGGTTCGTCCAAGTGATACTGAATCAACGGGAATGCCTCAAAGGACATTTCACCATCGATGACCGCTGCTGTGTTGTTCAAACCAAGTTTTTCCGTCAATTTGCGGGCCTCGATCGCTTCGTTGTAGGTTTTGTCATCGAACCCGATTGAAAACGAGCGATCTGGTCGCAAGACAGAAGCTACGTAACTTGAATCGACACCACTGGATAAAAATGAGCCGACTTCAACATCACTGATTTGATGAGCGGCAATTGATTCTTGGACTGCTTGATCGATTTTGTCGACCCATTCTTCTCTTGAATGATTTTCTTTCACTGAAAAATCTGCATCCCAATACTGCTTGATCGTCAATCCCTGTTCATTAAACAAATAATAATGCCCTTCTTGCAAACGATGAACACCTTTAAAGAAGGTTTCTCCGTTCAAAGGCGAGTATTGAAAAGTCAAATAAGGTTTCAACGCCTCTTGGTTCAACTCTTTCTTGAAATCTGGATGAGGCAAAAAGCTCTTGATTTCAGAACCAAACATAAAACTGCCATTCATTTGCGCATAGTAATATGGTTTGATCCCAAAGTGATCCCGTGCGCCGAAAAGCTCTTGTTTTTGAGTATCCCAGATGGCAAAAGCAAACATTCCCCGCAGGCGCTGCAAAACATCAATGCCCCACTCCTCATAGCCATGTAAGACTACTTCGGTATCCGAATGGGTAGAAAAAACATGACCCGCTTGGATCAATTCTTCCCGCAACACTTGAAAATTATAGATTTCCCCATTAAAAATAATGACTTTTGTTCGATCCTCGTTAAAAATCGGTTGTGAGCCACCTTCTAAGTCGATGATCGATAAACGACGAAACCCTAACGCTACTTGGTCGTCGGTAAATTTTCCTGAACTGTTTGGTCCGCGATGAACGATCCGGTCCATCATGCGTTCAATAATGATTTCTTTTTGGTCTTTTGAATTGACAAAGCCGACAATTCCGCACATATTTTCACATCCGTTTTCATAATCCATTTTCATTTTTCTAAAGTAAATCATACCATAGAATTCAAGAGATACGATCTCTTTTTCAAAAAAATACAATCAATATATTTTTGCACAAAACATAATTTGGAGATAAACCTTATGATATCAAGGTTTCCAACCAACTCATACTCTCAATCTTACAAATTTGTTATCTAAGAAAATAGCTATCCTCAAAATTCTTAAGAAATTTTTTATGAATTCTATTTTTCTGAAAATATACAAAGATACTTTTCCCGAATTTACTGACTCCAGGAAACTTCTTTTGCTGCCATTCTCAGGCATTGATTTCTTGAAAAGGATCAGTCAGATTCGTTCGTTTGATAGTTTTATTGGACGAATGTGAAAAAAAGTGTTATTCTAACTATGGAATTTCGTTATCAACTAACCGTTGCCTTTCAATGACAAGTTTTAAGAAAGGAGAATGACTATGACATTCTATAACACAGATCTACAATATCGTGTAACTCTGGATACCAAATTGAATTTATTTATCGTTTTCGATAAAAAAGATGCGAATCATTTTGCGACTGGAATTACGATCGAGCAAGCTGTACAAGAATTGAAAAAAACTGCATAAGGAGTTTATCCAAATGAAGGATACCGATTCGTACTGAAAGCACCTCGCTAAGGAAAAAATTAGCTAGGTGCTTTCTTGTTTTTTGGCTCGCTTTTGTCTTTTGCAGTATCCGCTTCTTGCTTCTGTCCACTTTGCTGTTCATCCAGCTGTAAGATTTCATCAACAGATCCTTGCGTAATAAACTTGCTCAATCCCTGTGCCGCAATTTTTGTGTAACGCATAAAATAATCTTTTTCTTGAAAATCCATCTTCTTCCCTCCTACTGATACAACTGTACTTTCATTTCGTTTACTAGCGATTTTACCAGTAATTCTTGAGCGTCACTTCTTTAATACATATGAATGATCCATTAATAGCATACACGTTACATTTGTCAAATCATTCTTTTCCTCTATTCATGAAAAGACAAATCTGTTTTCTGATTCCAGACATAGTACTATTAACTTTAGGAAACTGTTTTATTAGGGGGGATGCTTATGGCTACATTTTTCGCTGGTTTGTTTTTTATCGGTTTGATCGGTTTCATTTTTGGCATTATCTTATTTTATATTGGGTTGATAACTCAAAAAAACAAACGAGATCGAAATGTTTTTCTCATTGTCGCTTCCGCCTTTATTGTCTTGTTTTCGTATGGTGGCTTGTCCTTCTACCAAGATGTGACGTCTTTCGATAGCATCACTGCGCAATTAAGCCTTTCTTTACGTAACGAAGCAAGGAAAAATGAATCCTTTGGCGATGCCGCTGCTTCCATGGAACAACCACAAGGAGAACAAACAGCTGGCAACAACGAAGCAAGCAGCGCACAACAAGAAGAACCCGCAAACAACGAGCAACATACACCTCAACTTTCTCGTGAAGAAAGAAATGCACTGAATCGTGCAGAAAGATACTTATCCAGCAATGCGTTTTCTCAGTCGAGCTTGAAACGCCAACTACTCTATGAAGATTTTTCTGAGAGCGCAGCAGACTTTGCCGTAGCCACTGTGGATGCCGATTGGAACGAGCAAGCTTTGAAAAAAGCAATTCGCTACTCGCAAAATTTATCCTTATCAGATGAGCGTGTGGCGAGCCAACTTTCCTTTGAAGGCTTTACTTCTGAACAAATTGAATACGCCTTAGCGCGTTTGCCCGATTGATTCTTTTCGTTTGTTGCAGGACCACAAGCAAAAAAGGGTTCGACGAATTAGTGTACATTTCTGTTGATTTCCAGATCGAGTCTAGGCTGAGGGTTTTTCAGATGGTCATCGAGCAAGCTCGGCAGTCAGTTAGCTTCTCTGCCCATTTTTCTGCCCACAACAAACAAAAAAGCCTATCTCAAAAGATAGGCTAAACGCTCCAAAGCGTTGATATAAGGAGAGTACAAGCCTAAAACCCCCATTACAAACATTGATTTATAAGCTATTTTTCAGAGTTAATGCAAAATTGATGCAAAATAAATTTTCTTAGTGAGAACTGTTTTTTTCAAATTATTATTAGTCACTCTTTACATAAAGAACATTTGTTCGTATAATTCTTACAAGGAGTGATTGATATGCAAATACCATTAGCGCATCAAAGGACCTACGCATTGGAAAGATATTACTACGAGTTTATTGAAAGAATGGGTCCAGCCCACTTACTTTACGATCAGTTTGTTCAGACGATGGAGAATTTCGGGAAACCCTACTTTACCGTGCCATCAAGCTATAGTGGATATCCTAAAGAATTAGCTTATGTATTTAAGAAAGACGGTGAGAACTATCTATTTGATCATGTTAGGACACAAGACAAGATACTTCGAAAATATGATCCTAGCATTAAGTATAAGCCCGGCGGTAACTGATATGAACATAATCAGTCAATTTGAGCAGGGGTACCTATCTTTCTCTGAGTTTATAAATGATTTTCCGAACTCTATTTCTGAGTCACAGGAAGATTTATACGGCTCAAAATGTATCGAGTTTTACGTTGCTGTCACTTTAGGTAAAACGGATTGTCGCTATTATGTACAAGCTTACGGAGGCGATTGTTATGAAATCGATGAAAGGCTATGTATCGAAGATACGTGTATTGAAGATGGGCAAGACCCCTTTAGTACGTTTTTCCCTTGACGATGTGAACTGTCTGATTGCTGCGCATAGTTTGAATTTCTTGGCAGATGTGGATGAGGGAATGAAAATTGTGATTGCTGGTGAGTATAATAGTAGGAAACAATTTGTTGTTAGGAAGTATTCGGTGATTGGTAAGACGAAGATTATGATTGAATTTGAAGAAATGAAAAAAGACCTTAGCTTTCGCTAGAGTCTTTTCTACTTTCTAAAATTTCTTCTATTGGAAGAATAATAGGCAATCTTGACGCTTTTTGACTTAGGATAGATATAAAAAGACTTATCTCTGACAAAAGCGGTCTTATAAAATAATTTTGGTCTTCTGAGTCAAAATCAGAAAATTTCATATCCTCAGTATCGATACTTTTATTTAATTTGAAAACTGCTTGCATAGTTATTGATCCCTTTACTTTACCATCAATAATAAACTCAGCTTTACCTTTAATAGAAATATCTTTTTTCTCATTTACCTTAGGAGAGACTCCAAATCTTACATCAATATTATTTTTCAATAAACTTTTTTTAAAATCAACTTTTACTAGAGTTGTGCCATAATACGTGTAATCGGTACTTTCCATTTGATTTCTCCATTCCTTGTATCTGAATTCATTTCTTCACTGAAATGACTAACATCATATTCTAATAAATTTACTCTGGCAAGCATATCATTCGTTTGATCTCTCAATTCAGAAAGCTCGTTTCGAATTTCTTCTCTCAGCTCAGACAAACTCTCTTCTTCTCTAACACACAAGATATCTATCTGCTTTAGAAACCCATCGAAATTTTCACTTAAAAAGGCAGCTCTTTCTTTGAATACATTCCTAGCAGCAAAAGGATCTTTAAAAGATAAAAATACATTATTCAATAATTTACTTTGAATACTACCGTTCTCAATCTCACTTAATGTGCTATAGCTTATTCCAATTAAGTCAGCCATTTGTCTCAAAGATAAAGAGTAGAACAACCGTATCTTTTTGATTTCTTTTGAAGACAACAGTCCGTTTAGTTTTTTGTACTTTTCAAAGTCAAGTTTTGCGTTGTAATCAGGATCATCAAAAGGTTCAAATAATTCTTTACATTGATTACACTGATAGTATATATGTTCATTTTCAATCATAGAATTTTTAACTTTAACTTTTTCTATAAGTCTAACTTCTTCAAATCTTGCTAAATGCTCGCACTCGGAGCAATACTTATTTTCTATCGTCTTTTTAGTCATTCCGTGCACCCCCTTAAAGGATAATTCATCGGTCTTTCTGAAGGATGTAGGGACATGCATCCACAGTAATTTCCATCAATTGAAATTTTCACGTATAGTTCAACATTGTTTAACTGCATCCCAAAAACAGTGACCGTTGTGCCTTCCTTGAAATGATGCTCACTTGGTCCCTCACAATAATCAGATATACGGAGTTTTTCCCTTACATATCTAGCAGCATGTGTATTTGTCCATCCCATTTCTCTAAAGTACAAAGATGACTTTCGATTAAATTCATATTTAATTGCGTTTTGGTCAAACAATTCCCTAAAGCTAAGTAAAAACAACCTAACTCTAGTTTCTGTATCTATCTCCACATGATTATCCTCCGAAATAATATATATTTTTATTATTTCGTTAAAATCATCTTCTTGTCAACATTTATTTTGTTACCTCTTAGTAACATTATACACACAATCAAAAATGAAATGCAATAACCTGACCTCCTCTTTTTAAGTAATTAATATTATTTTTAATATCTTTTTATGTACAAGCCCGCAGAAGCGGGCTATTTGTTTACCACGGAAGCTTATTGTTGTTCAATGCTCGTTGTAATGCCTTGACCATATCAGACAATTCGCTGATCTTTCCGTCTTGTGTGTTACCCAAAGCTTTCTGCATCGCTTTAATTGTGTTTTTACCGCATAGACTGTCAACTGCACCATTGTAGTAATCTTTTGCTCAAAAATAACCCACCCTCAAGGAGAGTGGGCCTGAAAAAAGATATAAAATGAAATAGCCCCGGTCAAGGCTATGATTTCATTCTACAAGAACATAGTTTTTATTTCAACAAAAAGTCCACCCTAGTTATGATAGAGTGGACTAAAAGAAGAGTAAACAAATGAAAAATTGGATTGTTTGGTATGAGTCTACATTACAACTTTTATTAATTAAACTCAACCAATTTATGACGATTTTCTAATCAATAATATCTATTACATTGAAATAATGCTAAAATAAACAAGAAGAGTATTAGGCGCACTTCCCCAAGTTTTCACCGCCTAATACTCCTCGTAAAGTATTGCACGCACCTAATAATCTAAAGGATAAACTTGGTTACTGCAAGTAAAGTAACTTTTGAATACAATAAAAAAAGCTTCCCGACTCATAATTGAGTAAGGAAGCTTTTTTGCGTTCTCTTTCTGTTCGTATATCAATAATATTATAATTTTCATAATAAAAATTTTAGAGTAAAGAAAGGAGCAAGTCATGAAAGAAACAAAGATAAATTCTATATCTGATAATATTACCAAATTAGTAAATAACTCTAACGATACGTTTAAAAGTTGTTCTGTGTTGGGAAGTCTACAATTTCTTACGAATGCATTAAACTCTGATTTTCAGAATCGTAATAAAAGGACAAAATTTTCAACCTATAACCGAGGAAGAATAATCAAAGTAAATTTTGGTCTAAACATTGGTGCTGAATTATCTGGTCCTCACTATGCATTAGTTCTTACAAAAAATGATAATCCATATTCTCAAAAAATCACAGTGATTCCATTCACATCCAAGCCGGGTACAAATCATTTAAAAGTCAACTTCAATCTTAGCAAAGAATTAATATCATATTTGGCTTTAAACCACTACAATGCTGTTTCTTACGATAACGAATCTAATTTTGATATTTTCATACCACTTATTGCCAGATATGATTTTCCTTCAACATACCATCCTGTCGACACAACTCGTAAGATTAATTTGTCTTCTAAAGATAAAGAAAAAGTCTTCAACAATATTTTTAAGTTAACAAACAAAATGAAATCAATTAATTATTTAAAGCTTGATAACATAGCTACTGTTTCTAAGTTTCGTATTATTAGACCTACATCAAAACTAGATCCTCTGAACAATCTTAGTGTTTATCCAGATTATTTAAAAGATATAGACAAAAAGATATCTTTTTACTTGCTTGACCAATAGTCCTTGGAACTGTATAATTAAATTGTATTTCACTACAAGATCGTAGTGTGGGTAGTGTTTTTTCAAACACAAAGATTTTATTTGCAAAGAATCAAGCAAATACTGGTAAAAAAAGCTGTCTATTAAATTAGGCAGCTTTTTTGTTTTCTATGTACACCGCCCTACTAAGTAAGGCGGGCTATTATTTCTAAACCACTGTTTTTTGAAGATCTGTGTAGCTTTCCACAGTTTTGATTTGTTCACTCCCACGTGGCCAACGATATTCCCTGCAAGCTGCACCTGTTGCATTACTTACCATCGCTCTAAAGTGTTTGACTTTTTCATCATTGTTCAGATGAAATCGTTTATTCCCCCATACGCCATATCCGTCACTGATATTTCCTTTTGCTTGTGGTTGCCAATAAATAAACATGCCAATTCCTCCTAAGATTTTTTCGATTTCTGGTGTATCTTTGATTACTGATTCTTGATTATTTGAATTGATCGTATATCCAAATAATTTAACAACTTCTTGAACTGCCTTATCAAGATTTGGAAGCAACTTATTCATGTCGCCCTGATTATCAATAAAGCCCCATTCAATAAGTAATGTGCGCCCATTTGAGTTGCGAATAACATACAAGCTAGTAGTTGCTTTTGCACCACGGTTAAATAGCCCGGTTACTTTGGCAATAGTAGCAGAGACTTTTTCTGCCATTTGTCTAGCCGATTCATCGCCCGCCCAATACCAAACTTCGACACCGTTCGCAGTACCATTAAAAGCGTTCAAGTGATTGCTAATATGATAATCTCCCGGAAAGTTGTTCATATTCGCTACAATATTACCCAAGTTTTGATTGACTGAGGTCGCTTTATAATCTGAAGTATCCGGTGCACCAGTATAAGAGCGCATCAGCTCATTTATTTTATGTGCAATTTCAGCTTCTTTATATCCGCAGCCTAAAGCACCAGGATCCATCATATTTAATCCCCAATGACCACCATGCGAATCTTTAAACGCCATTCTATTCACCTCTTCCTACATAAAAATAATCTTCTAATACTTCGCCTAAATCAGAACCCGTCTTTTCACGCAGATTCTTCGCGAAAATGAAGGATTCATCCTTGCCTGTTTTGCTGAACTCAGTTGGAAGTACATATTTAAGTTCATTTGATTGATTCATTGCATGTGAAGCATCTTCTACTGGATCAACCGTTCGAAGTGTTTGCTCGTTAGCAACTTTTTCAAAGTCACTAATAAAATTCTCTTTGTTTCTCATGTTCATCATCCCTTCAAGTTAAAAAGAGCAACTTATAGGCTACTCTTTCTTTTCTGTGAACTCCTGTCCATCACCATAGTCTGGTTTTTCTTCAGTCGGAGTTTCATTATTTACTTTTAATCGTTTCATAATAGGATCAAAGATATTTGTGCCAACACCTAGCTTGTTTAAATTCTCCAAGATACTGATCAATTCATTTACCATTTCTAAGGTGTAAACACTAATAATCACGGTGACAGAAACAATACCAGGCAACACCACTGTTAAAGGAACGATTGCTACCATAACCAAGAGCAAGGCGAATTTCTTCAACAAACCAGTACTCATCTTTCCAGACTTCAAGTCATGATTGGTATAAGCTTGGATAAAACCAGTTAATACATCAATCGCCATTAGAACCAGAATAAATACCAGCCAAATCACAATTTTCCCATATTCATCCTTCATCATTTCCTGTGCCCATAACAACATTTTCATATCCATATATCTCACTTTCCTTTTCTATTTTTGACAATTAGCAACATAAAAAGAGCAAGCACTATGCTTGCTCCTCTGTTAACATTTCAATGAGTTTTGCTTTAGAAACACGATTGATTTCACTTAGATCAAGATCTTCTGGTTTAACAGTAATTTGTCCATACGCAGATTCCCTTTGATCATTTTGTGCATCTACAGCAATGTTGTATTCCAAAATTGTCCCGTCAGCTGAGTAAACGGGGGTAATGCTGGTCCAGCGAAACATAGTCTCTCCTCCTCTACAATGCAATCCTTATCCCACCAAAGGAAACATAGTTCCCTCCATTTGGTGTATTGATTTGAATTTCCCCTGTTGACAAAACAACTACCCTCGCACCTTTTTTGGTGCTATCTGCAGCGGGTACCAGTTCATTCCTTGTTGGTCTAAATCCAGCAGGTAATATTCCTCCTGTTGGTGAGGCTGATGTACTAAAATCACCAGAAGTCGGCTTAATCTGGCCTCTAAGTTGCAACTCCCACGATCCGTCAACTAATTGAACTTTCCGGTACTGACAGGGGTTATTTTCTGCTGTTGTAAATCCTGATGCATAAGATAAATTTGTCCAACTTGCAGGGTTTAAAGCTGCTGCAGGCAGGTAGCCACCCACACCAGACTCCACCATATATAATTTTCCTTGCCCTAATTGAGTAACTCTTGAAGGTGCGGAAGGACCAGATTTGTAGGTATCAACGAACCCTTGCACACGATCCATTGTGGTTGTCCAAGTTGATCCGTCTGAACCTGTTCGTGAGATAGTCACATTCCCATCTTTCATAGTAGTAGTTCCAGTATAAGTTACACCAGAATCTGTATAGGAAAATGTATTTACAATCTCTGCTCCTTCTAACCTCTTGAACACCCCATTCTCAGAAAGAATGTTGGTAGCAAGTAAGTTATCAATAGGCATCCCCCACATACTCCAAGCAGTGCCGTCAAATACTTTAATGATCTGAGGAACAACGCTGCTATCTTGCCATAAAGTTCCTTTTGTTGGATTGGCAGGTGCTGTATCAGAGATAATGATCGCATCTTTGCCTTGTTGAGCGACAAGATAGAAATAAGCACTGTAGGTATTGTCCGTATATTTGAATCTGGTACGTGTCCACATATACCAGCCCGCTTTAGGTATGGGTCTTGTCCCTGACCACCCAGACGTTGGCGGAGTTGTTCCATCTTGAGAAATAGCATAGCTGATTTCTTCGGCAGCAACCCCTTTACCAGTATCTCCTGTATCACCTTTATCGCCTTTATCCCCTGTGTTTCCCTTGTCTCCTTTGTCACCTTTTCCACCTTGAAAAGAAATTGAATAGGCAAACTGCTTCGTGAAAGTTTTGCCATCAGCTGTGATTGTGATTGGCACGGTACCACTCTTACTTGTCATAGCCGTAGTGACTGTAAATGTAATGATTGCTGTACCAAGTCCGCTAACTGTAGAAGTCATTCCTGTTGGCATAGTTCCGACAGATATCGCAGTAGGATCTATTTTACTGGTTCCCTTGTAAACCACAATTTGTGTTGTCGTTGAACCGGCCAATGCTGCAGTTGTTGATCCCGCAAAGGTGTAGGATTCGTTCGTAAGAAACACAGTATAAGCATCTGCGCCAGGGGTCCCTTCTCCACCGTCTTTGATTCTAGAAATGGTGAATACATCGCTCACTGTCGCATCTGCCGCCTTGATGGTTAGTTGATCAAATGTCGCAGTAACTGGATTAATCGTAACCGTATTACCTGATCGTGTGACTCCTGTCGGAACAGCTGAACCAAAATTGCCACCGTTTAGACTATACGTCCAATTTGAGATAACTGTGTTCACTGCAGTTCCGTTCACCGCAAAACTAGAAGCTGGAGTGATCTTTCCATCTTTATCAACTGTGATCGCTTGTGTTGCTCCTGATAAAGAAATGAGTGGTGCTGAATCTCCTTTGGGGCCTTGTCCCCCTTGCGGTCCCATGAATGGAGTCCATGGTTTGTAATCGTCTGGATTGGTTGAATGCACTTGGCTCGTATCTGAATAGAAACCTTCATACTTAGGATATGCATTCTCGTAATCTTCAGCAGGTCGTGGTGTCCAGATTGAGTTATAGGTACCATATGCAAATTTAGCTTTCCATACTATAAATTCAACATCGGATCCAGTGGTTAATCTGGTAATACTAAATTGTCTAGCAGCCCCAGTTGGATGTGAATATTGTTTAGGGAGGAATGTAACTCGTTTAGATTCGCCAGGTTCAATACGTACAGAAGCTGTAATGTTTCCACCCATGTTAAATGCCACAGTACCAGTATTCTTGATATAAATAGATATATCATAATCTTCTTTTACACCAGGGGTTGTATTACTTCCAGCAGGTAAAGTACACGCTATGGTCGAGGTACCGCCAGTAAGTGTGTATTTAACAGCATCAGCTGCACCCCATTCAGCAACTGCCACATTAGGTGTTTTAGTCATTGTTGCACCAGCATAAGCAATCGCATTAGGTGATTTTGAATTCACAAACAAGTTCTCATTCGGAACCTGATTGACAAGCGTACCATCAGCCATCAAATATCCACGATGTGGATAGTATGTTTCGCCTGGTTCTCCTGGTTCCCCTTTTTTTCCATCGTCAACATTCGTGACTGTCACCTCAGCGCCACCACGCACATTCCCCGAATCGTCTGCTACTTCAAAACGAAAGACTGCCTTTTCTTCGATATCTGCAGCATTGATCGTCACAGTCTTGGTGTTTGAAAACAAGGTGCCATCTTTATACCATTTCAGACTAAAGGTATCTGTTACATCCTTGATACCATCTCTAACACGAGCAGTTAATGTGGTACTACCGAATCCATTCTTAAATACGATTCCGCTGCTTGTAAGGATTTCGAAGTTGTATGTTTTGTTCGCTTCAATTAAAGCTTGAACCTGTGCTAACAGCGAAGCATCGATTTCAGAGCTTAATTCTTTTACATTTGAAATAACTGCTTTACGGATAGATGGATTGGATAGACTCTTTTCAGTTTCAGCCACACGTACAGATAAATATAATGTAGGATTATAGCCGTCATCCTCAACTATGATCGTATCCCCTACATCCACATCGAATTTGCCATCAATTTCATAAGTTACTTCTGGCGCACTTAGCTTTTTGAGTTCAGAAAGCATATATCCTAGTAAAGCTTCTTGCGAAGTATACTCGGTATCTTCTGCTACATAACCTGTATATCGCTCGTTTTCTGGTGCCAAAATGTTAGATGGGAAATTATCTCTTGCCAGTGGTGCATAGATTCTAGGCTGTCCTTTACGTGTGAAGTATTCCAGATTTCCAGATGCATCATACCAGTTACGCTCAATGCTGCTAATTGACAAACCATCTTTCCCATACGCCAAAATTGCTGTATAGATTCCTTTGGTAATATCTGATGTTTTTGTGATTCCAGAAATTCCTTTACCATATTTCAGTATAAGATCTGAGCGATTCTGACCGATGCCCTGATAGATTCCATCAGAATACTGTTTGTAAATATTCATTGTGATTTGCTTCAAGCTATAATCATCATTCAACTCAGTCACAAACTCAATTTCCGCTGAAAAGACAGAAGCTAATGAGAAGTAACGGGCAAGCATGGTTTGTTTGCCTTCCCATTTATTTGATATTTTCACATTCGAAACTTCATTGATCCCAATAACTAATACTTTTTCTGGATCAAACACGTTGTGATATTGCTCAAATGTCATCGCTGATCCGCTATACTCTCCTCTTGTTTCATAAAGTAACTCAAACATAGTCGAATAAGCAGTAATTTCAACCGTCATCTCGTTTCTAACGACTTTAACAATATTCAGGTCAAAGTCTTTGTTTTTCCATCGAAAAGCCAGCTTATTGCCTTCGATAAGATATTGAGAATCTGGATGTTTTGCTGCAGTTTTAAATGTGAACTGACTAGCATTTCCTTTGACATATTCGTGGAGACGATCGTTTTTGAAATGCATCGCCTTTGGTGCTGCATTATTAAAAAAAGCCAGTACTTGATCGTACTGACTCTTTACCGCTATGATTGGAATCTCTGTCATCATCCATACACCTCTCGCATACTTACTACAACATCAGGTCTTGGATCGCTGAAGTCTGAATAAGAAAACTGAATCTTTGTTTCTCCTGGCGGTACAAGAAAGAAATTGCTACCGATTACATGTGCAATTGGTTTCTCATTCTCATAAGCCTTTCCCGCTTCACCGTCAATATAAACATCCGTTGACTTTGCAAAACGGTTTGGAACATCTTTGTCATAATACACGTTATCTTTTCTTAACTTGACATAAAGCCACCCCATATTTCGTAAAGGAGTGCTGCTTCCATGTGCAGCAGACATGATTGTCACATTTGTATAGTTAATCGAATCATCGGAATCATTAATTGTATGTGTGCCTCCATCTGGAAACTTAATGACAATTTGCTTTCCTTTTTTGGAAATTTCGAACATACCGCTATCCCAAGCCGTGAATTTATTCTTAGATTCTGCTAAATCAAAATACTTGGAAGTAAATTTGGTAGTTGCGGCTCCTTCATTTGATAGACCACCATCAAACACAATCATTTTGAAGTTATTATTCCATCGGCGATCTTTTTGAATCATAATGCCTGTTCGATAGTTGCCATCTGCAGTAGCCAAGATAATTGCCTGAACTCCTCCACCCTCGATTTGTGTATTCGCAAACCAAGGTTTAAATTGAAGGGCCCACTTGTCACTAACTCCGACCTCTCCATGACTATCGGCAGGCAGTTGTAATTGTTTGGTTACGCCATGATATTTTGTCCCTGTTCCAAGATTTGCCCAATTAAGATAGGTTTGTCCTTTGTTAATCTCTGATTTCCAAGAACCGCCTTTGACAAAATCTGATGGTTTAAATGGTACGAAACCAGCATTTGTTGTCCAAGTATTCAATGCTTCAAAACCAATTGCATTAACCAACCACTCCGACTTCTCAGCCGGTACAGTATCCGTTTCATCAACTTTTCCAAGCTGAATAGCACCATACTCAGAAGCAATACCAATATAACCATTTTCATGGTTCATATGAATATCATAGTCTAACCAAGCGGATTCTGATCCGTTGTTCGTTACAATTGCCTCTAAAATACCCGATGCATTCAATGTTGCTGGAAATTGCCGAATGATTGTTGATCGAGCAATACTTTCTGGAATGACCCAATTAATAGTACCTTTTCCTGAAGAAATCCATTCTTTAAAATCAAGATGCCCTTCAGGAATTGCATAGTATACACGATTAGGCAAATTACCAAAAATTAACGCTTTGGGTTCATCGACATTAAGAATTTTTTGCAATTCATCGTATTTTTCTGGTAACTGAGTTTTGATATAAAAAGGCATGGGAATCGTCTTTGATTTGTATGTTGTGTATTCGAATTCCGCCCCTCTGGGAGTTCCATCGGTTTCCGAAAGTGAAGGTTTCCAATCGGATCCAACAAATTGAGTGAAACCATCTAAAACGACAATGAATTCGCTTAAATCATGTCCATTAAATTCAACTGATAATTTCATCGTTTTGGACTCACTCCATTCATAATATTTTTAAAGGTCTCGATTGCAGCTTGTTCTTGTGCAATAGGTTCAGCAAAAATCCTTACAATTTCATTATAGTCAGCTTCAACGCTAACAAGCACAGGTCTACTTGCAAGTTTCTCAATTGCTTCGACCATCAGTCGGTATACTGTATTATTTTCAGGATAATTTGAATTATTAGTCATCTGATTAGGTGCGATATTGCCATTAGTAATTGTTTTAGCAATACTCATTTGATAATTTTTATCATTCATCTTACTTACTTCATCTACTACAAAGCTATTAGCAACACCGGCCGCCATACCTTTTACTGTTTTCTGAACATCTTTGAATTTATCTTTTAATGACTCGTTAAACCCTCCCATTATTGCTTTACCAGCTGGTACTAACAATTTTCGGTCATAAGAAATCGGTCCTTTGTGTTCTTTGATCCAATCTGCAATGCCTCCAACGAAATTTTTCACACCTTCCCAAGCCGATTGCAATCCTCCTAAAAATCCATTCATTATAGCTGCACCAGCACCACTGATATCAATATTAGCAAGACCACTAATAACATTTTTTACATTATTGATAATACCTGTTACTTGAGATCCGACACTTGAAAAAATACTTCCCATTGCACTAAATCCGCTACCAACAGTTGTTATGACGGATTTGATAATATTTCCTGCAGCTGAAATGACTGATCGAATTGCGCTCCATATACTAGACATAACACCACTTAAAGCACTACCAGCGCTTCCTAAGCTACTAAATACGACACGAATGCCACTAATTGCGCCTGATATTAAACTCCCTGCTGTTGATACCGCAGTTTTAATATTGCTCCAAGCGCTGCTTAGTATGCCACTTAACGATCCTCCTGCACTGCCTAAATTTGTAAAGTACCCAATAACAGTTCCGACCCACTCAGCAACAGTTGTTAATGCAGGTACACAGGCTTTGAACGCTTCAACTAGCCACGTAATAACTGGCGTTAAAAATCCGATTGCACTTGTGATCATGTCGAATGTCGCAGAAACACCCATTAGAATCCCTTTGAAAACTCCTCCTAAAAATGCACCTACAACTTGTAAAACAGGCATCAGCGCACTAGCCAACACAGTGACGATAGGCTGAGCTGCATTCCACATTTTTACAAAAGAATTGACGACCATATCAATAGCAGGACTAACAATTGTCATCATCGTACTGAAAGCATTCGTTATAGCAGGAATGATTGCAGAGATTACTGCTTGAAGCCCACTAAAATCAAGCTTAGTAAAGGCAGTAGCAATTGTGTTAATTATTGGCGTAAGTGTAGATACCACTGTTTGAAATAGCTGTGGAAGTTGACCAAAGGCTGTTTTAAATGCTTGAATTATTGGATCGATTGCGCTTCGAACGTTTGCTAACAACGTTGATAAACCTCCATCGATCCCAATTCCTAACTGTGACAACAATGCTTCCCCACCTTCGAGAAACCTTGGACCAGCTTCTTGAAATAGTGTAGAAAACACTACCGGCAGACCTTTCAATATATTACCGACCATTGGAATGAAGTTGTCGAATAAAAACGTTGAAGTGGTTTGTGCTAATGCTTGAAGAGAAGGAACTATATCACGTCCCAATGAAAGATTTCCAAGCACATTAGAAAACGCTGATTTCATTGAAGTAAAAGACCCGCTGAATGTTTCTGCAGCTTCTTTAGCTGTAGTTCCAGTAATTCCTAATTCTTCTTGAACAGCATGAATCGCAGTGTACACATCACTCAAATTGTTAATATCATATTTAACGCCTGTTAATTTTGTAGCATCTGCTAAAAGTCTTTCCATTTCTGTTTTAGTTCCGCCGTAACCAAGTTTTAAGTTGTCAAGCATAGTATAGTTTTGTTTCGCAAATCCCTGATAGGCATTTTGAATATCACCCATATTTGTGCCCATTTTATTAGCATTGTCGGACATATCAACCATTGCCATGTTCGCTTTATCGGCAGCCTTTTCAGTATCTCCGCCCATAGACTGCAACAAACTTGCACTGAAACTAGTAACATTCTCCATATAATCGTTCGCCGATAATCCAGCCGTTTTATATGCTTCATTGGCGTACTGCTTTACCTTATCAGCACTGCCTTTGAAAAGAGTCTCAATCCCTCCTAACGACTGTTGCAATGCGGCACCCTCTGACAAAGAAGCAGAAATGCCTTTAGTTATAAGTTCGCCAATTTTAGCCGCTGCAATAATTCCACCAATCGCCGCAACTAGCTTACCGCCAATTAAATTTCCAGCACTTGTTCCTGCTGCATCAGCCTCACCAGACAATTGTTTTGTTATGGATCCACTAATTCCCTTGGCAGAGGGCATGATTTGTACAAAAGCTTGACCTAATTCTGTTGCCATTATTCTTCACCACCATTCGTTGAATCTCCAATCAGTTGTTTTCTCATACGAGTAAAATCCTCACCAGAATCAAATACAACTTCCTCTCTTTCGTTCATGTTATTTCCGACTAATTTAGAAAGAATCGATTCAGGCTGGTTTTTTCCTTTTTGGCCATCTTTTGTTTTTGCCCAAACCAAAAGCCTTAAGTTATCGTTTATTCCCGCTAATAAAAGAGTATTCAGCGGAATTTTTTGCCCACTAAGCTTTTGCTTTATTCTAGATTCATCTCTAAGTCCACATGAAAAAACAGCTACCTTAGAAGCTGGTAGCTGTTTGTAGTCATATATTTTATAGGTTTCGGCTAGATCGCATATCAATGAACTCTCATCGATATTAATCATTCCGGCGAGGATTAGGAGTTTTTTGTTTGATCTTGATTTTGAAAAATATTTCCAAGTTCTTCAACCATTTTAGCAGCAGGAACAATTCCATCTTCATCTCGAACGTGTTCTTTCAAAGCTGCTGCCTGTTCTTTTCCTAAAAGAAGATTTAAAGCTTTCGGCGCAACCACAGGATTTTCATCTATTTCACCAATAACTTCTAAGAGTTCATAATTATCTAATCGTTTTTCTTCGATAGAATACTTGAATCCTGAATTTGTTTCCCCTTTAATCATTGTCCTGAACCTCCTGTGCTAGCTGCTGGTTTCTGAATGTATTCGAAGTGAGTATTTCCTTCATCATCAGACGGAATAGCAGTAATAGTTGTTTCATAACCTACTGCATCAGCATCAGTGTAACTAATTTCTCCGATTTCCGTTACTTTTCCGTTTGGGATAACAATTCTTTTAAGAATTCCGCCTTTTAGAATCATGTCTGCAACTAAGACGTGTTCTTCAAGTTCTTTTGCATTCGCTTTAATTTTAATTCCAGTATCAATTGTGCCTGTTACATTTGTAGATCCATATACTTCCTTCAAAACATCAGTATTTAATGCTTCAATCAAAGTGTAAGAAAAGGTATCTTCTTTCTCTGTTTGAGGACTTGCAACAGTATCCCCACCCCATGCTTTAATATTTTCAGAAGAAGGTGTGTTTGAGTTTGTCATACCATCCTCTGAAATATACCCCAAGCTTTTGAATGCAGCATTTAATTCAGTTGTTGCATTTTCGGGCAATGTAGTTCCCAATGGAGCCGAATAAATGGCCCCTCCCACTTTTGGTTTAGCAGTTGATACATTTTTTGCATCTGACATGTTATTACCTCCTAGTAATGAGTGATATCAAATACTGCTTGATATCTGTACTCTTTTGTTGTTGTGTCCGTGTAGTTATAATCACTATTCAGCTTAATCCTGCTGATCTCATCCAGTTTGATCAGATCTTTTAAAATTTCTTTCAACTCAGCATTTAACAATGCGGCTTCATACAATGTAGGTGCATAGCTTTGAAAAGCATATGTTGAAGACGAAATATGATTGTTTGCACCGCTACCAGTCTTTTCGAAAAGAACATAGCTTTCTGGCATTTTCCCTTGTTTTTCTAAAAAAGACGTTACAGATAAATGACTATCAAGAAAATTCTTAATCACAATTTCAATCATTTATCGCACCGCCTTTAAAAGGGTATTATTTTTCATATTGTCTTTTTTTGCTTGGTATGTATCCGCATATACCATTGCATTTGCTCTCGTTTTACCTACATAAATATCTTGTTTGTAACCTTCGCCAGCTCTATTTCTCACACCAGTTGCTTTCTCTTCTAATACACCTTGCATCTGATTGGACTTCATTAGAGCTGCTACTCCACTCCGGTTCAACTTGAATTTCATCTTAGCCATAACGTTCCACCATCACTTTCTTATTCCAATCAAGTGGGATTAAGTCTTCGATACCCTCTGTTGGAAAGCCAAAGGTGCGCCATCGTTTACCAAAGAATTTTACTTCTTTGTCTTCCCAATCATTAGTATCTCCTTTCGGGATTGCTAACGTATATACAGCTTTTTTTCCAGTTAAAGTAAGTTGGTTGACAATATCATCAGTGGAAGTAGGAGTGACTAAGACATTTTCAACATCAATATCTGCTTCTTCGTAGATTGGATTCCCGAATGGATCAGTTCCCGTTTTGGTCAAACCCACCAATTGAATTGTTATTCCTTTCAAAAGTGCCATAAGGTTCAATCACTCCCATCCGTTGCCGTCTTAAACCAAGACGGCTCAATTCGCTGTTTTTGATAAATAATCCGCCACCTGGCACAAGGTACGATCCAGAAACGGAATAACCCAATGCTCCTTCTGCATACTGGGTCATTGGCTCCTGATCAGTTGATGTCATTAGTGTTCTAGCTACAACATCAACAGTTACCGATTTGACAACATTCAAAAAGTAATCAGGCTTCATGCTTATCATGTTATCTAAATCTTTTCCCACCTTATCGGCTTCCATTCGCAAAGAATCAGAAACAATATTAAGCAATTCAGTAGCTCGCGTGATTTCTTCTGGCTTAAGGGCACGCCATAGGTTTGACAAATCATCAATAGTTGCAAAGGCTGCCATGAAATCACTTCCCTTGCATCATCAAATCGTACAATTCTTGCTTTTTAGAGATAGGGTTATACTTGATGCCAAATGCATTTAATTCCTGCATGATTTGCTTTTTAGTAATGCCTTCTAATCCAGCCACTTGTTCATCTTTTTCATCAGCTTGTTGTTCTGGAACAGCAGCTTGTTGTTCTGAAACAGCAGCTGGTGTTTCAGCTTCATCGTCAGTATTTTCAATTTCTACTTCATTCAGTGCTTTTGGTTCTTCATCAGTTTTTGGCTCATCTTTCAACAAGACCCAATCACCGCCAGAAACAACGCAAGGGCTACTAAAAGTAACCCCTGTTTTTGTGTTTTTATATTGCATTATTGTCCGCCTCCTGCTGGTTTAATCACACGAGCAAAGCTATTGCCATCCATAATTCCCCAACCCAGGTATGTTTCTGAACGTAAATAAACTTGGTTGTAACCTTTCAAATCTTGTCCGCTATTATCAGGATCACCATACTTGATAACTTCCAATGGGATTTCTTTCGCATATCCCCATTTGAACATGGAAGCAAAGTCACCAATTATAACCAAGTCATTCCCGCCGTTAGATACTGTGCGATTGATATCAGTTGGGATTCCACGAACAGCTCCCGGATTCGCTCCCCATGCTAACTCTGGAAATTGTTTGACACCATTTACTTTGTAAGATGCTAAGGTAGCTGAAAACTGCGGATCCATCGCCATACCCGAAATTACACCTTCCGCACCTTGTACCATTGAAGCAGCCGTTTCAATGTTTACATCTGGATCTGCTTCATTAAAGTCAACTGTTTGCGTTACTTTCCCGTCAAAGTGATTCGTTCCGATAATTGCTGACGCTGTACCAGTACGTGGATTGATTCCATGGAATGCCATTAAATCTAAACCACGAGCAAGTTTGCGAGCGTAACCTTCATTGAATGCTTTTACAATATCAATCTTTTCTTCATCTGAAGCATACAAGAATTCATCAGAAATCCGAGCGCCATATTCGACCTTGATTGGCACGATAGTCAACGGCGCAATAGAAACTCCTCCATGTGTTTTTTTACCGTTTTCAGCAACGATATCGATTTCGGAATCCATAGTGAAAGTGAATTCTTTTTGACCGTTAAATGGAATCGGCTTTTGTTGAGACAAAGCTACTAAAGAACTTTTTCCTTTCACTTTGTTAATAAGGTCTGTAACTAATTCTGGATCAAATAAACTTCCTTTTGATAATGTTGGCATAATATTACTCTCCTTCTAAATTAAGATTTTCAATTAGATTTTTATAAGCGCCATCTTTTCCTTCACCTAAATTATTTTCAGTATTTTTCAAAGGTGGCGGCGTTTGTTTCTTACTCACAAAACTCGCCAACCGTTCTGCATCAGCTTTAATGCTTTCTTCATCTGAACCGATCAAACGATCCGCTAAATCAATAGGTAATCCATTTTGTAATGCAATTCTTGTACGCAAATTCACTGTTTCTTTCTCAGCGATTTGTTTATTAAGATCAGCTATTGTTTGCTCATGAGTCTTAGCGGCATTGTTTGTTTCCTCGATTGTGGATTTCAAAGCATCTACTTCTGTTTCTAATGCAGCATTACGTGTTTTGATCTCATCGTAATCAGCGAACTTCCCTTTTTCACGACTCAATCTCTCCTGGATAATACGGTCCAGTTCCTCTTGTGTTTCAATTGCTTTGAATGTCATAATACAAACTTCCTTTCTCCTGCTTGCCCGGCAGTTCGGTAATTTTGTGTATTAAAAAACGACTACCGCTAAATAGTCGTCTAATACCTTTTTTGTTGTTTTTTCTTGGGCTTTTTAATACTACAAGCCCAATGTGCTAATAGTGCACTGTCCATTAAACAGATATCTCTATCTTCAAATTGCGATTTATAACCAAATCCACCGTTGCTACCAATATTGCGCTTCTCACTGTTCGTAACTACTGAACTTAGAGATGGCTGATCTTTGTGGCAAATTGTTTGTTGAAATATCCCTTGTTCCCATAATGAATTGGCAGTAATGATTTCTGATACTTTTGGAAGGATTGGCGCTTTGAGTTTAAACTCTTCCATTTCTTTAGTTAGGATATTTTGACCGCCGGCACCGTCAATAACCACTGCATTTACGTTAGCTTTTCTCAAGAAATTAATGATCCATTGATTGCCATTTCTTACAGACACACAATCAATTGTTTCAACGAATATTTTTCCGGATAAAGTTTTAACCGCAATACTCATTGCAACATTCTGACCATCATTCCCATACTTGATACCAACATACAGCGGTCCTTTCAATACAGGCAAAGCTACTACTTTCAATCTTGACCAATCACTAGCAGAAATAGCAGATTTTTGATTATACTTAGGCCAGTACCCTAAACGCTGTACGTTATGATCGAGTTTGTCATCACCAAGTTCCGCTTCAATCTTTCTTTCGGTCAAATGATAACCTAATGAAGGATTGGAATTGTACCAAGCGTCAACATCATGGATATCTTTCATATCCTCTACTGACCATTCGGCCCATCCAGAATATTTCGATTTACCGAATAGCGTAGTATCGCGATAACCCGTAAAAACAGTTCCACTCGAAACCGGCGTAGGTGGTGTACCACACATAATTGTTTGGGGGTTGTCACTA
Organism: Candidatus Enterococcus avicola; assembly: GCF_047470845.1. Lineage (NCBI taxonomy): Bacteria > Bacillati > Bacillota > Bacilli > Lactobacillales > Enterococcaceae > Enterococcus > Candidatus Enterococcus avicola. The sequence continues at coordinate 8,528 of NZ_JBLGTY010000022.1, read as the reverse complement.
TCAGTAACAGTATATTTTAAGGCTGATTCTTGTTCTTTGGTGTATTCTTGGGCTTCATCAATCACAAGAAGGTCGAATCCCTCTCCAAGTCCACCACTAGATGTCCGTGTTCTGAATTGAATTACGCCTCCGGTTTCATACAATTCAATCATTTCTTGCCCTTTGGCTTTAATTGAATTGAAATCTGCGCCTTCGTTTTTTCTTCCCTCGACATAACCCATCATTTCCATGTACTTTTTCATCTTTTTAAAAGACGAATGAGAAGTACTAATTCGATGCGCTGTATGCAAAACACTCTGACCTATTTCCAGCGCATATATTTCTCGCATATACACGATTTCAGTTTTCCCGTTTCGCCGAGGAATAGAATACCCATATTTTTGATGAATCCATAAGCCGTCTTCATCAACTGCCATGATTGGTGCTAACAAACTCCGTTGCCATTCATATACTGATAATCCGCTTCGTTCATAGTAGCTAATCGCTTCTTGAGATAGAGTTTCATCATATGGAATAATTACCGATTGAGTAGGATGTTGATTACCAAATTTCACTTTAGTAGTCATAAACTATCCCCTTTCAATCTCGATCATGCATGATAACCCTGTCGCTGGGAGATATTGGATCACGCATCCTTTCTCAAATTTATATTTTTTCTAGCTTGAATTTTCTGTTCCTTTTGTGGATCAGTCCAAGCTTTTGACCATACATTTTGTTTTCGACCATCACCCGGTTTATATTCAACTATACATTTACACCTTTCATGCCTTCGATAAATATCATCTGGTAAATCATAATAATCAAATGAGCCAGCTAAACTTTTACACCAATCACAAGCATGTCCAACTAAGGTTCTGTTGACTCTTGGCCTTAACCCAGATTTCGCATGAAAATCTACATTTGCTTTAATAACATCATCAACAACACTTTGACTAAAATTTACGATTGGTTCTCCTAATACCCACTTAACAGTATCGAAATCTTCTGCTGCTGATATCTTGTTTACAAGGCCATTCACCCTGTCTTGGTTGAAGTCAGGTTTCTGTCCTTTAATTTTAATTGCAGCTTCTTTGTTTAACTGCTCTTGAACATCAACAGCAAAATTTGAAATCAAATCGTAATTATTTTTCAGCGTTTCATTAAGCAACCGATCAGCAATATTAAAATACATTTTCCCGTCAGGAAGAATGTTAATGCTGATATTGCTGCCTAATACATTTGCTAATATTTCTCCAATTTCAATAGCAAACTCATTTACATTTTTGTATGTGGCCTTACGATTTTTGAGCAAAGAAAAAGCAGACTTCAACTTCTGACTATTGATTGTCTGCTCACTAAATTCATTTTTAATTTTTTCAAGTAATGCGGGAACAATGTCGTTATCCATTACTATCGCCACCTTTTATTCCAGTTAAATCTCTGATTGTTTCACTATTGATATATCCTGGAATCGCTTGATTCAATTTAATCGCACCATCTCCAATTAATGTTAATGAATTGGCATCAGCTTCAAATAATGGTTCCCACTTAGGAATTGTTTTTGCAAACTGATATCTAAAATACGGGTAGTCATCACGTAAACAAGCAGCAATAAATGCTACGTTCAATATTCCAGATCCTAACGATCGTTGTGCTTTACGTCCAGCTAACCTTAAATTTTCATGACTTGCCCGAATCGCTTCAACCGATGAGGGATTATCGGAAACAAATCCCAAGTCATCCAATGTAAGTCCTGTTTCACCAGCGAATCCAGCAGCTGCAGTTTTTAATTGTTCTGTAAATGGAGTCATACTAGAAGTCGTGAACTGTCCCACTGTTGGAGCATTACCACCTTCTCCGACTGTAAATTCGAGCATCGCTGAAATGGTTGCCTTCCAAGTATCCAATGGTTCTGAATCTTGATCTGTTCCTAAAACATATTTTTGCGGAAATGAGTAAAATTCTGCGGTGATATCTGCACGTTCTAGTGTACGTTTTGCGTATGACTGGTAATACATACCTGATCGTGTAATACGAGAACGACCAAATGGCCGAACTGCATCTGGCCGATGAATTACCGGCACTAATAATGGATAATCAAAACTATGTTCGATAGGTTCATCCGGTATATTTTCATCAGCATAATAGTAATGAGTTATACCAGGCAAAAAATATGCTTCAATAGATGGATTTCCATCTTTATCTCTTTCGAGAACTGCATACCCTTCCGTTAGAAGTCCTGTAATTGGATCAATAATCCCCGTTGCATTGCTTGCTTCAATTATTTGTAATCTAGGTATTTCTCCTTCACCCCTTGAAATATAAACGAAAGAACAAGAAGCAATCAAAGATGACAAAACCAAGCTATCAAAAAATACATCCGGATTATTTGCTTCAAAAATTTCGTTTACCTCAAAGTCATCATGTTCAAATTCACGAAAAACTAAACGATCAGCCAAAGAATCCACCCCTTTGGCACACCATCCTAAAACTGATCGATATCTTTTTCTTATTTCAGGTGGAATTGTGATTCCGAAGCTTGATTCATTCTTCTTCATATCGTATTGTCTATACCTTAAATCAACACGAATTTTATGAGTAGCTAGCTTATTTCTTAAGTACTCAATGCCATAAATTTCCATTATTTCACTCCTTTCAAAAAGTCGCGTGAGAAAAAATGTACAGTGACGGCGTGAAGCTCGGCCGCCAAGGTGGAGGGGTACCTATCCCCCCTTCTCTTTTCGCTTGTATCAGTTTTTAATTTCTTTTTGGTATGATTGTATCTAAATTTTTTAACCGCCATAAGACGCCCATTCAGTGCTTTGTGGAAGGTTTCTGTTACCTACAACTTTAGGCGCTTCATCTTTAACCGAGTAAAGTTTGTCAGACTTCTGTCTGTTGCAGGTCCAGTGAGCCAGCTGCAAGTTTTCGATGCTTGATGGATGACCACCTTTATTGATTGGTACAATGTGATCCACTACTGGACTCATAGGATGTGGTGCTTTTAGTGTTTTGTCAATAGGCTTACCGCAAATGCCGCAAGTGTTGTGAGTTTTAAGCAATACCCTTTTGTTCTTCTCAAAGGCTACCCGGTGGGGTCCTTGTCTGTCCGCTCTTAAAGCCATTATAAAGGGGTCCTTTCTTAGTGGTGGAGTACATTTAATACTCATAACAAAAAGACAGCACTAGCGAAATTTGATTTGAAGTGATTCACCTCGTTTCAAAACAATGGGCTGTCTTTCTATTTATTCAAAGAAGTTTTGCGATAAGGAGCTTTCCTCCATTCGGTTTATGATTATGTGAGTAGCCATAGACCGTCTCTCGTTTCTTCTACGCTATTAATATATTCCATATTAATCAAGTTTAAAACTAGAATTAGTAGTGCAACTTTTGTGCAACTTTTCTCGATGATCTTGCAATGATATCTTCATCTTCAACTTATTTTTGTTTAAAATATACTCATCGACAAAATCAATTGCTTTTCTTAATTCAGTATGTTTCTTTTGAATATACGATGTACTGTAGTTAAGATCTTCGGCAATTTTTTCTAAAGTCATCCCTTCAACATATTTCAAATACATTATTTGATTGTCTAATCCCTTAAACGACTTTATCAGTAGAACCATTTCATTTAGTTGATCTTCTAGTAATTCAATCTCTTCTTCAATTATTTGAATATTCTCTTCTAAAGAAGCTGACCTTGAGTTTTTTTCAAGACGGACGTTTGCTAAATCACCACTGACCCATCGTTCCAATTCCAACCTACTCTTGTTAAGATTCCATTTCATGAAGAGAATCTGCTCTTCTAAATCTTGATAATTTTTAAGCCACTGAAATCTCACAAACGCCACTCCTTTTATGGTAAAATAATCTTGCGTTAGTCACTTTCCAAAAAGGAAGTGGCTTTTTTTATTTACCTTCCCTCTCGTCCATCTTTTTTCCAACAATTACTGCAACGACCATTATCATTACGAATCTTGTGAAACCTAAAACTGCAACTGTCATAATCAACCTCCACTTTCCATCGCATCTCGTACCAGTGGATCATTGATAATAATCTTGTACTTCATTTGCTCATGCTGCAGTTGTTCTTGTAACTGCTCAATCTGCTTCTGTTGATCCACAATTGTATAGGATAGCCAACTTAGACCTGCAATCGATAACAGTATTATGATGATGGATAGACTATCATTCATTTGCTTGTTCCTGTTCTTAATCTTCGTCATCTATATATTGACCTTCTTCCAAAATACTATAAGCCGTAGTTCCATCTGCATTTTCAGTTTCTCCGAGGCAGTTATCATTTAAAAAAGCAACATATCCTGTTGGATAGAGAGTTACGCAGTCTTTGTGATAATATTCATCATCCACTTCTATTACTTCATCATCCCATTTGAAATAGTCGGAACATGCTTTACATTTTTCCATAGTTACCTTATCCCTCCATTTATTTATTGCTGACAATAAAATCATTAAATAAAATATTTTGTGATATAATCCATTAAAAAAGGTGTGATAATAATGGTTAAGATAGGCGCAAATGATAATTCATTTAATCTTATCAGTATTAATGTTGATGCTGAATCTATAAATAATTTACCTCTTGCACAAATTGCAAATGCTTTGTTTAATAAAGTATTCTCTAAACCGATCGAGTATCAAATCGTTCGAAAAGCGGAATTAAAAAAATTAGAAAAAGATGCTAATAAATATTTTAATCAAACTCCTGATCAATACAGAGACAATTCAAAATTAGGACTTACTCTTAAAACTATAGAAGATTCTCAATATCAGCTATCTAGTGATGATTTAAGAGAAATGTTTGCTCGACTAATTGTAAAAACAATGGATAGTAGGTTTAACACTGAAATCCCCCCTGCATTCTCTGATATATTGAAGAACTTATCTATTGATGAAGCTGCTCTTTGTAAAAGTATTTTTTCGCTGGAGCACAATGTTTTGCCACTTTTCGAGATAAAACTTTCTAATTATGAAAGTTTTTCCCCAATGGATTTGCTTACCGATAATTCTGCTTTTGAAATACCAATAAATGATACTTATTTGATTTGGAGTAATAAGGTTGAAGAAATAGATAAACTAACTATTTCTTTGCTTGGAAGATCAGGCATTATTGAAGACGCCTTTTATTTTAATGAATCACATGCTCCTGGCCTTCCTCAAGCGGAAAAAATTAAACAAACTGAACATTTTCATTTAATAGCAAGAAACTTTCAAAATTTCGGAGACAGTTTTTCTAAAGATGAACCAAAAATCGTACTAAAAGAAAGATACGTTAGATTTACTCCGCTTGGAAAGAAACTTATGGACCTTTGCCTTAAAGATTAGCTGAAACAGTTTTAATAAAAGGGCATATCGCTTTAGCAATATTAAAGCTCATCGTAAAACAATCCTTTAACTATTTATAATGAGATATGTCTGAAACTACATTCCGGATACTAGAATGTAGTTTTTTATTTCGTCGGATAACTGACTTGGTAAAATGTAAAATATGTTACAATACCTAAAAGGAGGTATTGCTTTGGGAACTTTTTTAGCTTTTATTTGGTATATTTTTATAGGATTTATGCTTTATGGAATCATCAGATTGGCAGTTAAACACGGAATTTCAGATTCCAAAAAAAATAATTTATGATTCTGTTGCTACTCATTTAGGGTAGTTTTTTTATTTCCACAATTTTGGTGGATAACTGACTATTCAAAAAAATCGGATTATCCTATAAAAATACATATTCAATAATTATTCTGTGCTATAATTCATTTATAAACTCAAAGGAGACATATTATGAAAAAAATTTTCCTATCCCTTATTGCTATTGGATTTCTTTCCGGATGCTCGGCAAGTAATAACGATACAAAAAATTCTTCAACGCATGAAAGTTATAAAGATTCTTCTGGTAGCTCCGTGAGCTCCACAATTATTAAGCCTTCGACAACAGTTTCAAGTTCTTCAATTACTAGACCTTCTACAACAGATACGAGTTCTTCAACAAGCAACTCAAATCATACAACGTCTTCATCAAGCCAAGTATCCCTGATCTCAAATGAAGAGGATGCAAAAGAAGCTATTAAGCAGAAATACGGATTTTCCGATGCGGACACGAGACTAACATTTTGGGAAATGATAGGCAGTGACTATCTATTTAAAGCACAAAGTGAAGCCGCCATTGCAAACGGAGGTACTGGCACATTAGGATTCTATCGTGTTGCTCCAGATGGAGAAGTGTATGATGCTGATTCAACTGGGGAAATCTATCAATGACTTTGACGGGTGCATTTGCACCTTTTTTTTTTGAGAACACGTAATTAACAATACCCGTTTCATTTTTCTTTTCCTAAAGTTAGTAGTATCTGTCATTAACGGACTACCCATTTTCTTTCAGCAGTACCGAACCATAGCCAATCTGTGTTGATGTTTAGATAGTTGTATACCAGATAAGCTAAATCTAATGTTCCAGCCCCTTCAGCATGACAATATTCTAAGAATTCACAAATTGCTGGAGCATAGTGTTCTGGTACTATAGCCCAATGATTCATAAAGCAAAGAAATTCATTTAGCTTCTGAATGTTTTCTGCTGTTTCAGGAATTAGAACACACTCTAATTCTTCTCTGCTGGCTGAACATTCCAAAACTTCAAACTGATTAAGAAATGGGATTACTTGAACTTCAAGCCTGAACATTTCATCTTTTTTGTTTTTGCATTTGGTTTGCATCAATCATTCTCTGTCCTCCTAGTTGGTAATATCTTCCGATTCTGGAATTATTACAGGTCACTGGACTTAACGAAAACACCATTGACCATCTTTCCAGTCCGTCCTTTGATTTCGTCATAAGCAAAATTCAAGCACTCGTATAAATCCATATCATTTTGCATTGCCAAGATGATCAGGGTTACTACTACATCGCCAATACCATCACGTAATGCATCTTGATCGTTTCTTGCTAATGCAGCTGCAACTTCACCAGTTTCTTCGACAACTTTCAACATTTGTTTGCTAGAATCTGCTTTATCCAATCCTTTTTCTTTTGACCATTGTTCTACTAATTCAACTAACTCATTCATGAATTTCCCTCCAATTATTTTGATTAATCGTAATCAACCCCATCGTCAATGGTTCCACTCCAATCCTTATAACGGTAAGTCCTTCCTTGTTTATCTTCATGACCATAACGTAATAAATCGCTCATCGTTCGATTTGCTTTTTTGCACTTCCGACATACGTCTTTTCGAGTACCTGTGAAAATCACTTCGCCTTTGTATAGAACTTCAACAATTCGCAAATGGGATTGCTCCCCTCTCCAAAGTTCAACACGCAATGCTTCTCGCTCGTCCTCAATTAATGGATCAATCTCTCGATCATCAAGGTTAGAAAGGTAAAGCAATCGTTGTAGTTTTAAAGCCCGTTCTCTGTGGCGTTTCTTTTTCTCATGTTCTTTCTGCTTCATCGCCTGTTGATTCTGTTTCATGTTGATCACCTCCTGCATCTGCTGGCTTAAACACATATTCATAAGGCTCCCACTGCTTATTTCCAAGAAGGCGATAGTATTTCCCTGAAAGCGTAATAATAAAATGATAGGTATCTGCCTTTTCTGGAACATAACATCTTGCATAGTATTGACGGTAATTCTTGGGGTTATTAGAAAAATACTCAACCGTCCATCCTCGTATCTTGCAAAACATGGTGAATTCGACACGCGCTACTTTGAAACTGGTTATTCTTTCATCCATAGGATCACCAATTCGTTTTATTCAGAAAATCGATGTAGCCCGGCGTAGCAACCTGATAATCTTCCAATTCTTCTTCAAGAATGTACTGACGGCCATATTTTTCTTTCATGTTCTGCCAATCACTCCATGGGATAAACCCAACGGTCTTTTTGATCATGCAGCAAACACCTGCCATCGCTCCTAATTTTTGATGGAGATCCAACAAGGCCGCCTGATTTTGTGTGATCACTGATTTTTTTAACCGATCCGTTGTGGTCATCTTTGCTTCAAAAACAATGGCACGCCCATCCCATAGAGTTCCTTTGTAATCTGGTTGAGCTTTCCCGATGGGATAAACGATCATTCTGCCATCGCCGAGTATCTGCTTCACACGAAACGGTTCAGGTGTTTTTTCAATTAAAGCTATTTCTTTTGTTCTGTAATACCAACATCCTTGATCAATCATTTTTTCAAAGATATCGCCTAAATCATTGTTGACTCTATTTTGGTAATTTCTTGAAGACATCATTTCTACCTACTTTCTGCATTAGTTCAGTAATAAATCCTTCTTTGTCATTTTGTCCAAATGTATCTAATGTTCTGCGGTAAATGCGCTCATAGTGTGCTTTATCTTCAAAGCAAACGAATTGTGAATACCGATTACTCTTAACTATTCCTGTATATGCTGACTGATCATTTAACTTGTTTGATGCAGCATCGCAAATTTGCTGATTTTGAAGAAATAGGATTTCCTTTTCTTCTGATTTGATTTCCAATGTTTTAATACATGGAGAAAATTTCCCTTTGTTTTGATCATCAATG